>NZ_CP061008.1:6434480-6761376 GCF_014490035.1 Achromobacter xylosoxidans | reverse complement strand
CGCCTGCGTTTCGTCGTACGCAAGCGGGACCAGCGGTCGTATCCACGCGCTGATTTGTTGGGGGGGGAGTTCCTGCTCAAGACGACTGACGCAGGTCTGCCAGAATTCTTTCATGTCGCTCTTATTCAAACCTCGATTCTACCTTGCCTGGGCTGGGGTTATCCACAGGGTAGGGCATAAGCGTCCACGCAGCGCTGCCTTAACTGTTTGACAAGACAGGGAAAACTTGCTGAAATGGTGGGCTTTTCCGAATTCTGTCTGTCAGAAGGTTCCACAGGGAGCTTAGCCGCGCTTGTGGGCAATGGTGTCTAACGATGCCTGCCGCCCACGCAACTGCCTGGTTTTGCTTCTAATGCGTCGCCCGGGGTTTCCCGGTCAGAGCCCCGTCTACGAGCTGTTTTTTGCACCTGTTGCAAAAATGCTCATTAGATACCCGCTTCCTGAATACGCGACCAGGAACCCTTCCGGGCAGGTCCCTTCTGACTTTTGTTCTTTTTGTGGATCGTCCATGAAACGTACCTACCAACCTTCCGTTACCCGTCGCAAGCGCACCCATGGTTTCCGCGTGCGCATGAAAACCCGCGCTGGCCGCGCCATCCTGAACGCCCGCCGCGCCAAGGGCCGCAAGCGTCTGGCCGTCTAAGTCCTGTTTTTCCGGCTTGTCCGGAAAAGCCTGACGCCTGATTTTGCAGTCCATGCCGCGCTCCACGCTTCCGCCGGAGGCGCGGCTGCATCGCCCCTCCGAGTTCGCCGCCGCCCTCAAAGGCCGGCGTCTTGCCCGAGGGGCGTTCTTCATTGTGAGCGCGGCTCCCAATGATCTGCCTCCCGGCCAGGACGCCTGCGCGCGTCTGGGCCTGGTGATCGCCAAGCGGTTCGCCGCCCACGCCAGTACGCGCAACGCCATCAAGCGGGTCATCCGCGAAGCGTTCCGCCACCGGCGCCTGGGATTGCCGGCCAAAGATTACGTCGTGCGCCTGCATAGCAAGGTTGCGCCCGCCACGCTTACCGCGCTGAAACGCGCGGCCAGAGCCGAAGTGGACGCTCACTTTGAGCGGATAGCGCGATGATCAAGGCTTTACTCATTGCCCCGATCCGGTTCTACAGGTTTTTCCTGAGCCCCTGGATCGGCCGGCAGTGCCGCTTTACCCCGACCTGCTCGGCGTATGCGATCGAAGCGATCGAGCGCCACGGCGCCTGGCGCGGCTTCTGGCTGGCAGTCCGGCGCATCGGCCGCTGCCACCCTTGGTCGCCGGGCGGATTGGACCCGGTTCCGCCGTCCAAGGGAACCAATGGCCCCTCGTGCTGTTCCCACAGCCACCGCACCGAGCACGATTGACGCTAAACTGGCGGGCTTTGCTGGCCCGTATTCACCTCAGTAGGCACCATGGATATCCGACGAACCGTCCTCTGGATGATTTTTTCCTTCTCGCTGTTGCTCCTATGGAACAACTGGCAGATCCATAACGGCAAGCCGTCGCTGTTCGGCCCCACGCCTGCCGCCACCACGAGCGAGCCGCAGGCCGCCGCGAACAACGCAACGCCTTCGGTGCCCAGCACGCCCGCCCCGGCGGCTGCCGCCGCGTCCGCCGTGCCTGGCGCCGCCGCACCTGCTGCCGCGCGCTCGGAAGAGGTCGTCATCACGACCGACGTGCTGCGCCTGACGTTCGACACCATGGGCGCCCAACTGGTGCGCGCCGAACTGCTGAAGTACCCGGCCACCGGCCAGCCCGACAAGCCCACGGTGCTGCTGGACCGCGCCGCCGGCCTGAACTACGTGGTGCAGACCGGCGTGGTCGGCGCCCCCAACGGCCAGAGCTTCCCCACGCACCAGACGCCTTTCCGCGTCGTGTCCTCGGAGCGCCAGCTGACCGGCGACAACCTGGTGGTCGCCTTCGAAGGCGAATCGGGCGGCGTGAAGGTCACCAAGACGTTTACCCTGCACCGCGGCCGCTATGACATCGACGTGCGCCACGACCTGGCCAACGTCAGCGCCGGCCCCGTGTCGCCCGCCCTGTACCTGCAGCTCGAACGCGACGGCAACGACCCCGCCGACACGTCCAGCTTCTATCACACCTTCACCGGTTTCGCCGTCTACTCGGAACAGGACAAGTTCCAGAAGATCACCTTCAGCGACATCGAAAAGAAGAAGGCCAGCTACATCAAGCAATCGGACAACGGCTGGATCGCCGTGGTTCAGCACTACTTCGCCACCGCCTGGGTGCCCCCGCAGGGCAAGCCGCGCACCAACGAACTGCTGGAAGTGCAGAAGAACCTGTACGCCGCGCGCAGCATCGAGGCCGTGGGCGAGATCGCCCCTGGCGCCGCCACGCGCGTGGATTCGCACCTGTGGGTAGGTCCCCAGGACCAGAAGGCCATGGCCGCCCTGGCCCCCGGCCTGGAACTGGTGGTCGACTATGGCTGGCTGACCATCATCGCCAAGCCGCTGTTCAAGCTGATGACCTGGCTGCATTCCATCCTGGGCAACTGGGGCTGGACGATCGTTGCGCTGACCGTGCTGATCAAGGCCGTGTTCTACCCCCTGGCCGCCGCCAGCTACCGCTCCATGGCCCGCATGAAGCAGGTGGCTCCGCGCCTGCAGGCCCTGAAGGAAAAGTACGGCGACGACAAGCAGAAGCTCAACGCGGCCATGATGGAGATGTACCGCACCGAGAAGATCAACCCGCTGGGCGGCTGCCTGCCCATGGTGGTGCAGATCCCGGTGTTCATCTCGCTGTACTGGGTGCTGTTGGCCAGCGTGGAAATGCGCGGCGCGCCGTGGATCCTGTGGGTGCACGACCTGTCGATCCGCGATCCGTACTTCATTCTGCCCGCCATCATGATGGCCACCATGTTCCTGCAGATCAAACTGAACCCGACGCCCCCGGACCCCGTCCAGGCCAAGGTCATGATGATCATGCCGCTGGTGTTCGGCGGGATGATGTTCTTCTTCCCGGCCGGCCTGGTGCTCTACTGGTGCGTCAACAACACCCTGTCGATCGCCCAGCAGTGGTCCATCACCCGCGCCATGCAGCGCAAGACGGAAGCCGCAGCCAACCGCTGATATCTGCTCCCGCACCAGAAACCGGTCCCTTGCGGACCGGTTTTTTTTCGCCCCGCGGCCGCCTTCCGATGCCGATCCCTGGTTTTCTTGATAGTTATTCTTTATCAAGTTTTATAGATCAATCAACTTCACACAGTAAGGCAAGACCCCTATGATGTGTCGGAGATGGCCCCAGGCCGGCAATGCCGGGCTATCCCAGACACGGCGCGGGCCCTTCTGCGGCCCCGCATTCCAGGCATTTCATAGGGAGTGTGCTATGACCGACAAGAAGACGCATCTGACCACCGCCGCTGGCGCGCCGGTGGCCGACAACAACAACACGCTGACGGCCGGCCCGCGCGGCCCGGCGCTGTTGGAAGACTTCTGGCTGATTGAAAAGCTCGCCCACTTCGACCGCGAACGCATCCCCGAACGCGTGGTGCACGCCAAGGGTTCGGGCGCCTACGGCACCTTTACCGTCACCCACGACATCTCGCGCTACACCCGCGCCAACATCTTTTCCCAAGTCGGCAAGCAGACCCCGCTGTTCCTGCGTTTCTCGACCGTGGCCGGCGAGCGCGGCGCGGCCGACGCCGAGCGCGACGTGCGCGGCTTCGCCATCAAGTTCTACACCGAGGAAGGCAACTGGGATCTGGTCGGCAACAACACGCCGGTCTTCTTCATCCGTGATCCGCTGAAATTCCCGGACTTCATCCACACGCAGAAGCGCGACCCCAAGACCAATCTGCGCAGCGCCACCGCCGCCTGGGACTTCTGGTCGCTCAATCCCGAATCGCTGCACCAGGTCACCACCCTGATGAGCGACCGCGGCATTCCGGCCAACCTGCGCCAGCAGCACGGCTTCGGTTCGCACACGTTCAGTTTCATCAACAAAGACGGCGAGCGCTTCTACGTGAAGTTCCATTTCAAGTCGCAGCAAGGCATCGCCTGTCTGAGCGACGAGGAAGCGGCGCAAGTGGTCGCCCATGACCGCGAAAGCTCGCAGCGCGACCTGTTCGAGAACATCGAAAAGGGCAACTTCCCGAAGTGGACGCTGAAGGTGCAGATCATGCCCGAGGCCGAAGCCGCGACGTACCACATCAACCCCTTCGACCTCACCAAGGTCTGGCCGCACGGCGACTATCCGTTGATCGAAGTCGGCGTGCTGGAGCTGAACAAGAACCCCGAGAACTACTTCGCCGAGGTGGAGCAGGCCGCCTTCACGCCGGCCAACGTGGTCCCCGGCATCGGTTTTTCGCCGGACAAGATGCTGCAAGGCCGCCTGTTCTCCTACGGCGACACGCACCGCTACCGCCTCGGCATCAACCACCACCAGATCCCGGTGAACGCGCCGCGCTGCCCGTTCCACAGCTTCCACCGCGACGGCGCCGGCCGTGTCGACGGCAACGTCGGCGCAACGCTGAACTACGAGCCCAACAGCGCGGGCGAGTGGAAGGAAACCCCATCGGCAGGCGAGCCGCCGCTGGCGCTGGACGGCCAGGCCGCAGCGCGCTGGAACCACCGCGTGGACGATGACTACTACTCCCAGCCGGGCGCCTTGTTCCGCCTGATGACGCCCGCACAGCAGGAGCTGCTGTTCGGCAACATCGGCCGCCACATGGCTGGCGTGCCGGAAGAAATCCAGCGCCGCCAGCTGGAACACTTCCGCAAGGCCGATCCCGCCTACGCCGCCGGCGTGGCCAAGGCGCTGGGACTGAAGCTGTAATCCGCGACGTACACAAGTGCAAGGCGGCCCCTCGGGGCCGCCTTTTTTTGACTGCTGCGCGGCTCTGCGCCGAGGCTATCAGCGCTGCATGCCCCAGCGCCTGACCGTGAAACGCTCCACGGTATCGAACACCAGGTTTTCCACAAGCAGTCCGATGATCACCACCGCCGCCAGCCCCGCGAACACGCGATCTGTGTATAACTCGTTGCGGTTCTGGAAGATGTACCAGCCCAGCCCGCCCTTGCCACTGGAAGCTCCAAATACCAGTTCCGCGGCGATCAATGTGCGCCACGCAAAGGCCCAGCCTATCCTCAGTCCGGCCAGAATGGCGGGCAAGGCGGCAGGCACCAGAATCTGCAACACGTAGCGCAGGCCGCTCAACCCATAGTTGCGGCCCGCCATGCGCAAGGTATCCGATACCCCCAGAAAACCCGCGTACATGTTCAGCGCCAGCGCCCACAGCACCGAGTGGATCAGCACGAACACCAGGCTGCCTTCGCCCAGGCCGAACCACAGCAACGCCAGTGGCAGCAGCGCGATCGCGGGCAGGGGATTGAACATGGCGGTCAAAGTGGACAGCAGATCGCGCCCGAAACGCGTCGATACCGCCAGCGTGGTCAGCACGAAGGCCAGCAACACACCCGCCGCATATCCCTGCGCCAGCACGCGCAGCGATTGCCCGGCGCGCGCCAGCAGCTCGCCGCCGGCGATGCCCTGCACAAAGGCGACCGCCGTTTGCGATGCGCTGGGCAGCAGCAGGTCGTTATCGGTATAGCGCGCCGCCAGCTCCCAGATGCCGGCCAACAGCGCCAGGATCGCCAGCTTGCGCAGGCTGGCGTGCTGCCACAGGCGTTCATGCCAGGGCAGGGGCGCTTCGGCCGCCTGTGCAGGCAAGGGCGGCAGCTCGTACTCCACTTCGGGACGGATGGGCACGGCGCCTGCATATGCGTTGTTCATGCGGGAGTCCTTCAGGCCGCGGCCCGTTCAGCGGCAAGTTCAGCGGGCGGTTCCCCCGCCGCCACGTCGAACAGCAGATCATGGACGCGCCGGGCCGCGGACTGGAACGCAGCCGAGCCCTGGCTGTGCAGTCCGAAGGCATGAGCGTTCAGCTCCGCGCGCACGCGGCCCGGATGTGGCGACAGCAGCAGCACGCGGCTGCCCAGCACCAATGCCTCTTCGATCGAATGGGTGACGAACAGCAGCGTAAAGCGCACCTCTTCCCACAATGCCAGCAGCTCTTCCTGCATGCGGCGCCGCGTCAATGCGTCCAGCGCCGCGAAAGGCTCGTCCATCAACAGCACGCGCGGCTGCATCGCCAGGGCGCGCGCGATCGCCACGCGCTGCTTCATACCGCCGGACAGCGTATGCGGATAGGCATCGGCAAACGCGGACAGCCCGACCTTGTCCAGGTAGTGCATGGCCCGCTCGTCGGCCTCGCGTCGGCCGAGCTTGCGCGAAGCCACCAGCGGAAACGCCACGTTCTGCCGCAGCGTCTTCCATGGCGGCAGCTGGTCGAATTCCTGGAACACCACGATACGGTCAGGCCCGGGGCCGCGTACGGCGTTGCCATCGACCGCGATGCGGCCTTCGGTCGGTTCAATGAAGCCCGCGATCGCCTTGAGCAGCGTGGACTTGCCGCAACCGGACGCGCCCAGCAGGATGAAACGCTCGGCATCGTGCACGTCGAAACTGACCTGATGCGTGGCGCGCACGCGCCGTTCGCGCGTCTTGTATTCGATCGACACCTTATCCACAGCCAGCAAAGGCGTGGTCTTTTCGGCGTTATCCACAGGGGACGCAGCGCTCAAGCCCATTTCAGCTGCCTTGGGCCGTGAGGGGATCGTCAAAGAAGTAGTCGCGCCAGCTGGCCGGCGCATTCTTGATCGCGCCCACCTTGTGCATGAACTCGGCCAGCGCGTAGGTGTTCTGCGGTTCCAGCTTGAACTGCACGTCGGGGTTCTTGATCACCTTGATCAGGAAATCGCGATCCAGTTTGGCGCCCGTGACGCGCAGATAGGTATCCGCGGCCTGTTCCGGATTGGCGGCGGCGAACTGCGCCGCTTCCTTCAACGCGGCCTGGAACGCCTTGTAGGTCTTGGGATTTTCCTTGCGGAACTTCTCGGTGGCAAACAGCACCGTGGACGAACTGGGCCCGCCCAGCACGTCATAGGAATTGAGCACGATGCGCGCCTTGGGATTCTCGGCCAGCTCCTGCTCCTGGAACGGCGGGTTGCCGAAATGCCCTGTGATTTCGGTGCCGCCCGCGATGATGGCGGCGGCCGCGTCGGGATGCGGCAGAGCGACCGAAATCTTGTCCAGCTTGTTGAACTGCGCGTCCCCCCACAGCTTGGCCGACGCCAGCTGCAGCACGCGCGATTGCACCGACACGCCCACCGCTGGCACCGCGATGCGGTCCTTGTCGGTGAAGTCCGCAATCGTCTTCACGTTGGGATTGTTGCTGACCAGGTAATAGGGAAAATTGCCCAGCGAGGCCACGCCCTTCACATTCTGCTTGCCGCGCGTGCGGTCCCAGATCGTCAACAACGGTCCGACGCCCGCCCCCGCGATATCCACAGCCCCGGACAGCAACGCGTCGTTCACGGCGGCGCCTCCGGACAGCTTGGCCCACTCGACCGAGATATCCACACCGTCGGCCTTGCCGTGCTTCTCGATCAGCTGCTGATCGCGCGCCACGTTCAACAGCAGGTACACGATGCCGTACTGTTCGGCGATGCGGATGCGGCCTTCCGCCATGGCCGGCGTGGGCGAAGCCAGCGCCAGCACGGCAAGTATCAGCGCCAGGCCCGCGCCGGTGGCGGCCTGGACCAAACGATCACGTACAGCGGAGGAAAAACCCATGGCGGACCCTGTGGATAAATGGTTTTGCGCGAAATTTAGGAGAGCAGGACGTCAGAACGGCACGTCGCCTTCAATCGTCGTGCGGTACAGCTTGCGGCGCAGGTGGTCCGGCGTACCGCCGGCCAGATGGATCAACGAACGGTTGTCCCAGAACACCAGATCATGCGGCTGCCATTGGTGGCGGTAGATGTGTTCGGGCCGGATGCTGTGGGCAAACAGCTCGTCCAGGATCTGGCGGCTTTCGTCTTCGGGCAAGCCCTCGATGTGGGTGGTGAAGCCTTCGCTGACGAACAGCGCGCGCCGACCCGTCTCCGGATGCGTGCGCACGACCGGATGCACCACTTCCTGCACCTGCGCCACCTGTTGCGCGCTGAGGTTGGGACGCCACGAGCCTTCCTTCTGCAGCTGGCCGTACTTGGCCAGGTAGGAATGCACGGCGCGCTTGCCTTCGATGGCGTCGCGCAACGCGGCAGGCAGGGTGTCGTACGCCACATGCATGTCGGCGAACAGCGTGTCGCCGCCTTGCGCGGGCAGCTCCTGCGCGTGCAGCAGCGAACCCAGGCTGGGCAGTTCCTTGTACGAGATATCCGAATGCCAGTATTTGCCGGCATCGCCCAGCCCTATAGGCTTGCCGTCTTCGACGATGTTGGAAACGATGAGGATCTCGGGATGCCCAGGCAGATGGAATTGATGCAGCACGTGGATCATCAGGCGTCCAAAACGGCGGCTGAAATCAACGTGCTGCTGCGGCGTGATGCGCTGATCGCGGAACACCAGCAGGTGATGGTCCAGATGGGTGCGATGCACCTGCGTGAAATCGGCCGGGGTCAGCTCGCGCGACAGATCGATGCCGATGATTTCGGCGCCGGTCACGGCGGCCAGCGGGCGGATCGAAAAGGCTTGCGCCGCGGGTTCGGCATACGCCTCGGACCGGCGCAGCGCGTTGCTCTGGGACATGGATCGCTCCTTGCGCGAATGCCGGCCAGGCCGGCTCAGGAACGATCCATTATGAAAACGCGCAACCCCTACGCAAACGAATTATTCGGCCTTTGTTCAAGCCTGCGCGTCATATGGGGGACGGCTGCCATCGCATTCAAGCCTGTGGATAAGTCTTGGGATAAGCCTGGTGGCAAGCCAGGGAAAAGCGGTGGATTGTCGGGGGATATCCCGGTGGATAGGCGGTGAATAGCAAGTGGATAGCCTGTGCACAACTAGGGCACGCCAGGAAAAAAGGCGCGGGCCGCCAAGAACCCGCGCCTTTTAAATCAATAACTTAGGCGAATCAGGGCTTCGGCAAAAACGCCTGCACCAGTTTCACCCAATACGTTGCACCCACCGGCAGCAGGGCGTCGTTGAAGTCGTAATTCGGGTTGTGCAACTGGCACGGCCCCATGCCGTGATAGGTCTCCATGCGGTGGTCGCCATCGCCGTTGCCCAGGAACAGGTAGGTCCCAGGCACCGCTTCCAGGAAGAAGGAAAAGTCCTCCGCCCCCATGAAGGGCGGCATCTCGCGCTGCACGTTTTCAGCGCCGAACGCGTCTTCGGCGACCTGGGCGGCAAAGGCGGTTTCGTTTTCCCAGTTCACCAGAGGGGGATACGCGCGCACGAAATCCAGTTCGCCCGTACCGCCGTAGACCTGCGGCAAGGTCGTCGCGATGCGGCGCATGTCGGCCTCGATCTTGTCCAGGGTCTCCACCGAATACGTGCGCACGGTGCCGCGCAACACGGCTTCACCCGGGATCACGTTGTAGGCGTCGCCCGCATGGATCTGCGTGATCGACAGCACAGCCTGTTCCAGCGGGTTCTTGCTGCGCGAGATCACCGTCTGCAGGGCATGCACCATGTCGGCCGCGACAATGATGGGGTCCACCGATGCATGCGGCTGCGCCGCGTGGCCGCCCACGCCCTTGATGACGATGTCCCAGCGGTTGCTGGATGCCATGGTCGGCCCCGCCCGGAAACCGAACTGGTTGACGGGCATGCCAGGCATGTTGTGGATGCCGAACACCGCGTCGCAAGGGAATTTATCGAACAGGCCGTCCTGCATCATGGCGCGCGCGCCAGCGTTGCCGCCTTCCTCGGCCGGTTGGAAGATGAACACCACCGTGCCATCGAAATCGCGATGTGTGGACAAGTATTGCGCCGCCCCCAGCAGCATCGTGGTGTGTCCGTCGTGGCCACAGCCATGCATGCGTCCGCTGATGGTGGACTTGTGCGCAAAGCGATTGTGCTCGGGCATGGGCAGGGCATCCATGTCGGCGCGCAGGCCGATGGTCTTCTTGCCGCTGCCGCCGCGCAAAACACCCACCACGCCGGTTTTCCCCAGCCCGGTGTGGACTTCCAGGCCCCAGCCGCGCAGACGCTCGGCGACCAGCGCGGACGTGCGCGTTTCCTGGAAGGCGAGCTCAGGATGGGCGTGGATATCCCGTCGCAATGCGGTAAGGTCGCCATGGGCGCGTTCGATTTCGTCTATGGTTTTCATGGCTGTGGATAAGGCGTAAGGGTTGAATTCACATATCGTTCAGATGACAGGCACTGAACTGGCCCGGGGCAATTTCGCGCAGCAGCGGCCGCTCGGCCTTGCAGCGCGGCATCGCATGCGGGCAACGCGGGTGGAAGGCGCAGCCCGTCGGCGGGTCCAGCGGCGACGGCAGTTCGCCCTTGATGGGCTGGTACGTGCGTCGCCCCGGCTGCAGCGTCGGCAGTTCCTTCAGCAAGGCCTGCGTGTACGGATGGTTGGCGCGCTGGAAGACCGTGTCGGTAGGCGCCAGCTCCACCACACGGCCCAGGTACATGATGGCCACGCGGTCCGAGATGTGACTGACCACGCTGAGATTGTGGCTGATGAAAAGATAGGTCAGGTCCAGGTCCGCGCGCAACCGTTCGAACAGATTAAGCACCTGCGCCTGGATCGAAACGTCCAGCGCGGCGACCGCCTCGTCGCAAACGATGACCGAGGGCTTGAGCGCGAGCGCCCGCGCAATGCCTACGCGCTGCCTCTGGCCGCCGGAGAATTGATGGGGATAACGCTGTGCAAAAGCCGGATCCAGCCCCACCTGGCGCATCAGACCGGCCACGTACTCGGCCTTGTCGCGCGCGCGAACCAGGCCGTGCGCCACGGGCGCCTCGCCGATGATCTCGCGTACGCGCATGCGCGGGTTCAGCGAGGCATACGGGTCCTGGAAGATCATCTGCACGCCCAGCTCATAGGCGCGCCGCTCCGGACCCGCCATGGCCTTCACGGCGCGGCCCTTGTAGCTGACTTCGCCCGCGGTCGGCGGCAGAATGCCGGACACGATGCGGCCCAGGGTGGATTTTCCACAGCCGGATTCGCCCACAATACCTATCACTTCGCCCGGCCGCACATCCAGGTCCACGCCCGCCACTGCATGCACGACCTGTGTCTTCAAGCCCGCGCCCAGCAGGTTGGCGATACGGCCGGCCAGGTCCACGGGCTGCACGAAGCGCAACTCGACCTCGCGCAACGACAGGATAGGGACGGCGGGATCTCGTTCTGCGGCATTCATTTGGTATCTGGTCCTCCGGCATGCCAGCAACGCACCCATTGCGCCGGGCGCACCTCCACGGGTTGCGGTTCGACCAGACAGGCGTCGGTGGCGCGCGGGCAGCGCCCGCGAAACGCACAGCCTTGCGGCAGGTTGAGCAGCGACGGCGTCATGCCGGGAATCGGGACCAGCGGCTTGCCGCGGGATTCGGGCGTGGGAATGGAAGCGATCAGGCCATGCGTGTAGGGATGCATGGGATGGCTGATGACGGCCTGCGTGGTACCGGTTTCCACCACTCGTCCCGCATACATGACCGAAACGCGGTCCGCCAGCCCCGCCACCACCGCCAGGTCGTGCGTGATCCAGATCAGGGCGGTGCCGGTCTCGCGGCACAGCTTCTGCACTTCGAACAGGATCTGGCCTTGTATGGTCACATCCAGCGCCGTGGTGGGCTCGTCGGCGATGATCAGGCGCGGCGAATTCAAAAGCGCAATCGCGATCGCCACGCGCTGCCGCATGCCGCCTGACAATTGATGCGGATAGGTGCGCAGGCGCTCCTCGGGCGAGGGAATACCCACCATGGCGAGCGTCTGCAGCGCGCGCTGGCGGGCCTGCTCGCGCGATACCTTGCTGTGCGCCTGCACCGCCTCGATCATCTGCGTATCGACACGCAGCACCGGGTTCAGGGTCATCATCGGATCCTGGAAGATCATCGCGATCTCCTGGCCCCTGAGCTCGCGCCAGCGCGCAGGCGTCGCGCCGCGCAGGTCCTCGCCGTTGAGCCGCAAGGTGCCGTCGACGATGCGGCCCGGCTCGTCCAGCAAACCCATCAGCGAAAAGCCGGTGATGCTCTTGCCCGATCCCGATTCGCCCACCAGCCCCAGGATCTCACCTTCGGCGAGCATCAGGTCCACGCCATCCACCGCCTTCACCACGCCATTACGCGTGTAGAAGTGCGTCTTCAGGCCATGCACCTCGAGTATGGGCGTCGCCAGCGACTTTTCCACAGGTGTCTGCATTGCGCCCGCCCTCAATTCGCGTGGCGCGGGTTGAGCACATCGCGCAGATGGTCACCCACCAGATTGATGGCGATGATGGCCAGCGCCAACGCGATGCCGGGGAAGAAGGAGATCCAATACTGACCGGACAGCAGGTACTCGAAACCGTTATAGATCAGCATGCCCAGCGACGGCTCCGTCACCGGCACGCCCACGCCCAGGAACGACAGCGTGGCCTCCAGCGCAATCGCATGCGCCAGGTCGATGGTGGCGATCACGATCAAGGGCGGCATGCAGTTGGGCAGCACGTGGCGAAACAGCACGCGCCCCCAGGACAGCGACATGCAGCGCGCCGCTTCGACGTATTCCTTGCCGCGCTCGACCAGCGCGGCACCGCGCGCGGCGCGCGCGAAATACGCCCACTGCACCACGATCAGCGCGATGATCACCTTATCCACACCCTTGCCCAGAATCGCCAGCAACATTAGCGCAACCAGGATGGCGGGGAACGACAACTGGATATCCACAACCCGCATCAGCAAAGCATCGATGCGGCCGCCGAAATAGGCTGCGATCAGGCCCACCGTAGCACCGATGCCGAAGGCAGCGAGCACCGACACGCTGGCCACCAGCAGGCTGGTGCGCATGCCATACAGAATGGCCGAGAACAGGTCGCGCGCCAGGCCATCGGTACCCAGCCAATAGCGCATGCTGCCGTCGCCGCTTTCGCTGCCCGGCTTGAGCTTGGAATCCATGATGTCCAGCGTCGCCAGGTCGTAGGGATTCTGCGGCGCGATCCATGGCGCAAGCAGCGCGGCGCCCACGATCAGAACCAGCATGATCAAGCCCAGCATGGCCAGCTTGCTGGCGAAGAAGTCCGACAGGAAGCGGCGCCACGGTGTTTGCTCCTTGGCCTGAACCGGGGGCGCGGCGGCGGTGGCGGGTGTGTTCATCGGCGGCTATCCAAACGTACGCGGGGGTCCAGCACCGTGTAGATGATGTCCACCACCAGATTCAACATGACCAGGAAGAACACGATCAAGAGCAGATACGCCACCACCACCGGACGGTCCAGGTTGATGATGGAATCGATCAGCAGCTTGCCCATGCCCGGCCACGAAAACACGGTTTCCGTGACGACCGCGAAGGCCATCACCTGGCCGAATTCCAGGCCTGCCACCGTCACCACGGGAATCAGGATGTTCTTGAGCAGATGCACGCCCAGCACGCGCTTTTCGGACAGGCCCTTGGCGCGCGCGAACTTGATGTAATCCATGGGCAGGGCTTCACGCGTGGCGGCGCGCGTCACGCGGATGATCATCGCGCACTTGGCGAAGGCAATCGTGGCCGCGGGCAGCGCCAAACTCAGCCAGCCGTCCAAGGTCAGCACGCTCAACTGCAGCGAGCCAATACTGACGGTCTGGCCGCGCCCGCCCGCCGGCACCCAGCCCAGCATCACCGCGAACACCATGATGAGCATCAGGCCGACCCAGAAGTTGGGCAGCGAGAAACCCAGCACCGAGCCCGTCATGATGGCGCGCGAACCCACGGCCTTGGGCTTGAGCCCCGCCAAGATGCCCAGCGGCACGCCGATCAGCACCGACAGCAGCATGGCCACGCAGGCCAGTTCCACCGTGGCCGGCATGCGCTCGAGGATCAGCCTCATGGCCGGTTCGCCCGTCAGGAAGCTGTTGCCGAAATCGCCGCGCACCGCCTGGCCCATGAAGATCAGGTACTGCCGCCACAGCGGCAGATCCAGGCCCAGCGATGCGCGCACTGCGGCGCGCTGCGCTTCGGTCGCTTCCGGGCTGGCCAGCATCGACACCGGGTCGCCCACCATGTAGATGCCGGCAAAGACCAGCGCCGACATGACCAGCATGACGACGATGGTCTGCAGCAGCCTTCTTACGATCGTTGCAAGCACTAGCGCCTTACTTCTTCAGCGTTGCAAACTGTGCGAGCGTGACTTGGTCTGGGCGGCCTTGATAGCGGATGTCGCTCTTCATTGCCCATACCGACAACTCGAAATGCACAGGGAGCATGGCGTAGTCATCCATGGCGATGTTGCTGGCCTTGGACAAGAGGTCCGCACGCTTGGCATCGTCCATGGTCGACGAGGCTTCCTTCACCAGCGCGTCCATCTTGGGATTGGAGTAGCGGCTGCGGTTGGTGGTGCCCAAGCCCGCTTCGGGATTGCGCGTCACCAGCAGCGAAGTCAGCGCGTTGGACATTTCGCCGCTGGTCACGGACCAGCCCGCCAGATAGGCAGAGAACGCATAGCTGTCGCGGTTCTTGAAGAACACCGGGGGCGCCATCGCGTCCACGCTGGTCTTCACGCCGATGCGGGTCCACATCGACGCAATCGCTTGCGCCACCTTCGAATCATTGACGTAGCGGCCCGACGGCGAACCCAGCGTGATGGAGAACCCGTTAGGATAGCCGGCTTCCTTCAGCAAGGCCTTGGCCTTTTCCACGTCGGCCTTGGGAGCCTTGGAATGCTCCTTGCTGGAACCGAACATGGGGTAGGGCAACAGATTGCCCGCGGGCAACGCCACCCCGCCCATCACGCGCTCGACCAGCGCATCGCGGTTGATGGCGAGCGACAACGCCTCGCGCACGCGCTTGTCCTTCATGGGGTTCTTTTCGGTGCCTTGCACGCCTGGCGAGGGCTCGGCGAACTGGTCCAGCGCCACGTAGACGACACGCACCGACGGCGTTTCCTCTACATAGAGTTTCTTGTCGCCCTTGAGCTTGGGCAGGTCGTCGGTCGGGGGATCCTCGATCATGTCGACGTCGCCGGCAAGCAGCGCCGCCACGCGTGCGGCCGCGTTGCTGATGGGACGGTAGACCACGCGGTCCCATTCTGGCTTCTTGCCCCAATAGTTGTCGTTGCGCGCCAGCACGAATTCGGCGCCGCGCTTCCAGGACACGAACTTGTAGGGACCGGTGCCGATCAGGCCGTCGCCGCTATTGAGTTCCGTCGTCGTCTTGCCTTCTGCCGCAGGACCGGACGCCGCCTTCTTTGACATGATGGGCAACTGCGCCAGGTTGACCAGCAGGTTCGGCGCCACGTCCTTGGTGGTGATGCGCACGGTGCTGGCATCGACCGCTTCGGTCTTCTCGACCGAACCCAGATACAGCGTGAACGGGGAAGGGCTGTTGGGCACCTTGGGTACCCGCGCATACGTAAAGACCACATCTTCCGCGGTGAACGGCGTGCCGTCGGAGAACTTCACATTGGGGCGCAGCTTGAAGGTCCACACCTTGCCGTCCACGGTCCAGGACTCGGCCAGCGCGGGCTGCGGCTTGAGCTGCGCGTCGGTGGCAACCAAGGTATCGAATATGGTCTGGGAGATCTGCGTATTGGGCGTGAGCGCGTGATACTGCGGATCCATCGAGGAAGGTTCGGTCTTCAAGGCGATCACCAGATCGCGGGCCATAGCCGAACTGAAGGTGCCGAAGGCCAACATCACCGCGGCTGAGCCGCAGGCCAAGACACGCGAAAACCGAGATGCCATTGTGATCTCCCTGGATTGTTTCGGGTTTTGAACCTCCGGGCCACATTAACCAGCAAACAAGGGACGGCGCAACAGTTATATTCCCTTATTGTTCTCGCCTTGCCTTGCCCGAAATATGTCCGCCTACGCCCCCATCGCCGCCATCGCAACCGCCCCCGGAAGAGGCGGTATCGGCGTCGTCCGCATCTCCGGCACGGACCTGTCCGAACTCGTGCGCCGCCTGTTCCAGCGCGAACTCACACCGCGCCATGCGCACTACCTGCCGTTCAAATCCGGTACGGGCGAATTGCTGGACGAAGGCATCGCCATCTATTTCCGCGCGCCGCATTCCTATACCGGCGAAGACGTGCTGGAACTGCAAGGGCACGGTGGCCCCGCCGTGCTGCGCCGCGTGCTGGAAAGCTGTCTGGCCGCCGGCCGCGACCTCGGCATCCGGCTGGCCGAGCCGGGCGAGTTCACGCGCCGCGCCTTCCTCAACGACCGCATGGACCTGGCTCAGGCCGAAGCCGTAGCCGATTTGATCGAGGCCTCGTCGGTGGCCGCCGCGCGCGGCGCCATGGCGTCGCTGTCGGGCGACTTTTCCGCGCGCGTGAACGACCTGTCGGACCGCATCATCCATTTGCGCATGCTGGTCGAAGCGACGCTGGATTTCCCCGAAGAGGAAATCGACTTCCTCGAAAAGTATCAAGCCCGCCCGACCCTGGAGGCGCTGACCGCGGACCTCGCCAAGCTGATTGCGCAGGCGCGCCAGGGCGTGATTCTGCGCGAAGGCCTGCACGTGGTGCTGGCCGGCCAGCCCAACGTCGGCAAGTCCAGCCTGCTCAATGCGCTGGCCGGCGACGACATCGCCATCGTCACCCCGATCGCAGGCACCACCCGCGACAAGGTGGTGCAGGAAATCCACATCGACGGCGTGCCGCTGCACATCGTCGATACCGCCGGGCTCAGGGAAACCGAGGACACGGTGGAAAGCATAGGCATTGCGCGCACCTGGCAGGAAATCGAGCGTGCCGACGTCATCCTGCATCTGCAGGATGCCACCCAGCCTGGCGACGAGCTGGACGCCCAGATCACGGCGCGCCTGCCGCCGCGCACGCCTGTGCTGAAGGTCTTCAACAAGGTGGATCTGCTAGCCACGCCCTTCGCCGCCGCTCCTCAGGAACTTGGCATCTCGGCCAAGCGCGGCGCGGGCCTCGACGAATTGCGCGCCGAATTGCTGCGCATCGCGGGCTGGAATCCCGGGGGAGAATCTCCGTGGCTCGCGCGCGAACGGCACCTGCACGCCTTGCAAGACGCGGCGGAACACCTGGAGCTTGCCGCTGCGCATGCGGAACAGGACGACCGGGTGCTGGACCTGTTTGCGGAAGAACTGCGGCTGGCGCATGACAGCCTGTCCAGCATCACGGGCAAGTTCACCAGCGACGATCTGCTGGGCGAGATCTTTTCGAGCTTCTGTATCGGAAAATAAGCCTGAGCGGCGGCGTTTTGCAGCGCTGCAGCTCAGGGCTTGCGCGCCGCTTCCACCAGGCATTCCGACAAGCGGTCGAAATGCGACAACGCCGCCTGGCTGAGTTCGACCTGCTTGCGGCGCGCGTCCTCGGTATCGACGAGCAGTACCCAGCCTTTCTCGCGCATCGATTTCAAGCGTGCGTGCAAGGTCGCGGGCGACCCTATGCTGTCCACCGCCATCACATCGCGCACAGACAAGCGGCGTTGTTCCTGCGACGCGCGCGCGATCAGTGTGAGTATGCGTTCTTCCAGGGGATCGAGCGATGGCAGCGCGGGCAGGCCGCGCAGCGCATCGGTCAGGCGCAGAAAGCGCATGTAGATGTCGGCGGGTCTCTTTTTTTCTTTCATGGATAATGGACGCAGCGACTGACAAGCGGCGGAATTCCAAATATGGAGAACATTCTAGATCAGGGTAAGTGGGCTCTGGTGACGATGGCGCTGTTCCTGGGCAGTCTGGTAGTCAATGAATGGGTGTTCACCAACCTTGAGTTTGTGCGGGGCATCAATTGGATCTATCTGCCGGCGGGCGTGCGCCTGATATGCACCTTGCTGTTTGGCCTGCCCGCGGCGCTCGGACTGTTGGCTGGATCGTGGATCGCCTGCTTCTGCTACTACTTTCCGGACGACATGCTCCGCTCTGTCGCGGGGGGCATCATGGCCGCTGCCGCTCCCTACCTGGCGTACCGCTGGGCCCGTTCGGCACTGCGATTGCAGCCCGACCTGGGCAACCTTACCGCCTGGCGCCTACTGATCTGCGCAGTGGTCTATGCGGTAATGAATACGACCATTCACCATCTCTGGTTCTTTCTCCAGGGAGAGAGAGCCGTGCTCGCCGACGGCTTCATCGCGATGCTGACCGGAGACATTGCGGGATCCTTGATCGTGTTGTACACGCTCAAGGTAGTCAGTGCCTTGGGACGCTCGTTGTTGCGCCGACGCGCGGCCTGACTGCCCTAAGGGACCAGCCTCAGGTTTAGCCCGCCACCGCGGCCGGGTTGCCTTCGGATTCGCTGTCTTCCTGTACCGGCGCAGGCGGCGAGGCCGCTTCGGCATTGCCCAAGGCCCGCTGGGCGCGCTCGGCCAGCAGGCGCATTTCCCGCGCTCTTTTGCCATGCAGCACCCGGCCGAATGTGTTGAGGTTGAGCGCCATGGTTCTCAGCTCCGACAACTCACTATCCGACAAGGCGATGCCGCTATCCCTGTGTTGCTCGACCCGGTCCAGCACGCCTGAACAAGCCTCGTGGAACGTTGCATACTCGTTCCACAGATTGTCGGACGCGCTGTTCCCCGGGAAAGACGTACTAGGTGCCATTGACACTCCTTTGCGGGATCACTGAGCCAATTTCTTCGGTGATCGCACATCATCTTCGGGGTATAAACGCGAACTATTAGTTATAAATTCTATAACCAATTGGAAAAACAATCTTGCGACCTTGCCGCACGTCCTATATTTCTGGAAAATCCGCCCACACCGGGCGGCGCTCTATCCGGAACTCGCATGCACCCCGACATACGCCTCGCCAGCCTTGACGACCTGCCCGACATCGAGCGGATCGTCGCGCAAGCCTACGGCCACTATGTTGCGCGCATCGGCGCAACACCTGGACCGATGCTCGACGATTACGCCATCCGCGTCGCACAAGGCGTGGTCCATGTGCTGCGGGTGCACGGTACCGTGCAAGCTGTGCTGGTCCTGATTCCGGAACCCGACTGCCTGCTGCTGGACAACATCGCGGTGGATCCGCAAGCGCAGGGCAAAGGCTATGGCCGCGACCTGATGCAATTCGCAGAAAATGCAGCGCGCCAGGCCGGGTATACCTGCATCCGGTTGTACACGCAGGAGAAGATGACCGAGAACATCGCGATCTACACGCGGTACGGATACATGGAAACCCATCGCGCGGAAGAAATCGGGCTGAAGCGCGTTTTCATGAAAAAAGCCCTTATATAAGGGCTATTCTTACTTTTTTATTAACACGAGCATTTGCTCATATTAATGAAAATCCATTCACTCATCGCGGTCCTGGGCAACGACGCGCTGCGCGCGCCGATTGCTGGCCAACGATTTCGCATATACCGAATCCGGCCGTATGCGATGCGCAATCACGTAACCCGTGATGCAGGCCAGCATGAGCGGCAGCATGACTTCATAGCTGAGCGTCATCTCGAAAATCATCAGAATGGACATCAATGGCGCATAGGTGGTGGCAGCCAGCAACGCCCCCATGCCCACCACCGCATAGCTCGATACCGCCGACAGATCCCCCGCGGGAAACAAAGCCTGCAGGCCGGTCCCATACAAGGCGCCCAGCGCCGCCCCCACGAACAACGTCGGCGTGAACACGCCGCCTACCGCGCCCGATCCCACGCTGGCCGCGGTGGCCAGCGTCTTCAAAAGCAGGATGGCGGCCACCGCCTGCCAGGCCCACTGCGTATGCAACATGCTGTTGACCACGCTGTAGCCATTGCCCCAGACCTCGGGATTCACCACCGACAAAGCGCCGACGATCAGTCCGCCCAATGCCATGCGCGCCCACAGCGGCGCGGGCACGCGGCCGAACGCGGCGCGCGCCGTGTCCAGGAAACGCAGGAATTGCGGCGCTGCGAGGCCGGCGATCACCCCCAATCCCAGATAGTTGATGACCTCCCAGCCAGACACGAAAGTGAAGGGCGGCATATGGAAAACCGCGTCGTAATGCAGGATCTGGCGCGTCACGATGTTCGCCACGACCGACGATACGACCAGCGGCACCAAGGTGGCCGAAGCGATCGCGCCGTAAACAATCTCGGATATGAACAAGGCGCCGGCGATGGGCGCGTTGTAGGCGGAAGTAATCCCCGCCGTGGCGCCGCAGGCGACCAGAAGGCGCAGATGCCTGGGCGGAAGCACCAGATAGCGGCCGGTCAGGGATGACAACATCGCCGCCAGCTGCACCATGGGACCTTCGCGGCCGATGGAGGCGCCGGAACCGATGGAAAAAATCGACGACAGGCTGCGCGCGACCGTCTGGCGAAAGCCGATGACCCCGCGGCCGATGGAAATCGCCTCCATATAGTCCGCCGCGCCGCGCCTGGGCAGCCATCTGGCCGCCATTTGCAGTATGGCGCCCGCGATGGCGCCACCTATGGCCGGCATCAGGAAGCGTTGCCAGGAACTCAGCCCGCGCGCCAGGGACACCATGCCATGAGGAGTGTCCTCCCCACCCAGCAACATTTGCGTCCAGGCCAGCATTTCCCGGAAGACCACGGTGGCCAGCGCCCCCAATAGGCCCATCAACGCCGCCGCGCAGAGCGTGGCCGGCAAGTTGTCCGCCAACAAACGGCTACGCAGCCAGATTGCCCAGCCCGCTTTCTTGATTCTGATTTCTGTCGCCATGGCGGAATTCTACGGCGGAACCTGCTCACTTTTTGTTCAGTTCCCAGTCAAGAAGAGCTGCACGTCTCCCCTCGAATGCCTCTTTCCGCGAACGCCTTGGAGAGCCTCTAAACGCCGCCAGAAGGCCGAAAAAGCAGGGTGGCAACCCGACGTTTTTCGGGGTAAAAGTGCCGTTTTTGGAACCCGTCCGGCAGAAACGCCCTGTGGATAACTCCTAAGTAGCCGCCTTGTGCACATTTTGTGGAGGCAAGTTGAACAAGCGGGGGTTTCGGACAGGGTCCAAAATCTTGTCCAACTTCAGCTTTTTTCCCACACAGAGTTCTTGCACAGCCAAAAACGGCTGCAAGCTGATGAAAAAAAAGAGGTTTTCAAGGTTAAGGTAGTTATCCACAGGCCTTATTAATCATTAGTCTTTATATAAAGAGAAATAAAGGAAAAGCCAAACATGCTCTCCCATTCCGCCCAGCCATCCCCCCCCGGACTCCGTCCATGCGCATCCTTCTGATAGAAGACGAAGCCGAACTTGCACGCTGGCTTTCAAGAAGCCTGGCCAGGCACGCTGGTTTCGTCGTTGAGTGGGCTGATGACGGGCTGGTCGCCGAAAGAAGGCTGGCGATGGAAGAATTCGACGCGGTCATCCTCGATCTGGGACTACCGGGTATGGATGGCCATACTTTGCTCGCGAAGATTCGCGCGCGGGACGACCGTACGCCGGTCCTGGTCTTGACCGCGCGCGATTCGTTGGCCGAAAAAATCGGGACACTCCACCAGGGAGCAGACGATTTCCTGCCAAAACCGTTTGTTGTGGAAGAGTTGGAAGCGCGGTTGATCGCACTCATCCGACGCAGCCGTGGGAGAGAACACCCGCGCCTTACACTGGGAAACCTGGTTTTCGAGACTTCCGCTCAAAAATTCACGGTCAATGGACAGCCCTTGCAGTTATCCCCACGTGAACACTCGGTTCTGCGGGTACTGATCCAAAAAAGCGGCGAACCCATCAACAAGCAGCAGATCCTGGACCGCATCCTGACCGACGATGCGGACATCAACCTGGAAGCCATCGAGGTGGTGGTGCACCGTTTGCGCAAAAAATTGGCCGACACCGGCGTGCAGATCGTGACCATGCGAGGCATGGGCTACTGCCTGGAGAACCTTGTTGACAACTAGAAGTGCGCAAAAAAAAGGTTTTTTCAGTGCAAAAAAGCGCAATCGCACACTGAAGACCCAGCTCCTCTGGTGGCTGATCCCGACCCTGGTCTTCGTGATGATGGGGGCCCTGTGGCTGTCGAACCACCAGCTGCGCAACCAGGTCGACATTGCCTATGACCGTTCGCTTTCTGGCGCGCTGCGCGCGATCGACCACAACATATCCACAGCCAGCGGTGGATTAGCCATGGAGCAGCCATACCTGATGCTGGAATTTTTCGAGCTGACGGCCAATGGCAGCGTGTTCTACCGGGTCGCCACCGAGGACGGGCTGGCCGAAATCGGCAGTCCGGGACTGCCCATGCCTGCCGAACCGCTGATTTCGGGCGAACCGCGCTTTTTCTACGCCGATTACCAGGGCACGCCAGTGCGGGTTGCGGCGCTGGCACGGCCCATGGATCCACCTCTGTACGCAAATAAAGGGGGACGGGTTATCGTGCAGGTAGCCGAAGGCCTGGATACCCGCCAGGCCTTCCTGCACCAGGTGCTGGTACGCTCGGTGGAGCGGGACCTGGCCGTGATCCTGATCAGCGTTCTGGTGATCATCCTGGGGGTTTTCATGGCCCTGCGCCCCCTGGTCAGGCTGCGTCAGGAGGTTGAAGGGCGTTCCGCGGACGATTTAAGCCCCGTGAGCGCGTCGGACATGCCAGGTGAGGTCCTACCCCTAGTCGCGGCCGTAAACCTCCACATGGCCCGTTTTGCGGCCCAGGCGAGGGTCCAGAGCCAGTTCCTGGACGACGCCTCGCACCAGTTGCGCACTCCGTTGTCGGTTTTGCGGACCCAGACCGCCTACGCCCTGCGCGAAACAGACCCCCAGGAGGTCCGTACAGCCCTTCTGGCGATGCAGGAGGGCCTGGACAGGGCCGTACGCACCACCAACCAAATGCTCGCCCTGGCGCGCGCTAAAGACGCCTCCCTGGCCGAAGGCGGTTTCAGCCCCGAACCGGTGGATCTGGTGGACCTGGCTGACGGGGTCATCCGCAGCCTGCTTCCGACCGCCCGAGCCCGCCAGCTCGACATCGGCCTGGAGGCCGAGATCCGCCCGGTGGCGGTCCAGGGGGCGGACTGGCTGCTGAGGGAAGCGGTCAGCAACCTGGTGGACAACGCCATCCGTTACACCTCGCCTGCGGGGGAGGTCACGGTAAGGGTGCAGATAGACGCCGGGCAGGCCCGGCTGGTGGTCGAGGACAGCGGCCCGGGCATGTCGGCGGAGGACATCGCCCGCGCCTGCATCCGCTTTCGCCGGGGAGCTGCTGGCAAGAACAAGCCCGGAGCCGGCTTGGGGCTGGCCATCGTCGGGACGATTGCCGAGATCCTGGGGGCGCGGCTGGTCCTGGAGAACCGGGTGCCCTTGCCAGGCCTTAGGGCGGCATTGGTGTTTACCCTGGAAAAACAGGAAGATGCTGCGGCGCACCAGGAAAACGCCGGAATTTGAAAGCTTTTGGAAAGCTTCGTTTTTGTACGGTTGCGTCCACTGGGGCCGTTATCACGGAAAGAACCGTCTGAGCAGAGCTTCCAGCCATACCTAGACCTATAAATCTCGGAGACGCAAAAAATGCAGACTAGTCTGAAACTGCGCCTGGCCGCCGTCGCGGCGCTGGGCACGATTACCTTGTCCCTGGGCGCCGCCCACGCGGCCGACGAGCCGCGCCGCCCGGAATGCATCGCGCCCGCCCAGCCGGGCGGCGGTTTCGACCTGACCTGCCGCCTGGCCACCGAAGGCTTGAAGCAAAGCGGCGCGCTCAAGAGCACCATGCGCATCGTCTACATGCCTGGCGGCATCGGCGCCGTGGCCTACAACAACATCGTGGCCCAGCACCCGAACGAACCGGGCACCATCGTGGCCTTTTCCGGCGGTTCGCTCCTGAACCTGGCCCAGGGCAAGTTCGGCAAGTACAACGTCGACGACGTGCGCTGGCTGGCCGCCATCGGCACCGACTACGGCGTGGCCGTGGTCCGCAACGATTCTCCATACACCGACCTGAAGAGCCTGATGGACGCCTTCAAGCAGGATCCGACCAAGATCGTGCTGGGCGCCGGCGGCACCGTGGGCAGCCAGGACTGGATGAAGGCCGCGCTGACCGCCAAGGCGGCGGGCGTGGATTTCAAGAAGATGCGTTTCGTGGCGTTTGAAGGCGGCGGCGAAGCCGTGACGGCCTTGCGCGGCGGCCATATCCAGGCCTACATGGGCGATGCGGCGGAAGCCTTCACCATGTTGGAAGGCGGTGCTCCCATCCGCGTGCTGGCGGTGTTCAACGACCAGCGCCTGCCGGGCAAGCTGGGCACCGTGCCCACTGCCAAGGAGCAAGGCTACGACATCGTCTGGCCGATCATCCGCGGCTTCTACGTCGGCCCGAAGGTATCGGACAGCGACTACCAATTCTGGGTCAACGCCTTCAACAAGGCCACGGCCTCGCCCGAGTTCGACAAGCTGCGCCAGCAGCAGGGCCTGTTCCCCTTCAACAAGACGGGTCCCGAGCTGGACGCCTACGTGAAGAACCAGGTCAAGGTCTACGGCGAACTGGCCGACTCGTTCGGCCTGGTCAAGAAGTAAGCCGCAAGGCTCTCCTCCCTATCGCGTTGTTCTAGCTTCCCCGCCGCCGGCATAGCCGCGGCGGCAGGGGAGCGCTGCGCCGCGCGATGCGACTACAACGGAAAAGTGATCATGAACGATCGAATACTGGGTGTGGCGGCGCTGGCGCTGGCCGCCTTCATGACCGCGGCGGGTTGGGGAATCGAAGCCCCCTTCGCCTATGAACCGGTGGGCCCGCGCGCCTTTCCCTTGCTGCTGGCGCTGATCATCGGCGTGTGCGGCCTGTGGCTGGTCTACAAGGGCGGTCATCAGGTCGAGGCCAATCCGCCCGGCGCCAATGCCCGCATCGCGCTGATGATGGCATTCGCGGTGGCGTATGCCTTCCTGTTCCAGTGGCTGGGTTTCGTGATCGCGACCACTTTGATGACGATATTCGTCGGCCGCCTGTTCGGAGGCGGCTGGATCAAGTGCGCCATCGGCGGCGCCGTCATGAGCGTGCTGTTTTTCTTGCTGTTCGACAAGGTGCTGGACGTGGTCCTGCCTACCGGTTTGCTGGAGACCCTGATATGAGCGGCATTCTTGATCACTTGGCGATAGGCTTCGGCGTCGCCTTTTCGCTGACCAACGTGCTGGTGGCCATGATCGGTTCGTTCATCGGGACCATGGTGGGCGTATTGCCCGGCCTGGGACCGGTCAACGGCGTGGCGATGCTGATCCCGATCGCGTTTGCCATGAACTTGCCGCCCGAGACCGCGCTGATTCTGTTGGCTGCCGTCTATGTGGGCGCCGAGTACGGTGGCCGCATCACCGCCATCCTGTTGAACGTGCCAGGCGAGGCCAGCGCCATCATGACGACGCTGGATGGCTATCCGCTGGCGCGGCAGGGCATGGCCAGCGTTGCGCTGTCGCTCTCCGCCTGGTCTGCGTTCTTCGGCGCCATCGTGTCGGTCGTGGGCATCATCCTGCTCGCGCCGTTGCTGGCCAAGTGGGCGTTGGCCTTTGGTCCTGCCGAGTACTTCGTGTTGATGATTTTCGCGTTCTGCTGCCTGACCAGCCTGCTGGGCAAACAGCCCGTCAAGGGCGTGCTGGCGGCGATGATAGGCCTGTCGATTTCGGTGGTCGGCGTGGACGCGAACTCCGGCGTCTATCGCTACACCTTTGAATCGGTGCATCTGGCCGACGGCATCGAGTTCGTGGTGGTGGTGATTGCGCTGTTCGCGGTCAGCGAGATGCTGGAAATGCTGGAAAAGGTCATGTCCGGCCATAGCGTCGAGGTCAAGCCCAGCGGCCGCAAGCTCTTCAACCTGAAGGAAATGGCGCTCACCTGGTGGAGCGTGGTGCGCAGCTCGCTGGTAGGCTTTGGCGTGGGCGTGTTGCCCGGCGCCGGCGCCAGCGTGGCCGCGGCCGTGGCGTACTCGCAGGAAAAGCGCATCATCGAAGCCAAGGATCCGGACGCAAAGTTCGGCAAGGGCGACATGCGCGGCCTGGTCGCGCCGGAAGCCGCCGCCACGGCATCGGCCATCGGCTCGTTCGTGCCGATGCTGACGCTGGGCGTGCCCGGTTCGGGTACCACTGCCGTGATGATGGGTGCGCTGACGCTCTACAACATCACCCCGGGTCCGGTGCTGTTCGACACCAAGCCCGAGCTGGTGTGGGGCTTGATCGCGTCGCTGTTCGTGGCCAACGTGCTGCTGTTCGTCATGAACGTGCCGCTGGTGCGCTTCTTCGCCAAGGTGCTGTCGGTGCCGGGATGGCTGATGGTGCCTGGCATCTTGTGCATCAGCTACATCGGCGTCTACGCCATCAACGCGGGCACCTTCGATTTGCTGCTGGTGGCGGGCATAGGCGCGCTGGGCTACTTCTTGCGCAAGTTCGGTGTGCCGATGGCCCCGCTGGTACTGGGCGTGGTCTTGGGCAACATGATGGAGCAGAACCTGCGCCGCGCCCTGTCGATGACCGATGGTGATGTCGGCGTGCTGTTCGCCAGCCCGGTGTCGATTGCGATGTGGGTGGGGGCGGCCGCTGTCGTGGTCGTGCCGCAAATCATGCGCCGCATGCGCAAAGCGAAAGAGCTTGCCGCTGGTCCGGCCTGATTCCATGGCGGCGCGGCTGTTGTAAAGGGCAACAGCCGCGCTGCGGGATCTGGTTCGGGAATTGCATAGGGCGCCTTATGGGCGCCCTTTTTTTTCGTGAATCCGCTTTGAATCGGCTCTATCTTTAATGCGAGCTTTTATTCATGTTTTTCAACTGGAACGCTTGTATATAGAGCCAGCGAGAAAATTCAATCCACCATGGAGTATTGAGTAGAGGGCGTCAAACCTGCGCCAGACGCTCCAGGGCCGAATCGAGCGTCGCGTCTTTTTTTGCGAAGCAGAAACGCACGATGCGGTGGTTCGATTCGGCGGCATCGGGCTGGCGATAGAACGCCGATACCGGTATCACCGTGACGCCATGGTTCACCGTCAGATCGCGCGCGAAGTCGGCCTCGTTCTGTTTGGAAATCTGGCTGTAGTCCGCCAGCAGGAAAAATGTGCCCGGGCTGGGCAGGGGGCGGAATCGGGTCTTGGCCAGCCCTTGAGCGAGGCGGTCGCGCTTGGCCTGATAGAAGGCGGGCAGGTCGAGGTAAGGCTTGGGATCGCGCATGAACTCGGCCAGCGCGAACTGCATGGGCGAGGGTACGGTGAACACCATGAATTGATGCACCTTGCGCAATTCGGCGCTGAGCTGACGCGGCGCGCAGCAATAGCCGATCTTCCAGCCGGTGGTGTGATAGGTTTTGCCGAAGGACGAGATCACGAAGGCATGCTCGGCCAGCAAAGGGCGGCGCGCCACGCTGGCATGCGGCTTGCCATCGAACACAATGTGCTCGTAGACCTCGTCGGACACCAGCAGCACGCCCGTGTCGCGCACGATGGCTTCCAGCGCGTCCAGGTCGCCGTCATCCAACACCGCGCCGGTCGGGTTGTGCGGAAAGTTCAGCATCAACAGGCGGGTCTTGGACGTGATGGCATCGCGCACACGCTGCCAATCGATGCGGTAGTAGGGATCAGCCTCGGTGGGCGCGCGCAGCGGCACCGGCACGGCAGTGCCGCCTGCCAGCCGGATCGCCGGCAGATAGGAATCGTAGCAAGGTTCGATGACGACGACTTCGTCGCCGCTACCTACGGCGGCCAGCACGGTTGCCATCAACGCTTCGGTCGCGCCGCTGGTGACGGTGATCTCGGTTTCCGGATCGTAGGCATGGCCATAGAGTTCGCGCGTCTTGGCAGCGATGGCTTCGCGCAAGGGCGCCACGCCTGGCATGTAGGGATACTGGTTGTGGCCGTCGGCCATGGCCTTGGACACGAGGGCGCACAAGGCGGGATCGGGGTCGAAGTCGGGAAAGCCCTGGCCCAGGTTGATGGCTTTGTGGTCGATGGCCAGGCGGCTCATCACGGTGAAGATGGTGGTGCCAACGTCGGGAAGTTTGGATCGGATCATGGTGGACGCGAGAGTGAACGTTGCTAGCAGAGAGAGTTTTCGTAAGTATCCCACTAACTCATAATTCGGTTTTCACATGAGCTTAAGGTGCGGCGGTATCGTGGGTCAGAACATGTTGTGGAGGGTGTTGGGCGGTTTGGCGCTGGCATTGGCTGGCGCATTATTGGCGTTATGGGCGCACATCCCGCTGCCGTGGATGCTGGGCGCGTTGCTGGTGACCGCAGCTACGCGCATTGCGGGTTTGGGCACCGCGTGTCCGAGGCCGGCGCGCAATGCGGGCCAGTGGGTCATCGGTACTTCCTTGGGCCTTTACTTCACGCCGCAGGTGATTGGCCACATAGGCAGCAACGCCGGACCTATCATCGTCGGGATGTTGTTCGCGTTGGGCCTGGCCTTCATGGGCACGGCGATCCTGCGCCGCTACACCGATGTAGATTTCAAGACGGCCTGGTTTTCGTCCGCCATCGGCGGAGCGAGCGAAATGGCGAACCTGGCCGAGCGCCACGGAGCGCGCATAGATCGGGTGGCGACGGCGCATAGCGTGCGCGTGCTGATGGTGGTGGTCGCCGTGCCCTTCATCTTCCAGTGGTGGGGCGTGGCAGGGCTGGATCCCACGATTCCTGGACCCAAAGTGGTCCATGCTTGGGGGCTGGCGGCACTGGTTACGCTGACCTGCGTCGGCGGCGCTGCCTTCATGAAGCTGCGGCTGCCGAATCCCTGGGTGCTGGGCCCGATGTCGGTCGCAATGATCCTGACGGCCAATGGCATCGAGCTGTCGGCCTTGCCAGACTACGTGCCGAAGATTGGCCAGTTGCTGATAGGCTGGTCGCTGGGCGATCGCTATCGGCCGGATTTCTTTCGGGCCGCGCCGCGTTTCATTGGGGCTGTGGCCGGCTTTACGGTGGCTGCGCTGGCGCTTGCGTTTGGTCTGGGTGCCTTGCTGTCGCTATGGTCCGCCGCTCCCATTCCCACGTTGATTCTCGGTACTACGCCGGGTGGCATTGCCGAGATGGCGATCACGGCCAAAGTGCTGCAGCTAGGGGTTCCTGTGGTCACCGCCTTCCACGTTACGCGCATGGTTTTTGTGGTGATTGTGACTGGTCCGATCTACGCATTCATGGCGCGCCGGCAGAGTCGTAAACCCTAGCGGAACGAGACCCAGTATTAAAAATACGACATTGGGGTAAACAACTATATGAGTCTGTAATGCGTGCTGAGTATGCTGATTACGCAGTTGATTCAAGCAGCGCGCGGACTCGTTCTGCAGCTAGGCGGAAAGCGGGAACGCAGCAGCAACGCAGGTACTACTACCGGTCGTTCAGTTCTCACGGCGTCCTTGATTCATTGCATTTCGAGTTAATTACAGGACGCTAGAAAAAATGGCTCAGAAGGGCAAAGTTAAGTGGTTCAACGCTGACAAGGGTTACGGTTTCATCACGCCGGACGTTGGTGGTACCGATGTTTTCGCACACTTTTCCGCTATCCAGGGCCGCGGCTATCGCAGCCTGAACGAAGGCCAGGAAGTCGAATTCGAAGTCAAGGATGGTCCGAAAGGACCTCAAGCGGCCGAAATTCGCCCGCTCTAAATCGGGAAATCCCAATTTCCCGTCCGCCAGGCTCGGCCTGGCTACAACGCCCCAAGACCGGAAGGTCTGGGGCGTTGTTTCATTTGGGGCCTGCGCCTGCGCCTGCTCTGCTTGCTCCACTCGGGTAGTTAGTATTCACTAACATATTCTCTGCCCGTGGATAAGTTTGTGGATAATTATTTTCGGGTATGAGTATTTTCTTGCTCAGCAATGAAGCAATTGCATCTCGGTACCCGGGTTTTGCACAGTTATCCCGTCTTTCTTGGAACGCTGTCGCGGAGTGGCTGCGCTGCTTTGGTTTAGTTGGCTTAGCCGTGATAGCTACGCTTCAACATGGCCTTTCCCTAGGAAATACAGGCATTTAAGGCGATATTGAAGTGAATCTCAGGCGGCATCGGGGCGGCGGCGCCATATTGTTCTGAGGCCGCTCTGGCCCGTTTTTGCTCGGATGGTGGGCGGTTGTTCACAAAGATATCCCCATCCCGGTTATGCACAGAATTACACCCTTTGGTGCCCTGAGGCGGCTTAAGTGCCTGTGGATAGAAATGGGGATAGGGTCCGAAAGATAGGGCGGGGTGAAGATATCCAGAGCTCTGTGCGCGACTTGGGACTGCGTGGGCGGAACCGGATCGAGGGCACTGCGGTCAATACATGGGTGCGTCTGAATTCCCGCTCGGCGAGTTTTCCACAGGGTTTCACATGAAAGGCCGGGTCTCACCCATAAGGATGATGGCGCGGGTTACCGCGGACGGGCAAGATGGTTGTCCGGTCAATGAATCCGTGCGGCGTGGTCGACGGTGTACGCGTAGTGGGAGGCCGCAGGGTTCAAATCTGTGGATAGCTTTGTGAATAATCCGCTTCCACCATTTTGTGCGGTATTTGGACCTGAATACGGCGGTAGAGTTCCTGGCCACATTCAAGGGCGAATGTCGTCATGGTGGGTTTTCGAAAATTCGTTGTGGCAGTGACGACGATCTTATCCACATAGTTTTCCACGGTTTTTTGCGCCACTATTGCATTAGTTTGATCGGTACTTTTCCCAAGCTTGGCAAGCATCCAAAATAGAAATAATCGATTGCTGCCATAGAGAAGACAGTTGGGCATTTGTGCTTTTTCATACTTCTTGGCACTTTGCCGAGCTCGTCAGCCACAGCCGTTTTGCGGCCCGCGACGCACTGGCCTGCAATGACTTATCCCCAGAGTTGTTCCACGTGAAACCGCGAAGGTCGGTAGCTATCGGATCTGCTAGCTGTTGATAACACTGTGCAGTATCCGAGGGGCTCTGCCGCGATTTTTTTCCCCTCGATATGTGACTTCCGAGTTATCCCGAGTTGTCGCCTTGAGCGAAAGATATCGCCTCAGGCCGAGATAGGACGTGTACAACCCGCGCTTTGCTAATAGGCGGAGCCGGGCATTTCAGGTACTAGCCAGTTTTGATGCTGGGATGGATAAGCGCAAATCCGACAGGACGATTTCTTATCAAGGGACTGACGTCGTAGTAGAAGTCGTGCGCATGGATTCCACTACCGATAAGTGGCGCGCTTTCGACACCTGTCAGCGCTTTAGTTTCACGTGAAACACGAAAAAGTGTCTTTGATTTGGGTAAGGGGTAGGGTAGGGGTTGGAAAATTGCTTTCTTTTGAATGAACCTTTGGAAGATTGAAATTTGAGGATTTCGTGAGCCGAATGATTGGTAGGAAGTTGGGTTAGGTTCGTATGACGAGGTTCGAACGTCTGCCTGTATTTCTATCCACGCGGGTCCTGCCCTTGTGTTTCACGTGGAACATTCTCGAGTGTGGAACAGACCTCTTGCCGCTATTCGCCCACTTAACGATGAACGTTTCACGTGAAACGTTCATCGCCAGCGGTGCAGAGAAGCAATGTTTCACGTGAAACATCGGAGGTGTAGGGAATAGGAATGTACGTGTGAGATGCTCAAAAAGCAGGCATGACTCATCCAACCGATGAGCTGTACGATGCCCGGCCGTCGCTGGCCTGTGATGGGAAAGCATGAACTCTTTGTTTGAAGGAGAGGGCGACTGCGGTACCTGGCGCGGCACCGCGCAAAGGGTATCTGTTTCACGTGGAACATTCGCCGGTCCAGCACTTTGATAAGAAATGACCAAGTACTCGAGGCAGTGGGCAGGGTGCATTCATACAGGAACCATGCTGGGAGTTCTGACATGTTTCACGTGGAACATGTCCGCTCATCCTCTACCCCCTTATGGCGAATTTCATCCAATACAGAGGTACATGGATGGGAGAGATTCTGATGCCGACGAATTTGGTGGCACGCCCGGGTAGGAGGTGATCAGCTTCGAAAAGTACGACGTTTCACGTGAAACACAATGGGCAAAGCAGTGGCAAATGCCGACATATTCACCCCTCACGGGCTTCTGAAGTTGCCTTTTGCCGACGGCGCCTCGGCCCTAACCAGGTTCAAGCTGCGCCGAAGCATGTTTCACGTGAAACATGCAATCCCTGCCTCTATAATGAGCACCGAACGCTCTCTTACCTTCCCCCCCATCATGGACTATCCCCGCGAATTCGATGTCATCGTCGTCGGTGGCGGCCACGCCGGCACCGAAGCTGCGCTGGCTGCCGCCCGTGCCGGCGCCCAGACGCTGCTGCTGACGCACAACATCGAAACCCTAGGCCAAATGTCTTGCAATCCCTCCATTGGCGGGATCGGCAAGGGCCACCTTGTCAAAGAAGTCGACGCCCTGGGTGGCGCGATGGCCTTGGCGACGGATGAATCGGGGATTCAATTCCGCATCCTCAATGGATCGAAGGGGCCAGCAGTTCGCGCTACGCGCGCTCAGGCTGATCGGGTGCTGTACCGCAAGGCTATCCGTGGCCGCCTGGAAAGCCAGCCAAACCTCTGGTTGTTCCAACAGGCGGTCGAAGACCTGATGGTGGAGGGCGATCGCGTGGTCGGTGCCGTTACCCAGATCGGTCTGAAGTTCCGCGCCAAGTCCGTGGTGCTGACTGCGGGTACGTTCCTGAATGGCCTGATTCACGTGGGCCTGCAGAACTATTCGGGCGGCCGTGCCGGCGATCCTCCCGCTATCTCCCTGGGGCAGCGCCTGAAGGAACTGGCCTTGCCGCAAGGGCGCTTGAAGACCGGCACGCCGCCGCGCATCGATGGCCGCTCGATCAACTACAGCATCCTGGAAGAGCAGCCTGGCGATCTGAATCCGATTCCCGTGTTTTCCTACATGGGCAGCGTGGCCATGCACCCGCGCCAGCTGCCTTGCTGGATCACGCATACCAACGCCCGTACCCATGACATCATCCGCGGCGGCCTGGACCGCTCGCCGATGTACAGCGGAGTGATCGAGGGGGTGGGGCCGCGTTACTGCCCGTCCATCGAAGACAAGATCCATCGCTTTGCCGACAAGGAGTCGCACCAGGTCTTTCTGGAGCCCGAAGGGTTGGATACGCACGAGGTCTATCCGAACGGCGTGTCGACCAGCCTGCCGTTCGACGTGCAGTTGGCCCTGATCCATTCTTTGCCTGGCCTGGAAAATGCGCACATCCTGCGCCCCGGCTACGCCATCGAGTACGACTACTTCGATCCACGTGGATTGAAGAGCACCCTGGAAACCAAGGCGATCACGGGCCTGTACTTCGCAGGACAGATCAACGGCACGACCGGCTACGAAGAAGCGGCCGCCCAAGGGCTGCTCGCTGGCGTCAACGCCGCGCTGTACGCGCTGGAGCGGGAGCAATGGACTCCGCGCCGCGATGAGGCTTATCTGGGCGTGTTGGTCGACGACCTGGTCACGCGCGGCGTGACTGAGCCGTACCGCATGTTTACGTCCCGGGCCGAATACCGGTTGAGCCTGCGCGAAGACAACGCCGATCTGCGTCTGACCGAAATCGGCCGTCGCCTCGGGATTGTGGATGACGCGCGCTGGGATGCCTTCAATCGCAAGCGCGACGCCGTGTCCGCGGAAGTCGAACGTTTGAAATCCTCTTGGGTGAATCCGCGTATACTTCCCGCCGAAGTTGCGGAACCTCTGCTGGGCAAGGCAATTGAACGTGAGTACTCACTTTCAGACCTGCTGAAACGGCCCAATGTTTCCTATGAAGCGTTGATGGCTGCCCGCAATACCGACGGCTCGCTCCTGGCCGGCCCCGGCGTGGTGGAAGACGAAGTGCTGGCCGAGCAAGTCGAGATCCAGGTCAAGTACGCCGGCTACATCGATCGCCAGCAGGTCGAAGTCCAGAAACAGATCGCGCATGAACAACAGGCCATCCCCGTTGATGTCGACTACGATGCCGTGACCAGCCTGTCGTTCGAAGTGCGCCAGAAGCTCAAGTCGCATCGCCCGGAAACCATCGGCCAGGCCGCGCGTATCTCCGGCGTCACTCCCGCTGCAATTTCATTGCTGCTGATCCATCTGAAGCGCCTGCATTACGGCTCGCGCAAGCAAGCGGCATGAGCGCGTACGCCGATACGGCCGGCGCGGACATGGCCGGCCGCCTGTCTCGCGCATGCGAGCAACTGGGGCTGGACGCCGACGCCGCCACGATGGCCAAGCTGCTGAACTATCTGTCGCAGATGCAGCGCTGGAACCGGACCTATAACCTCACCGCCATCCGCGATCCGCAGCAGATGCTGATCCAGCACCTGTTCGACAGCCTGGCCGCCGTGGGACCGTTCAGCGAGGCGCTGGGCGCTTCGGACACGCCGGCCAAGGTCTACGACGTCGGATCGGGCGGCGGCTTGCCAGGCGTCGTTCTGGCGATCATGCGACCCCATTGGTCTGTGACCTGCGTGGACGCAGTCGAAAAGAAGACGGCATTCGTGCGCCAGATGAGCGGCGTGCTGGCCTTGCCCAATCTGCAGGCCAGCCACGCGCGTATCGAAACCTTGCCGCCCGCCGAGTGCAATGTGGTGACGTCACGCGCCTTTGCTTCCTTGGACGATTTTGCGCAACTCGCAGGTCGCCATGTACGCAACGATGGTACCCTCGTCGCCATGAAGGGCAAGGTCCCCGAGGACGAAATACAGGCGCTGCATGCGCGCGGAGAATGGCAAGTCGATCACATCCAGCCGTTGCGCGTGCCTGAGTTGCAGGCCGAACGCTGCCTGATCTGGATGCGCCGTAGTCAAGGAACCCTATGAAGAACATACCCCCCAGCACCTCCGCCCGCATTTTCTGCATTGCCAACCAGAAGGGCGGTGTGGGCAAGACGACGACCGCCATCAATCTGGCGGCGGGCCTTGCCACGCACAACCAACGTGTGCTGCTGGTGGACCTGGACCCGCAAGGCAATGCCACGATGGGCAGCGGCATCGACAAGAACTCGCTCGAGTCGAACCTGTACCAGGTGCTCATCGGCGAATCCAACATCGAGCAGGCCCGCGTGAAGTCCGAGTCGGGCGGCTACGACGTGTTGCCCGCCAACCGCGAACTATCTGGCGCCGAGATCGACCTGGTGCAGATGGAACAACGCGAGCGCCAGTTGAAGGCCGCGATCGACACGGTCGCCACGCAGTACGACTTCGTGCTGATCGATTGCCCGCCCACGCTGTCGCTGTTGACCTTGAACGGCCTGGCCGCCGCCCATGGCGTCATCATTCCGATGCAGTGCGAGTACTTCGCGCTGGAAGGCCTGTCCGACCTGGTCAACACGATCAAGCGCGTGCACCGGAATATCAACGACGACCTGCGCGTCATCGGATTGCTGCGCGTCATGTTCGATCCGCGCATGACCCTGCAACAGCAGGTCTCCGCGCAGCTCGAGGCACATTTCGGCGACAAGGTTTTCAAGACCGTGGTGCCGCGCAACGTGCGCCTGGCCGAAGCCCCCAGCTACGGCATGCCCGGCGTGGTGTACGACCGCGGCTCGCGTGGTGCGCAAGCCTATATCTCGTTTGGCGCTGAAATGATCGAGCGCGTGAAGAAGGATCTGAAGTAGACCGCAACCATGTCCGCCGTTCCGCTCTTTTCCCAGACCGAAATGCCAGTCTCCGGTACGCCGCGCATCGACGCGCGCGACAGCCTGCGCACGCGTCTGGAAGAGGCCGCGCTGAACGCGACGGCGGTCGGTGCGCAGGTGCTTTTCGATGGCTGGCTGGTGCGGTTCGCGCCTTCGTCGGCCAAGCGCGCACGCAGTATCAATGTGCTGGGGTTATCCACACGTCCGTTGGACGAGCGGCTGGCGTATTGTTCATCGTTGTATGCGCGCCATGGCTTGCCCATGGTGCTGCGCATTACCTCCATCGGTCCCGATTTTTCCCTCGACGCCGAACTGGAGTCCCGCGGTTATACCTTTACCGACGAGACCCGAGTCATGTGCATGCCGCTCGCTCCCAGGCCCAGCGTCCGGGGCGATCTGCTTTTCAATATTGTCGATACCGGACGCTTCGCGGCGGCGGTCGGGGCAATGCGCAACTCGGAATCCGCGCACATCGCCGAACATCGGACGCGCTTGCAAGGACTGGCTGTGGATATCTCGCCGGTGCTGGCAACCGACGCGGCGGGGCAGTGCGTTGCCGCGGGCCTGGCCGTCCGCGACGGCGACTTGCTGGGCCTGTTCGATATCGTCACCGACCCGGGGCAGCGGCGCAAAGGCTACGCCGCCGCCCTGATTGAACACTTGTTGGCAACAGGCGCCGCCGGCGGCGCCACGACAGCCTATTTGCAGGTTGAGCCGGAGAATATAGCCGCGCGCGCCTTGTATGGCCGCTACGGTTTTAAAGACTGTTACGCGTATTGGTACCGCCTGCCCGCCGAGCAGACGGACGCCTGAGCCAGGCTCGGGATACAAAAACAGAAGGAAAGAGGATTTAATTATGGCCACCAAGAAACCCAAGGGATTGGGCCGCGGACTGGACGCCTTGCTCGGCGCCGACGCGCCTGCCATCGAGAACATCGGCAAGGCTGCTGCCGCCGCCAAGCCCGAGGGTCCGCCGTCCACCTTGCCCGTCTCGAAGATGCGCGCCGGCAAGTATCAGCCGCGCACGCGCATGGACGAGGGCGCGTTGGGCGAACTGGCCGAATCGATCCGCACACAAGGCATCATGCAACCCATTCTTGTGCGCGCACTGGGCGAAGCTGCGCCCGGCCACTATGAAATCATTGCCGGCGAACGGCGCTTCCGCGCTGCGCAGATTGCCGGCCTGAAGGAAGTGCCGGTGCTGGTGCGTGAAGTGGCCGACGAGAACGCGGCCGTCATGGCGCTGATTGAAAACATCCAGCGCGAAGACCTGAATCCGCTGGAAGAAGCGCAGGGCGTGCGCCGGCTGCTCGACGAATTCGGCCTGACGCATGAACAGGCCGCGCAAGCGATCGGCCGTTCGCGTTCGGCCACCAGCAACCTGCTGCGCCTCCTGAACCTGGCGGCGGCCGTGCAGACCATGCTGCTGGCGGGCGATGTGGACATGGGCCATGCGCGCGCGCTGCTCGCCGTGGACGCGGCTACGCAGATCCAGCTGGCCAACCAGATCATCGCGCGCCGCCTGTCGGTGCGTGAAGCCGAAAAGCTGGTCGCCAAGACCGCCAAGGAAGCGGAGTCGTCGGCTGCGCCCAAGAAGAAGGCCAACGGCGCATCGCGCGACCTGACCCGCCTGGAAGAGGCGCTATCCGACCATCTGGGTACGCGCGTCGCGCTGAAAGTGGGCGCCAAGGAAAAGGGCCAGATCGTCATCGACTTCCATGGCTGGGAACACCTGAATTCCCTGCTTGAGCGCCAAGGCCTGTCCGGAGTGGTGGATGCCTGAGCGCGCGCTGCCTGTCATCGCAGTATTGGCGACGGGCGGCACGATCGCTGGCGCCCAGGCTGACGCGACCTCCGCCGGCTACAAGGCCGGCTCGTTCTCCGTCAACGACCTGTTGGCTGCCGTGCCGCAACTGGCGGGCATCGCCGAGATCCGTGCCGAACAGGTTGCCAACGTCGGCAGCCAGAACATGACGCACGCCGTCTGGCGCGCGCTGGCCGAGCGCGTGGATGCGCTGAGCCGCGACGCCTCGGTGGCGGGCATCGTCATCACGCACGGTACCGATACGCTGGAAGAAACGGCGTACTTCCTGAGCCTGGTGATACGCCACGACAAGCCCGTGGTGCTGGTGGGCGCCATGCGTCCGGCCACCGCCCTGGGCGCGGAAGGCCCGGCCAATCTGTACAACGCGGTGGCGCTGGCGCGCCATCCCGAGGCGCGCGCCCGCGGGCCGCTCGTCATCATGAACGAAGACGTGCACTACGCCCGCGAGATCCAGAAGATCGCCAGCGCTGGCCTCTGCGCGTTCGCTTCGCCTAATCGCGGCCGCGCCGGCGTCATGCACGGCGGGGTTCCATTCTTCTATTCGCGCAACACCACGACGCACACCGTAGAAAGCGAGTTTTCACTCGCATTGCTGGAAAAGGCCGGTTGGCCGCGCGTGGATGTTGTCTATGCCCATGCCGACCTGCAGGGCGATCTGATCGATTTCCTGGCCGATGCCGCCGACGGCATCGTGCTGGCCGGCGTTGGCGACGGTAACGCCACCGATCTGGCCATTGAAGGCCTGAGCCGCGCCGCGGCCAACGGCGTGGCGGTCGTGCGCTCCAGCCGCACGGGCAGCGGCTTCGTGGCGCGCGACGTCGAACTCGATGACGCGCGCCTGGGGTTTGTTGCCGCGCGCGACCTGAATCCACAGAAAGCCCGCATCCTGCTGATGCTGGGTCTTTCCGTCACGCGCGATCCGGCAGCCCTGCAGGATCTGTTCGACCGCTATTGAGGCGCGGCGGCTGGGCCGCCGCATCGCCCTGCTGCGCCAGCCGCAGGCTGGTCTTGAGCATCTCGTAGACTTGCCGCGTCAGCGGATTGATCAGGTCAGGCCTTATCCACAGGAAGTACGTCACGTCGGGCAAGGGCGGCAATCCTTCCTTTTCTCCCAATACGCGCATTTCGGGCCCCAGCAGTTCCACGCTGCGCGCGGTGACGCCTAAACCGGCGCGCAGCGCCGCCTTGATCCCCACCAGCGTCGGCGCCACGTAGTTGGTGTGCCAGCGCACGCGCGCCTGTTCCAGAGCCGTGAGCGCCAGCCGGCGGAAGATGCTGGGTTCATCGGCCAGTACCAGCGGCACCGGCGCATGCATGTCATGCACGTAGTCGGCCGAGGCCAGCCACACCGTGGGCGAAGTGCGCAGCGCCACGCCCTCGAAGTCCTGGTCGAAGCGCGTGGATATCGTCAGGTCGAGTTCGCCCGCGCGCAGGGCATCCATCAGGAAGGGGCTGCGGTCCGTGCGGATTTCCAGTTTCACGCGCGGCGCCGAACGCGCGATGTGCGTCAGCAGCGTGGGCAGGATCGAATCCGCCACGTCCAGAGGCGCGCCCAGCTTCAGGTCGCCTTCCAGCGGTCCGTCTTGCAAGGCGCGCAGCGCCTCATCGTTGATGGCCAGCATGTGGCGGGCGTACTCCACTAGGCGGCGTCCATGCGAAGAGAGCACCTTGTTGCGGCCTTGTTTCTCGAACAAGGGCTGGCCGATGAGAGATTCCAGCCGCTGCATCTGCTGCGTCACGGCGGACTGCGTCTTGTGCAGCCGGTTGGCGGCTTCCGAGAAAGTGTCGTGCCGGGCGATGGCGGTCAGCGTGCGGAGCAGGTCCAGATCCAGATTGCGCATGGTGCTCTACGAAGTATTAGAGATGCTAATGGAATCTTAAGGCAATTTAAATTGTTCCGCGTGAGGAGGGGGGATACATTCAATGCCATAACTCATGAAAATAGGGAAAACACAAAGTGAGCAACGCACATCCTCATCAGGTCGGCATCACCAGTGCCATCGAAAATATTAAAAAAACTGTAGGAAATAAGGGGCTGAACCGCGACAGCCTGCAAACCGTGCTGGATGAATTGATCGGCCTGGCCGGCCACTCCGACTGGTGGGCCGCCGATCGCTATCCCGCTCCGGAAGACGGCGAACGCCAGGCCCGCTACCTGATCGCCGAAGACGCCGACAAGAGCTACGCGCTTTATCTGAACGTCATGCGTCCCGGCAAGCAGATCGTTCCGCACAACCACACGACCTGGGCCTGTATCGCGGCCGTAGAAGGCGTGGAATACAACTACGTCTACGATCGCAGCGACGACGGCTCCGTGCCCGGCGTGGGCCGGCTAGAAAAGACCGGCACCGTGGTGGTCGGTCCCGGCACGGGCATTGCGCTGATGCCGGACGATATCCACGCCGTGGAAATCCAGGGCGACAGCGTCATCCGCCATCTGCACATGTATGGCCGCGCACTGGAAACGCTGACCGAGCGCCTGGCGTTCGATCTGGCTGCCGGTACCTGCAAAGTCATGCCGATCGGCGTGCAGACGCGCCGCTGATCATGGACAAGCCCTATCGGTCCGCCACGCGCCTGTTGCGCGCCGGCCGCCCTCATCGCGGCTGGGTCAATACGCCCGTCACGCGCGCCAGCACTTACGTCTTCGACAGCGTGCAGGCCTGGCGCGACACGCGCAGCCGCCGCGACCAGGAGCGCCTGCCGTCCTACGGCGCGCGCGGCACCGATAGCACGCATGCGCTTGAAGACGCGTTGGTGGAGCTGGAAGAGGGCTATCGCGCCAAGCTATATCCCACCGGACAGGCCGCAATCGCCACCGTGCTGCTGGCCTACCTGCGCGCCGGGGACCACGTGCTGATCACGGATGCGGTGTACGAGCCCGTGCGCCGCTTCTGCGCGGAACATCTGGCGCGGCTGGGCATCGCGTACACGTACTACCGGCCTGACGGCGCTGGCATCGAAGCGCTCATCCGTCCTGAAACCCGCATGATCTATGCGGAATCGCCGGGCTCGTTGACTTATGAGATGCCGGATCTGCCGGCGCTGGCCGCGTTGGCCCGTGCCCATGATTGCTGGCTGGCTGTGGATAACACCTGGGCCTCCGGATTGCTGCACAAACCCCTTACGCTGGGCGCCGACATCTCCATCCTGGCGGCCACCAAGTATCTGGGCGGGCACGCCGACGTGATGATGGGCGCTGCGATCACCAACGCGCGCGCCTGGAATGCGCTGGAGCGCGCCACCGTGGACCTGGGGCAGACCGTTGGTGCCGATGACGCGTATCTGGTGCTGCGCGGCATGCGCACGCTGCCCTTGCGCATGGCGCAGCACGCCCGCAGCGCCATGCGCGTGGCGGACTTCCTGTTGAGCCGCCCCGAGGTGGCGCGCGTTCTATGTCCGGCCCTGCCCGGCGATCCTTCCCATGCGTTGTGGTTGCGCGATTGCAGCGGCGCGAATGGCCTCTTGACGGTGGAGTTCGCCGCCGCGGCCGGCATCGACGCTGTCGAGCGACTTATCAACAGCCTGCGGCTGTTCGGCATCGGCGCATCGTGGGGCGGCTTCGAAAGCCTGGTGATACCCGTCAATCTGGGCGCGGCGCGGTCCCTGCCGGATCCCGAGCCGCGCGGCGCCATGCTGCGCCTGCATGTGGGCCTGGAGGATCCCGACGACCTCATCGCCGACCTCGATCAAGCGCTATCCCAACTTTCTCCGTCTTCCCTGAATACCATGATGCACCCCACCCAAGACCAGCCCGTCATCGACATTGATCCGCACATGCTCAAGCAATGGCTCCATGATGACGCGGAAATCGCGCTGCTGGACGTGCGTGAGCACGGCCAATATGGCGAGGGACATCTGTTCTACGCCGCGCCCGTGCCCTACAGCCGGCTGGAAGTCGATATCGTGCGCCTGGCGCCGCGGCGCGATGTGCGCATCGCGCTCTACGACGACGGCGGCGCTGATGACACGGCGACGCGTGCCGCACAGGCCCTGGCCGCGCTCGGATACCGCAACGTGCATCGTCTGAGCGGTGGCATTGCGCAATGGCAGCGCGACGGCTATGCCATCTTCGCAGGCGTGAACGTGCCCAGCAAAACCTTCGGTGAACTGGCCGAAGAAGTTTTCCACACCCCCCGCATCGGCGCGCGCGACCTGGCCGAACGCCAGCGCCGCGGCGACGACCTGATCGTGCTGGACGGCAGGCCTTACGCGGAATACCAGAAGATGAGCATCCCGGGCGGCATCTGCTGCCCCAATGGCGAACTGGCGCTGCGCGCCCATACGCTGGCGAGCAATCCGCAGACCACCATTGTGGTGAACTGCGCCGGCCGCACGCGCAGCATCATCGGGGCGCAGACGCTGATCAATCTGGGCGTGCCCAACCCTGTCTACGCGTTGGAGAACGGCACGCAAGGCTGGTACCTCGAGGATCTGCAGCTCGAACATGGCGCACGGCGCCGCTACGACGATGGCGTTGCACCGCAGGACCTGCCCGCGCTGGCACAGCGTTCCTTGCGATTGGCAGAAAGTCATGGCGTGCCGGTGGTCGGAGCGGAAGAGGTGCAAGCCTGGTTGCGCGACCAGACCCGCAGCACCTTCCTGTGCGATGTGCGCAGCGCCGAAGAGTACGCGCAAGGCTCGCTGCCCGGTGCGCAGCACACGCCGGGCGGCCAGTTGATCCAGGCCACCGACCAGTACCTGGCCGTGCGCGGCGCGCGTATCGTCGTGTTCGACGCCGAAGGCGTGCGCGCGCCAGTGGTCGCCAGCTGGCTGCGGCAGATGGGCTGGGACGCCAGCGTGTTGCGCGAAGGCTTGCAGGCGCAGTTGGAGAACCCTGTGGAAAAGACGCTGGCGCCGCAATTGCCCCTGCTGGGCGATGCGCAACTTGCAGCCGCGCTTGCGCAGGGCGCGCAGCTGGTCGATCTTCGTCCCAGCATGCGCTATCGCGCCGGCCATATCGCAGGCGCACGCTGGTCCATCCGCCCGCGCCTGGCCAGTCTGCACCTGGATGCCGCGCGTCCCGTGGTGTTGCTGGCCGAGGACGCGGCCCTGGCCGCCTGGGCAGCACAGGACTTGCGGGCGCTGGGCGTGCAAGACATCCAGGGCAACACCGGCGACCCCTCCAGCTGGGCCGCGCAGGGCATCGCATTGGCGGCCACGCCGGCCGAGCCTGCGAACGCCGACTGCATCGACTATCTGTTTTTCGTGCATGACCGCCACGACGGCAACAAGGCCGCCGCGCGCCAGTACCTGGCCTGGGAGACCAATCTGGTCAAGCAGATCGACGAACGTGAATTGGCGGGCTACCGCTTTCCGGCCCGCTGATCCCGGACCCGCCGCGCCCGCCCGACCCGGCGCCCGCGGCACAGCAGACGCTTCAATCCGAAAAGTACGCCCCGGCCCTTGCGGCCGGGGTGCGGACGGTTCATGCCGAACCGGAATGCAAAGGACGGCCGAGTATGCGGCCGCCAATCACAAGGGGAACTCAGATGAAGCATCATGCATCGCACGTACGCAAGGCCGCAGCCGCGGCGCTGGCCGGTCTGCTGTGGGGGACCGTTGCCCACGCCGAGGCGCCCGCGCCGTTACCCGACTATCCCAAGCAGGCCATCACGGTCGTGTCGCCGTTTCCTCCGGGAGGCGGCAACGATGGTGTCGCGCGCCTGATCGCGCAGGAACTGGGCGCCATCACGGGCCAGAGCGTGGTGGTGGAAAACCGTTCGGGCGCGGGCGGCAACGTCGGCACGGCGCAAGTGGCGCGCGCCAAGCCCGACGGCTATACCCTGGTGATGTCGCAGACCAGCGTCATGGCCGTCAATCCGCGCCTGTACAAGAACGTGGGCTTTGACCCGGTCAAGGACTTCACGCCCATCTCGCAGATCACTTCGGCGCCGCTGGTGCTGGTGGCGCGCAGCGAGAGCCCGTACCGCACGCTGAACGATTATCTGGAAGCCGCGCGCAAGCAGCCCGGCGCGATAACCTACGCGACGCCCGGCAATGGCACCATGAGCCATCTGATGGGGGCGCTGCTATCGCAGAAGGCCGACGTGAAGCTGGTGCACGTGCCTTATCGCGGCGCCGCGCCCGCCATCACCGACCTCATGGGCGGCACCGTGGACATGTTGATAACTTCACCGGCGTCGGCCGAACCCATGGTCGCCGCCGGCAAGCTGCGCATCCTGGCGCTCAGCCACGAGAACAGCATCGGCATCTTCAAGGGGGCGCCCACGCTCAAGCAGGCGGGCATGGAAGGCATTACCGCCGATGATTGGTATGGACTGTTCGCGCCCGCCGGCACGCCGCCCGAGCGCATTGCCTACCTGGCGCAAGCGGTGGGGCAGGCGATGAAATCGCCTGCCGTGATCGCCAAGATCAACAGCGGCGGCAGCTGGGCGGTGGGCAGCCAGCCCGCCGCGTTCAAGACGCGATTGCAGGAAGACACTGTGTATTGGGCCGACATGGTGAAGACTGCGGGCGTGTCGCTGGACTGATGCGCAAGTCGATGATTGCGCTACACCGCCACGATCTTGCCGACCGCGGATTTCAGGGCGGCGTAGGCGGGTGACTTCTGCGCGCTGGTGTTGGTGACCAGATGGTCGATGCGGTCCGCGCTGCAGTACGACACGCGGCTGCACAGGCCGATCTTGCTGAAGTCGGCCAGCAGTACCAGCTGCTTGGCGCTGGCCGCCATCGCGCGCGCCACTTCGGCCTCGCGCAGGTCATAGTTGGTGGCGCCGAATTCGGCGTCCACGCCGACCGGCGACAGCAGCGCCAGATCCGCGCGATAGCGGTGGATCTCGGCGATCGTGATGTCGCCGGCCGTGGCGCACACCGGGCCGCCCACGGAGCCGCCCAGCATGATCAGCTGGTTTGCGCCGTTGCCGGCCGCGCCCACCTTCAAGGCGACGTCAAACGAGTTGGTGATGACGGTCAGGCCCGACAGCTTGGCCAGCTCGTCGGCCAGCACGCTGGTGGTGCTGCCAGCGTCCAGGAACAGGGTCTGTCCGCTGGATACCAGCCCCGCGGCCGCGCGCGCGATGGCGCGCTTGTACTTGACGCGGGTATGCACGCGTTCCGCGATGGGCGGTTCGCTGTGCACCGGCACGGCGCCGCCGTGCACCCGGCGCAATTCGCCCATGGCCTCCAATTCCAGCAGGTCACGCCTGACTGTCTCCCTTGAAACCCCTAGTTCGCCGACGATACGGTCGGTCGATACCTGCTGCAATGAAGACAGCAGGGCGCGGATTCTCTGATACCGCTCTTCTTGCCACATGTCCGATGTTTCCTAATCTATGTCCGGCGCCGCGCGGCTGCGGCGATCAGCGCGCGCAATGCCAGCAGGGAGCCTCCCACGACCAGCATGATAAGGGTTGAATAGGCGGCAGCCTGCGAGACGAACCCCGCTTCGTCCAGGCGCAGGACGGAAACGGGCGCCACGCTCACGGATGGCGTGACCAGGAAGATCACCGCCGACAGCGTCACCATGGACCGCATGAACAGGAAGAAGAACACGCCCAGCACGGTCGGGCCGATCAGCGGCAGCACGGCGTCGCGCAGCACCCGCAGCGTGCCGCCGCCCAGGCAGCTGACAGCCTCCTCCAGCGCTTGCGGCACGGCGCGCATGCCGGTCATCATCGTCAGGAAACCCTGCGTGTGGTAGTGGTAGAAGTTGCACAAGGCAATCAGCGCGGCGCTGCCGTACAGCGCATACAACGGCGTGCCGGGAGCGTTGAAGGCGAAGATGTACGACAAGCCCAGCACCAGGCCGGGAACGCCCACCGGCAGCACCGAGACCAGGTACACCAGCTTGGCCCACGCGCGCGGAATGCGGCACACCCCGAAGCTCAGGAAGAACAGCAGCAGCACGCCGCCGCCTGCCGCCGCCAGCGACAGGTACAGCGACGTCCAGAGTGGTGTGTAGCCGCCGCTGACTGTGATGTCGTAATGCTTCAGCGTCCATTCCATGCGATAGGGCCACAGCCGCATGAAGCTGGCGAAGATCACCGTGGCCACGGTCAGGATGATGGTGCCGCTGGCCAGCAACACGCCGGCGGTGAACGCCGCATCGCGCCCGCGAGCCGGTTGCGGCGTGACCCGCAATCCGCTGGGCGAGGCCGAGCCGAACTGGCGCTGCGAGGCGACGCGTTCGATCTGCACCGAAATCAGCGAGGGCAGCAGCAGCAGGATGCCGACCACCGAGCCCATGCCGAAGTTCATCTGCCCGGATACCTGGCTGTAGATCTCGGTGGCCAGCACCCGGTAGTTGCCGCCGATCACGGCGGCGTTGCCGAAGTCGGTAATGGTGATGACGAACACCACGAAGGCCGCGCTCAGCAAGCCGAACTTGCAGTTGGGCAGGGTGATGTCGAGAAACTGGCGCGAGCCGGACGCGCCCATCACTTCGGCCGCGTCGTAGTAGCGCGCATCCATGTTGCGCAAGGCCGCTTGCAGGATCAGCACGGCCTGGGGCAGGGCGTAGAACACGTTGGAGATCAACAGGCCCCAGAAGCCGTAGATATCTATTTCCCAGCCTGTCCAGCGGTGTACCAGCCCGTTGCGGCCCAGCAGGAAGATGAGCCCCAGGCCCTGCACCAGCGAAGGCGCCAGCAGCGGCAGCACCAGCGCCAGCCGCACGGCGGCCTTGCCGCGCATGCAGCTGCGATCCAGGCCGTAGGCGATGGCAAAGCCCAGCGCGACGCTGACCACCGTGGTGGCGGTGCTCATGACCAGGCTGTTGAGCGTGGCGGTGAGCACGCCGCGCGTGGCGAAGACCTCGGCATAGTTGCCCAGGCCGACCGAGCCGTCCTTCTCGACCAGGCTGCGCCACGCTACAGTCGCCAGCGGATAGAGGAAGAACAGCGCCAGGCCCGCCAGAGGGATGCCGACGCAGCTCCATAGCAGCACACGGTCGGCGGACCAGGGGGCGCGGCCGGTTGGCGCCGCGATGGCCGGGCTGGCGTGGGCGGCGCTCAAGCGGCGGCCCCGGTTTGCGTGGTGCGATCCGTCATACGCTGACCCAGGCGCACTGGCCCGGCTCCATGTCCAGCCGCACGGGGGCGCCGCGCGACAGGCCCGCGGCGCCATGTTGTTCCACCAGCAGTTCGCGTCCCTGCCAGGCGATGCGCAGGCGGGTGAGGTTGCCCATGAACGTCATGTCCTGCACGCGGCCCGGGCCGTGTTCGTCCGCCGCGATGCGCAGGTTCTCGGGCCGCAGGCAGGCCTCGTAGCGCTCGCTGGCGCCCTCGGGCCGCGTCGCCAGCAGTTGGGGCATGGCCTCGCGCACCCAGTCGGTGGGCAGCAGATTGCTCAGGCCCACGAAGTTCGCCACAAAGCGGGTGCGCGGGCGCAGGTACAGATCGGAAGGCGAGCCCACCTGCTCGATGCGGCCGTCGTTCATGCACACGATCTTGTCGGCCAGCGTCAGCGCTTCCTCCTGATCGTGCGTGACCATGACCGTGGGAATTTTCAGGCGCCGCTGCACGTCGTGGATCTCGGCGCGCATGTCGGTGCGTACGCGCGCGTCCAGCGCGGACAGCGGTTCGTCCAGCAGGATCAGCGCCGGATCCACCGCCAGCGCGCGCGCCAGCGCCACGCGCTGCTGCTGGCCGCCGGACAACTGGTGCGGATAGCGCTCCGCATGTTCGGGCAGTTTGATCAGCGTCAGCAGTTCCTTTACGCGCGCGCCGATGCGTTCGCGCGATTCGCCGCGGATGCGCAGGCCGTAACCCACGTTTTGCGCCACGGTCATGTTGGGGAACAGGGAATACGACTGGAACACGATGCCGAAGCCGCGCTTGCGCGCCGGCTGCGCGCTCAAGTCGCGCCCGCCCAGCGTGATGGTGCCGCGGTCAAAGGGCAGCAAGCCCGCCACGATGCGCAGCAGGGTGGTCTTGCCGCAGCCGCTGGGGCCCAGCAGGCAGACGAATTCATGTTCGCCCACGGACAGGTCGATGTCTTGCAGCGCTACCGACGCATCGAACGTCTTGCGGATTCCGCGCAATTCCAGATACATGGCGTCTCCAGGACAGGCTGCGGCCGGCTTTGCGCCGGCCGCGGCACCGTCAACGCTTGATGGTTTCCTGCCAGGTCTTGATGGTGGCGTCCCGCTCCGCGGCCGACTTGGGGAAGTCCACGGGATACAGCACGGCGGTCAGGTCCTTGGGCAGGCCGGCGGCTTCGGCGGCCTTGTTGGGCGTGGCGCCGGGGATGGTCACCAGTTCCTTGTACTTGCTGTACAGGCCGCCGGCCTGCGCCGACAGCGTCCAATCGAGGAAGCGTTTGGCGTCGGTGGGATTCTTGGCCGTTTTCATCAGCCCCGAGGCTTCCAGTTCGTAGCCCACCCATTTGGATGGAATCACCATCTTGATGGGGAATCCTTCCTCGATGGACTGCATGGCGGGGAAGGCGAAGGACACGCCGATGGCGTACTCGCCGGCGCGCGCCATCTTGCAGGGGCGCGAACCGGACGGCGTGTACTGGGCCACATTCTTGTCCAGGTCCTTGAGCAGCGCCCAGCCCTTCTCCTTGCCCATGCCCTGCAGCAGCGCGACGATCTGCAGATAGCCGGTACCCGAGGCGGCAGGGCTGGGGATAACTATTTCGCCCTTGTAGACCGGCTTGGTCAGGTCTTCCCAGGAGGTCGGCATGGGCAGATTCTTGGACTTGAGCCTGTCCGTGTTTACACAGAATGCGGCTACGTAGCCGGTGGCGGCGAACCACTTCTGGTCGGCGCCCTTGTACTGCGCGGGCAGGGCGTCCATGCCCTTGGCCGCATACGGCTCCAGCAGGTTTTGCAGGCGCGGATCCAGCATGTTGCTGACGGCGAAGCCCCAGATCACGTCCTGCTGCGGGTTGGAGGCCTCGGCGATCAGGCGCGCGCCCAGATCACCGGTGGACAGCCGCAGCACGTTGACCTTCACGTCCGGCATGGCGGCTTTGGCGGCTTTCAGATAGGCCGCGATTTCATCTTCTTCGAGGGCGGTGTAGACGGTGATGGCGCCGGCGTGGGCCTGCGTCCAACCTAGGGAAATTACTGCAACCACAAGGCTAAGCTTCTTCATACATTGCATGATGGAACTCCGGTTGGAATACACGGCAACGGTGGCGAGCTACGTAGTTGGACAGCCTTCTGCAACAAATCCGGCAAGTTGCAGTTTTATGTATGTTTGCAAATTTGTGGCAACGTGTCTAGACTGGAAAAACCAGTATTCAAGGGTTTTTTTTGCGTAGGCGCATTCTCCCGCGCCACGCCTGGAGCTCATCGATGCAAACTTCACCGCCGTTATCCGCGCAGCAGCTGGCCGCGTACTCCTCGTTCGCCCAAACGCTGGCGGACCGCGTCCGCCCCTTGTCGCGCAAGTGGTTCCGGCATCCGCTGGACGTGGACACCAAGGCGGACGAAAGCCCGGTCACGCAGGCCGACCGTGAGGTCGAGGCCGCCTTGCGCGAGGCCATCGCCCAGCATTATCCCGAGCACGGCATCTTTGGAGAAGAGTTTGGCGCCTCGCATGCCGAAGCCGAATTCGTGTGGTCGCTGGACCCCATCGACGGCACGCGCGCGTTCATTTCCGGCAACCCGTTGTGGGGCACGCTGCTGGCGCTGCTGCATCGGGGCAAACCTGTGCTCGGCGTAATCGACATACCCATGCTGGACGAGCGCTGGGTCGGCGCGGCCGGCGTGGCCGCGCAACTGAACGGTACCGCCTGCCGCACCAGCGCTTGCGCCGAACTGCGCCAGGCCGTGCTGTACGCCACCTCGCCCGACATCTTTGCCGGCGCCGAGCTGGCCGCCTTCGAGGCGCTGACGCAGGCCGCGCGCATGCGCCGCTACGGCGGCGATTGCTACAGCTACGGCCTCCTGGCCAGCGGACACGTCGACCTGGTGGTCGAGTCCGGCCTGCAGCCGTATGACTATCTGGCGCTGATGCCCGTGATCGAAGGGGCGGGCGGCGTCATTACCGATTGGTCGGGGCAGCCGCTCAGTCTCGAATCGCAGGGCCGCGTCGTCGCGGCCGCCACGCCGCAGCTGCATCGCCAGGCGATGCGGGTGCTGGGGGCGGCCATGACCTGAACGCCGCGCCGCCCGCCCGCAGTCCAACGCAACGCTTCAGTCACAAGGTGAAAGAGCATGCATGCACTAGGGGTAGCAACGGTGGAAGACGCGGAGCGGCTGGTGCAAGCCAGCCAGCTCTCGCACATCAAGGTAGGTTTGTCCGACGTCGATGGCGTCATGCTGGGAAAGTACTTGCGGCGCGACAAATTCCTGGGCGCGCTGCGCTCGGGGCTGGCGTTCTGCGACGTGGTGTTCGGCTGGGACCTGGACGACCAGCTGTACGACAACACCAAGTACACGGGTTGGCACACGGCCTATCCGGATGCCAAGCTCAGGATCATCCCGCAAAGCGGCCGCCGGCTGCCGCTGGAGCAGGGACCGGGCGGCGAAGACATGCTGCTGTTCCTGGCGGAATTCGAAGGCGACGCGGGCGCCATCTGTCCGCGGCGGTTGTTGCACCGGACGCTGGACCGGGCCGCGGGCATGGGCTATGACGTCTATGCCGCGCTGGAGTACGAGTTCTTCATGTTCCGCGAAACGCCGCACTCGGTGCGCGCCAAAAACTACCGCAACATGGAGAACTGGACGCCGGGAAATTTCGGCTACTCGGTGCTGCGCAGCACGGTCGAAGGCGACTTCTACCGCAAGCTCCTGGACATGTGCGAACGCATGGACATGCCCATCGAAGGCCTGCACACCGAGACCGGGCCGGGCGTGCTGGAAGCGGCCCTGGCAGTGGACCTGGCCGCGGCCGCGGGCGACAAGGCCTTTCTCTTCAAGACTTTCACCAAGGCGTTGGCGCAGCAGAACGGGCTGATGGCGACCTTCATGGCGAAATGGTCGCATGATCATCCCGGCCAGAGCGGACACATCCATCTGTCGCTACGCGACCACAAGACCAGCCGTTCGGCCTTTTACGACGAATCCCGGCCGCACGGCATGAGCGCGACGCAAGCTTCCTTCATGGCCGGTGTGCAGCGCTACCTGCCGGAATTCATGGCCATGTATGCGCAGACCATCAACAGCTATTCGCGCCTGGTACCCGGGTACTGGGCGCCGCTGGATGCGACCTGGGGCATGGAAAACCGCACCACTGCGCTGCGGCTGATTCCAGGCAGCGACAAATCGCAGCGCGTCGAGGTGCGCATCGGATCGGCCGACGCCAATCCCTATCTGGCCTTGTCCGCCGCCCTGGCTTCGGGCCTGTATGGCATTGAGCAGGGCCTGGAACCCGAGCCGATGGTGCAGGGCAACGCCTATACGCAGCAGTTCCCGGCACATCTGCGCTTGCCCACCACGCTCTGGGAGGCCGCGCAGCGGCTGCGCGAATCCGAGGCCGCGCGCCATCTGTTTGGCGACGCCTTCGTCGAACATTACGCGGCGACGCGTGAATGGGAAGAACGGCAGTTCCGCCGCCACGTGACCGACTGGGAACTGGCGCGCTACTTCGAAATCATCTGAATCCAAACCACACCGCTTGCGCAGGGCAGACATGACCCAGGAACTCATCACCATCAGTCCCATCGACGGGCGCGAGGTCGTGCGCCGTCCCTACGCCAGCGAGGCGCAGATCGCACAGGCGCTCGCCGACGCCCAAGCCGCGCAGGGCGCGTGGCAGGCACTGGGCGTGCAGGAGCGGGGGCGCATCGTGTCCGAGGCCGTCGACCGCTTCGTCGCCGCGAAGGACGAGATCGCACGCGCCATTACCATCCAGATGGGCCGGCCGCTGCGCTATACGCCCGGAGAGGTGGCGGGCTTCGAGGCCCGCGCGCGCCACATGATCGCGATCGCGGGTGAGGCGCTGGCGCCCATCCAGGTTGCGGAAATGGCGGGATTCACGCGCTTCATCAGCCGTGAACCCATAGGCGTGGCGCTGACCATTGCGCCGTGGAACTATCCCTTGCTGACGGCGGTGAACAGCATCGTGCCCGCGCTGATGGCCGGCAATACCGTCATTCTCAAGCATTCCGACCAGACGCCCCTGTGCGCGGAACTGATCGAACGCGCATTCCGGGAAGCCGGCGCGCCCAAGGGCGTGTTCCAGTACCTGCATGCCAACCATGACATCGTGCGCAGGCTGATCCGCGCGCCGGAGATTGGCTACGTCTCGTTTACCGGTTCGGTGCGCGGCGGGCATGTCGTGGAGGAAAGCGCGGCGGGGAGGTTCATCGGCGTCGGCCTGGAGCTGGGTGGCAACGATCCAGCCTATGTGCGCGAGGACGCGAAGATCGACCATGCGGTCGAGACGTTGGTGGACGGCGCCTTTTTTAATTCAGGCCAATCCTGCTGCGGCATCCAGCGCATCTATGTGGCGCGTGCGCGGTACGACGAGTTCGTCGAGCGCGCGATTGAATTGACCCGCAGCTACGTGCTGGGGAATCCGCTGCACGCCGAAACAACGCTGGGGCCGGTGGTGCGCGCAAAAGCCGCCGCCGAGATCCGCGACATCATCGGGGCTGCGGTTTCCGCCGGCGCCAGAAATATGATTGATAGCTCGTATTTCAAGGAAGCGAGCATAGGCTCGCCTTACGTCGCGCCGGCGCTGCTGACGCAGGTCGATCATCGCATGCGCATCATGAGTGATGAATGCTTCGGTCCCGCTGTCGGCATCATGGCGGTGGACAGCGACGAGGAGGCGATCGGCCTGATGAACGACAGTCCCTACGGCCTGACGGCGGCGGCTTTTACGCAGGACCAGGATGCGGCCCTGCATATAGGCCGCCAGGTGCAGGCGGGTACGTTCTTCATGAACCGTTGCGATTACCTGGATCCCGCGCTGGCTTGGACCGGCGTGAAGAACTCCGGCCGCGGCGTCTCCTTGTCGGTCGTGGGCTACGAGCAGCTCACCCAAGCCAAATCCTTCCATCTGCGCAGCGTCTGACACGACGCCATCAGGAAACCCGCCATGACCGTGCCCAGCGTTAATTGGAACTATCCCACCGCCATCAAGGCCGGCCCCGGCCGCATCAAGGAACTGCCCGAGCTATGCCGCGGCCTGGGCATGAAGCGGCCTCTGCTTGTGACGGATCCCGGGCTTGCTGCCTTGCCGATGGTGACGCAGGCCGTGCGAGCGTGCCGCCAGGAAGGGCTGGAATGCGGCCTGTTCCACGAGATCAAAGGCAATCCCACGGGCCGTAATGTGGACGATGGCGTGCAGGCCTATCGGCAAGGCCGCCATGATGGCGTGATCGCATTCGGCGGCGGCTCCGCGCTGGATGCCGCCAAGGCCATCGCGCTGATGGCCGGGCAGCGGCGGCCATTATGGGATTTCGAGGATGTCGGCGACAACTACCTGCGCGTCGACGTCGCGGGCATGGCCCCGGCGGTGGCCGTGCCGACCACCGCGGGCACGGGTTCCGAAGTAGGGCGCGCTTCCGTCATCACCGACGAGGCCGCCGAGGTCAAGCGCATCATCTTCCACGCGCGCATGCTGCCTGCCGTGGTGATCCTGGACCCCGAGCTCACTGTCGGCCTGCCGCCCAAGATAACGGCGGCGACCGGCATGGACGCGCTGTCGCATAATCTCGAAGCCTACTGTTCGCCTTTCTTCCATCCCATGGCGGCGGGCATCGCGATCGAAGGCATGCGCCTGGTCAAGGAATACTTGCCGCAGGCCGTCGCCAACGGCAGCGATTTGCAGGCGCGGCTGCAGATGCTGGTGGCGTCCAGCATGGGCGCGACGGCGTTCCAGCGCGGGCTGGGCGCCATGCATGCGCTGGCGCATCCGTTGGGCGCGCTGTACGACGCGCATCACGGCATGCTCAACGCAATCCTCATGCCGTACGTGCTGAAAGCCAACGAACACGCGGTGGCGCCGCGGCTGCAGGCCTTGGCGCGCTACCTGGATCTGCCGGAGTCCGGCCCGGGGGCGGTGCTGGACTGGGTGTTGCGTCTGCGCGAGACCGTGGGCATCCCCCACACCCTGGCAGAAATCGGCATCGACGACGCCCAGGCCGAGCGGGTGGGGCGCATGGCGGCCGAGGATCCATCGGCCGGCACCAACCCCGTCAACTACACCCCTGAGCAGTATTCCGATCTTTTTCGTGCAGCAATTCGCGGAAACCTGTAAGCTTCGCCCCCTCTGCGCGGAAACGCTGCGGTGGTTGAAGAAGAATTTTGAATATTTCGTCCCAAGCGTTTGACAGCGGGTTTGAAAGTGTTCATAATCTCGAATTCTCCTGTGGAGGAGTGCCCGAGTGGTTAAAGGGGGCAGACTGTAAATCTGTTGGCCTTGCGCCTACGTTGGTTCGAATCCAACCTCCTCCACCAGAGACCCACACCTAAATCCAGGCGCGGTTTGCCTGGATTTACAATGTGAAGCTCAGAAAGCTGAGCAGCCTTCGCAAAGAAGGTTGTAAGGCTCTCCCGGGCTTCGGATTGAAAAAGGTTTGGGAAAGAGAAGGTGAAAGGGTATGCCGCGGGTGTAGCTCAATGGTAGAGCAGAAGCCTTCCAAGCTTACGACGAGGGTTCGATTCCCTTCACCCGCTCCAAGATTTATTTGCCCATGTGGCTCAGTGGTAGAGCACTCCCTTGGTAAGGGAGAGGTCGCGCGTTCGATCCGCGCCATGGGCACCACTAATTTCTCTCTTCTTCAGTCAGAAGCGCAATCCAGGTCAGGAGTCAGCCATGGCAAAAGGCAAGTTTGAACGTACCAAGCCGCACGTGAACGTGGGTACGATTGGTCACGTTGACCACGGCAAAACGACGTTGACGGCGGCCATCACGACCGTTCTGTCGAACAAGTTCGGCGGCGAAGCCAAGGGCTACGACCAGATCGACGCGACTCCTGAAGAAAAGGCTCGCGGCATCACGATCAACACGGCTCACGTCGAGTACGAAACGGAAGCGCGTCACTACGCGCACGTTGACTGCCCGGGCCACGCTGACTATGTGAAGAACATGATCACGGGCGCCGCGCAAATGGACGGCGCGATCCTGGTCGTGTCGGCCGCTGACGGCCCGATGCCGCAAACCCGCGAACACATCCTGCTGTCGCGCCAGGTTGGCGTGCCGTACATCATCGTCTTCCTGAACAAGGCCGACATGGTTGACGACGCCGAGCTGCTCGAGCTGGTGGAAATGGAAGTCCGCGAACTGCTGTCGAAGTACGACTTCCCGGGCGACGACACCCCGATCGTGAAGGGTTCGGCCAAGCTGGCGCTGGAAGGCGACAAGGGCGAACTGGGCGAACAGGCCATCATGGCTCTGGCCGCTGCGCTGGATTCGTACATCCCGACGCCTGAGCGCGCCGTGGACGGCACGTTCCTGATGCCGGTTGAAGACGTGTTCTCGATCTCGGGTCGCGGCACCGTGGTGACCGGCCGTATCGAACGCGGCGTGATCAAGGTCGGCGAAGAACTCGAAATCGTCGGTATCGTTCCGACGGTCAAGACGACCTGCACGGGCGTGGAAATGTTCCGCAAGCTGCTGGACCAAGGTCAAGCCGGCGACAACGTGGGCATCCTGCTGCGCGGCACCAAGCGTGAAGACGTCCAGCGCGGCCAAGTTCTGGCCAAGCCGGGCTCGATCACCCCGCACACGGACTTCACGTCCGAGGTGTACATCCTGTCCAAGGAAGAAGGCGGCCGTCACACCCCGTTCTTCCAAGGCTATCGTCCCCAGTTCTACTTCCGCACGACGGACGTGACGGGCACGATCGAACTGCCGGCCGACAAGGAAATGGTTCTGCCGGGCGACAACGTGGCCATGACGGTCAAGCTGTTGGCTCCGATCGCCATGGAAGAAGGTCTGCGTTTCGCCATCCGTGAAGGCGGTCGTACCGTCGGCGCCGGCGTCGTCGCCAAGATCCTGAAGTAAGCAATACCCGGATGGGTAGAGTGGACTCTCAAGTCCCTCTATCCATCTTTGCTGTAAAAGTAGTATGATGTATGGTTCCGCAAGTTGTTGCATGTAAGGCGGAAGCAGCTGTGTAGTGCAAGTGTAGTGTTTTAGGGGCATAGCTCAATTGGCAGAGCGTCGGTCTCCAAAACCGAAGGTTGTAGGTTCGATTCCTACTGCCCCTGCCACCGCCAGGATAAACCCGCGGGAGATCATCGCGAGTTACGCATTCACGGCGGCTCGCGTCGCAATATGTCTAATACCAGCGTAGAAACCGTAACCAGTACCGCCGACCGGGTGAAGCTCGGGCTGGCGGTTCTTGTCGTTATTGCTGGCATCGTCGGGTTTTCCGTGCTCAGCGCGCAACCGATGCCTGCACGTATCGGCGTATTCGTCGGCGGCCTTGTGATCGCAGCCGTGATCGCCTGGTTCAGCGAACCCGGCCGCCGCACCCTGAGCTTCGCCAGCGAGTCCTACAACGAAGTCAAGCGTGTCTCGTGGCCCACGCGCAAGGAAACGACCCAGATGACGGGTATCGTTTTCGCGTTTGTGGCGGTCATGGGCCTTTTCATGTGGGTGCTCGACAAGGGCATCGAATGGATTCTTTACGGCCTGTTGTTGGGCTGGAAATAAGGACGGCGAATGAGTAAGCGTTGGTATGTCGTCCATGTGTACTCCGGCATGGAAAAAAGCGTACACAAGGCCCTGAACGAGCGCATCGAGCGCGCGGGCCTGCAAACGTCTTTTGGCCGCATTCTTGTGCCCTCCGAGGAAGTCGTCGAGGTCAAGGGTGGCCAGAAGTCGATCACCGAGCGCCGCATTTTCCCCGGTTATGTCCTGGTTGAAATGGACTTGACCGACGAAACGTGGCACCTGGTCAAGAACACCAACCGCGTCACCGGCTTTTTGGGTGGCTCGGGCAACCGTCCGACCCCGATTTCCGAAAAGGAAGTCGAGAAGATCCTCTCCCAGATGGAAGAGGGCGTCGAGAAACCCCGCCCCAAGATCCTGTTCGAAGTGGGCGAGATGGTTCGGGTCAAGGAAGGTCCGTTTGCAGACTTCAACGGCAACGTCGAAGAAGTCAATTACGAAAAGAGCAAGGTTCGCGTGTCTGTCACCATTTTTGGTCGCGCCACGCCCGTCGAACTCGATTTCAGTCAGGTCGAAAAGACCTAATTTCAACCCCCGGGGAGCTCCCAGGCCTGAACGCCCAGGAGCGATATAACCCGCAAGGAGCAAAGCATGGCGAAGAAGATCGTCGGCTTTATCAAGCTGCAAGTGCCGGCTGGTAAGGCTAACCCCTCCCCCCCGATTGGCCCGGCCCTGGGTCAGCGTGGCCTGAACATCATGGAATTCTGCAAGGCGTTCAACGCCAAGACCCAAGGCATGGAGCCTGGTCTGCCGATTCCGGTGGTGATCACCGCCTTCGCCGACAAGAGCTTCACCTTCATCATGAAGACCCCGCCCGCGACGGTCCTCATCAAGAAGGCCGCCGGCGTGCAAAAGGGTTCGTCCAAGCCGCATACCGACAAGGTCGGCACGCTGACCCGCGCTCAAGCTGAAGAGATCGCCAAGGCCAAGGGCCCCGATCTGACCGCCGCTGATCTGGACGCCGCCGTGCGTACGATCGCTGGCAGCGCCCGCAGCATGGGCATCACGGTTGAGGGGATCTAATCATGGCAAAACTGTCCAAGCGCGCCGCCGCCATTGCGCAGAAGATCGACCGCACCAAGCTGTACCCGGTCGCTGAAGCCCTGACCCTGGTCAAGGAAACCGCCGTCGCCAAGTTCAATGAATCCATTGACGTGGCCGTGCAACTCGGCATCGACCCGAAGAAGTCGGACCAACTGGTTCGCGGCTCGGTCGTTCTGCCCGCCGGCACCGGCAAGTCGGTCCGCGTGGCCGTGTTCGCCCAAGGCGACAAGGCTGAAGCCGCCAAGGCCGCTGGCGCCGACATCGTCGGTCTGGACGACCTGGCTGACCAGATCAAGGCCGGTCAAATGGACTTCGACGTGGTCATCGCCTCGCCCGACACGATGCGTGTCGTGGGTGCCCTGGGTCAGATCCTGGGTCCCCGTGGCCTGATGCCGAACCCGAAGGTCGGCACCGTGACCCCGGACGTCGCTACCGCTGTCAAGAACGCCAAGGCCGGTCAGGTTCAGTACCGCACCGACAAGGCTGGCATTATCCACGCAACGATCGGCCGCGCGTCGTTCGGCGTGGAACAGCTGCAAACCAACCTGGCCGCTCTGGTCGACGCCCTGCAAAAGGCTCGTCCCGCAGCTGCCAAGGGCATTTACCTGCGCAAGCTGGCCGTTTCGTCCACGATGGGCGGCGGTGCGCGCGTGGAAATTGCCTCGCTGTCGGCCAACTAAGCCGATAGCTGTAAACGTACTTTGGGCTGCATCCGGATTCCTCCGGATGTTGCTGTCAAAGACCGCTGGAGCAGGGTGGTTCAAGCAGTACCGGACCCCTCCGCTTAATACCGAAGCCCGTAAGGTTCGGATCCAGCGTAGACGGCGTCCCCAGGAAGATTTCTTTACACGAAGAACTCGACCAGGCGCCGCATTCGGTTGACGCGCAAGGCTCAGGCCCCAGGCGTCTTTTGATGGAGTGTTCAAACCGTGAGTCTCAATCGTCAAGAGAAAGCGGTGGTGATCGAGGAAGTCTCGGCGGAAGTCGCCAAGGCCCAATCGATTGTTATCGCTGAGTACCGTGGTCTGGACGTCGCCTCTGTCACCGTACTGCGCAAAACTGCGCGTGAATCGGGCGTGTATCTGCGTGTTCTGAAGAACTCGCTGGCCCGTCGTGCTGTTGCCGGCACGGCTTTCGAGCCGTTGGCTGAGCAACTGACCGGTCCGCTGATCTATGGCATCAGCGCTGATCCGGTTTCGGCGGCCAAGGTCCTCGCAGGTTTCGCGAAAAGCAACGACAAGCTGGTCATCAAGGCGGGCGCTCTGCCCAACAGCCTGCTGAACCAAGACGGCGTGAAGGCCCTGGCCACCATGCCCTCGCGCGAAGAGTTGCTGTCGAAGCTGCTGGGCACCATGCAAGCCCCCATCGCGCAATTCGTGCGTACGCTCAACGAAGTTCCGACCAAGTTCGCCCGTGGCCTCGCCGCCGTGCGCGACCAGAAGGCTGCGGCTTAATCGCCTGCCTTCACGGAATTCGCTGAACGACCGAGCGACACCCAAACCCTGGCATTACCAAATTATTTGGAGTTCTGAAAAATGGCACTTAACAAAGCTGAAATCCTTGACGCCATCGCTGGCATGACCGTGCTCGAGCTGTCCGAGCTGATCAAGGAAATGGAAGAGAAGTTCGGCGTGTCGGCTGCTGCCGCCGCTGTCGCTGTCGCTGCTCCCGCCGCTGGTGGCGCTGCCGCCGCCGCTGAAGAGCAAACCGAGTTCACCGTCGTCCTGACCGACGCCGGCGCCAACAAGGTCAGCGTCATCAAGGCCGTGCGCGAGCTGACCGGTCTGGGTCTGAAGGAAGCCAAGGACCTGGTCGACGGCGCTCCGAAGCCCGTCAAGGAAGCTGTGGCCAAGGCTGACGCCGAAGCCGCCAAGAAGAAGCTGGAAGAAGCTGGCGCCAAGGTCGAAGTCAAGTAAGACCTGCGTCAATTTGCCCGGGGACAGCGCAGTTTGCAGTCCCCGGGCTTTTGCGTTTCCAGGAAACCCCTACTGGGGGTATGCCCTTTACAGGGGGGTTTCCTGGAGTCGTATCACCTGGGGCCGTGGTTGACGGCCCATGCAACCTCGAGTCGGAGTGCTCATGCCTTACTCGTACACCGAAAAAAAGCGCATCCGCAAAAGCTTCGCCAAGCGTGAAGACGTTCAAAACGTTCCCTTCCTGTTGGCGACACAGCTTCAATCCTACCTAACTTTCCTGCAGGCGGATACCGCCCCGTCCGATCGCGTAGCCGACGGTTTGCAGGCGGCGTTCTCGTCGATTTTCCCGATCGTTAGTCACAACGGTATGGCGCGCTTGGAGTTCGTGAGCTATGTGCTCGGCGAACCGGTGTTCGATGTCAAGGAATGTCAGCAACGTGGCCTGACCTATGCCTCGCCCCTGCGAGCCAAGGTCCGCCTGGTGCTGCTTGACCGCGAAGTCAGCAAGCCCACCGTGAAGGAAGTGAAGGAACAGGAAGTCTACATGGGCGAAATTCCGCTCATGACGGGCACGGGTTCCTTCGTCATCAACGGCACCGAGCGTGTCATCGTTTCGCAGCTGCACCGCTCGCCTGGCGTGTTCTTCGAGCACGACCGCGGCAAGACCCACAGCTCCGGCAAGCTCCTGTTCTCGGCCCGCGTGATTCCTTACCGCGGCTCGTGGCTGGACTTCGAATTCGATCCGAAGGACGTCCTGTTCTTCCGCGTCGACCGTCGCCGCAAGATGCCCGTCACGATTCTGTGCAAGGCCATCGGCATGACGCCGGAATCGATCCTGGCCAACTTCTTCGACTTCGACAACTTCGAATTGAAGAGCGAAGGCGCGATGATGGAATTCGTGCCTGAGCGTTGGAAGGGCGAAATGGCCCGTTTCGACATCAGCGACCGCAGCGGCAAGGTCATTGTCGAAAAAGACAAGCGCATCAACGCCAAGCATCTGCGCGACCTGGCTGCCGGCGGCATCCAGCGCATCTCCGTGCCGGAAGACTTCCTGTACGGCCGCGTGCTGGCCAAGAACATCGTCGACCCGGACACCGGCGAAGTCATCGCCAACGCCAACGACGAGATCACGGAAAGCGTGCTGGGCGCCCTGCGCGCCGCCAACGTGCACGACATCCAGGCCCTCTACACGAACGACCTGGACCGCGGCCCGTACATCTCGCAAACGCTGCGCACCGATGAAACCGCCGACCAGATGGCCGCGCGAGTTGCCATCTACCGCATGATGCGTCCTGGCGAACCGCCCACCGAAGAAGCGGTGGAAGCGCTGTTCCAGCGTCTGTTCTACAGCGAAGAAACGTACGATCTGTCGCGCGTCGGCCGCATGAAGGTCAACAGCCGTCTGGGCCGTGGTGAAGACATCACGGGTCCGATGACGCTGACCAACGAAGACATCCTTGAAACCATCAAGGTGCTGGTCGAGCTGCGTAACGGCCGTGGCCAGATCGACGACATCGATCACCTGGGCAACCGCCGCGTGCGTTGCGTCGGCGAACTGGCCGAGAACCAGTTCCGCGCCGGCCTGGTGCGCGTCGAGCGCGCCGTCAAGGAACGTCTGGGCCAGGCCGAGACGGAAAACCTGATGCCGCACGACCTGATCAACTCCAAGCCGATCTCGGCTGCCATCAAGGAGTTCTTCGGTTCGAGCCAGCTGTCGCAGTTCATGGACCAAACCAACCCGCTGTCGGAAATCACGCACAAGCGTCGCGTTTCCGCACTGGGCCCGGGCGGTCTGACCCGCGAGCGCGCCGGCTTCGAAGTCCGCGACGTGCACCCGACCCACTACGGCCGCGTGTGCCCGATCGAAACGCCGGAAGGCCCGAACATCGGCCTGATCAACTCCATGGCGCTGTACGCTCGCCTGAACGAGTACGGCTTCCTGGAAACGCCTTACCGCAAGATCATTGACGGCAAGGTCAGCGAGCAGATCGACTACCTGTCGGCCATCGAAGAAAGCCACTACGTCATCGCGCAGGCCAACGCCGCGCTGGACGAGGAAGGCCGTTTCGTGGACGACCTGGTGGCTTGCCGCGAAGCTGGCGAAACCATGCTGACCGCCCCGGCCAACGTGCACTACATGGACGTTGCCCCGTCGCAGATCGTGTCGGTCGCCGCCTCGCTGATTCCGTTCCTGGAACACGACGACGCGAACCGCGCGCTGATGGGCGCCAACATGCAACGCCAGGCCGTGCCTTGCCTGCGTCCGGAAAAGCCGGTCGTGGGTACGGGCATCGAGCGCACCGTGGCCGTTGACTCGGGTACGACCGTGCAAGCCCTGCGTGGCGGCCTGGTCGACCACGTCGACGCCGAGCGCGTCGTGATCCGCGTGAACGATGAAGAAAACGTCGCTGGCGAAGTCGGCGTCGACATCTACAACCTGATCAAGTACACCCGTTCCAACCAGAACACGAACATCAACCAGCGTCCCATCGTCAAGCGTGGCGACAAGGTCGCCAAGGGTGACGTGCTGGCTGACGGCGCATCGACCGACCTGGGCGAACTCGCCCTGGGTCAGAACATGCTGATCGCGTTCATGCCCTGGAACGGCTACAACTTCGAAGACTCGATCCTGATCTCCGAAAAGGTTGTTGCCGATGACCGCTACACCTCGGTCCACATCGAGGAACTGACGGTCGTTGCTCGCGATACCAAGCTGGGTCCGGAAGAAATCACGCGCGACATCAGCAACCTGGCCGAGACGCAACTGAACCGCCTGGACGATTCGGGCATCACGTACATCGGCGCCGAAGTCAGCGCCGACGACGTGCTGGTCGGCAAGGTCACGCCCAAGGGCGAAACCCAGCTGACGCCCGAAGAAAAGCTGCTGCGCGCCATCTTCGGTGAAAAGGCGTCCGACGTTAAGGACACCTCGCTGCGCGTGCCCTCGGGCATGACCGGCACCGTGATCGACGTGCAAGTGTTCACGCGCGAAGGCATCGTGCGCGACAAGCGCGCCCAGTCCATCATCGACGATGAACTGCGCCGCTATCGCCAGGACCTGAACGACCAGCTGCGCATCGTTGAAAACGACCAGTTCGACCGTATCGAAAAGATGCTGGTCAACAAGACCGTCAACGGCGGCCCGCGCAAGCTGGCCAAGGGCGCCACGATCACCAAGGCATACCTGGCTGATCTGGACCGCTGGCAGTGGTTCGACATCCGCCTGGCCGACGAGCCGCATGCCGTCGTGCTGGAGCAGGCCAAGGAATCGCTGGAGCAGAAGCGCCACCAGTTCGACCTGGCTTTCGAAGAAAAGCGCAAGAAGCTGACGCAAGGCGACGAGCTGCCCCCGGGCGTGCTGAAGATGATCAAGGTCTACCTGGCCGTGAAGCGTCGTCTGCAGCCTGGCGACAAGATGGCAGGCCGTCACGGCAACAAGGGTGTGGTCTCGCGCATCACCCCGGTGGAAGACATGCCGCACATGGCTGACGGCACGCCGGCCGACATCGTTCTGAACCCGCTGGGCGTGCCCTCGCGGATGAACGTCGGCCAGGTGCTGGAAGTGCACTTGGGCTGGGCTGCCAAGGGCGTGGGCCATCGCATCGCCGACATGCTGCGCGACGAGCGCACTGCGCAGGTCAAGAACGTCCGCGCCTATCTGGACAAGGTCTACAACACGACCGGCACCGGCGCGCGCATCGACGAGCTGACCGACGAAGAAGTCATGGAAATGGCCCAGAACCTCAAGAACGGCGTGCCGTTCGCGACGCCCGTCTTCGACGGCGCGACCGAAGAGGAAATCACCACGATGCTGGAACTGGCCTATCCGGACGACGTCGCCAAGCGCATGGCGCTGACGCCTTCGCGTACGCAGGCGTGGCTGTACGACGGCCGCACCGGCGAGCAGTTCGAGCGCCCCGTCACGGTCGGCTACATGCACTACCTGAAGCTGCACCACTTGGTCGACGACAAGATGCACGCGCGTTCGACCGGCCCGTACTCGCTGGTTACCCAGCAGCCTCTGGGCGGCAAGGCGCAGTTCGGCGGTCAGCGTTTCGGGGAAATGGAAGTGTGGGCGCTGGAAGCATACGGCGCCGCCTACACCCTGCAGGAAATGCTGACGGTGAAGTCCGACGACATCACCGGCCGTACCAAGGTATACGAAAACATCGTCAAGGGCGATCACGTCATCGACGCCGGCATGCCGGAATCGTTCAACGTGCTGGTCAAGGAAATCCGCTCGTTGGCCCTGGACATGGATTTGGAGCGTAACTAATGAAAGCGCTACTCGACCTCTTTAAGCAAGTCTCGCAAGACGAGCAGTTCGATGCCATCAAGATCGGCATCGCCTCGCCCGAGAAGATCCGTTCGTGGTCCTACGGCGAAGTTCGCAAGCCCGAGACCATCAACTACCGTACGTTCAAGCCCGAGCGCGACGGCCTGTTCTGCTCCAAGATCTTTGGCCCGATCAAAGACTACGAGTGCTTGTGCGGTAAGTACAAGCGCCTGAAGCATCGTGGCGTGATCTGCGAAAAGTGCGGCGTGGAAGTCACCGTCGCCAAGGTTCGCCGTGAACGCATGGGCCACATCGAGCTGGCCAGCCCCGTCGCGCACATCTGGTTCCTGAAGAGCCTGCCGTCGCGTCTGGGCATGGTGCTCGACATGACCCTGCGCGACATCGAACGCGTGCTGTACTTCGAAGCCTGGTGCGTGATCGAACCCGGCATGACGCCGCTCAAGCGCGGCCAGATCATGTCGGATGACGATTTCCTCGCCAAGACCGAAGAGTACGGCGACGACTTCCGTGCCCTGATGGGCGCGGAAGCCGTGCGCGAACTGCTGCGCACCATCGACATCGACCGCGAAGTGGAAACGCTGCGCGGCGAACTGAAGGCCACCAGCTCGGAAGCCAAGATCAAGAAGATCTCCAAGCGCCTGAAGGTGCTGGAAGGCTTCCAGAAGTCCGGCATCAAGGCCGAGTGGATGGTCATGGAAGTGCTGCCCGTGCTGCCGCCGGACCTGCGTCCGCTGGTGCCGCTGGACGGCGGCCGCTTCGCGACCTCCGACCTGAACGACCTGTACCGCCGCGTCATCAACCGCAACAACCGCTTGAAGCGCCTGCTGGAGCTGAAGGCTCCGGAAATCATCCTGCGCAACGAAAAGCGGATGCTGCAGGAAGCCGTCGACTCGCTGCTGGACAACGGTCGCCGCGGCAAGGCCATGACGGGCGCCAACAAGCGCCAGCTCAAGTCCCTGGCCGACATGATCAAGGGCAAGAGCGGTCGTTTCCGTCAGAACCTGCTGGGCAAGCGCGTCGACTACTCGGGCCGTTCGGTCATCGTGGTGGGTCCGCAGCTCAAGCTGCATCAGTGCGGCCTGCCCAAGCTGATGGCCCTGGAACTGTTCAAGCCGTTCATCTTCAATCGTCTGGAGATGATGGGCCTGGCCACGACCATCAAGGCTGCCAAGAAGCTGGTGGAAAGCCAGGAACCGGTGGTCTGGGACATCCTGGAAGAAGTCATCCGCGAACACCCGGTCATGCTGAACCGTGCGCCCACGCTGCACCGTTTGGGCATCCAGGCGTTCGAGCCGGTCCTGATCGAAGGCAAGGCCATCCAGCTGCACCCGCTGGTTTGCGCGGCGTTCAACGCAGACTTCGACGGTGACCAGATGGCCGTGCACGTGCCGCTGTCGCTGGAAGCCCAGCTGGAAGCGCGCACGCTGATGCTGGCCTCCAACAACGTGCTGTTCCCGGCCAACGGCGAACCGTCGATCGTGCCGTCCCAGGACATCGTGCTGGGTCTGTACTACACGACGCGCGAGCGCATCAACGGCCGCGGCGAAGGCATCTTCTTCACCGACGTCGCTGAAGTGCAGCGCGCCTACGACAACGGCGAAGTCGAACTGCAGTCGCGCATCACCGTGCGCCTGAAGGAACACGAGCGCGATGAGAACGGCGAATGGCAGCCGGTGATCCGCCGTCACGAGACGACGGTCGGCCGCGCGCTGCTGTCCGAAATCCTGCCCAAGGGCCTGCCCTTCACGGTGCTGAACAAGGCGCTGAAGAAGAAGGAAATCTCGCGCCTGATCAACCAGTCGTTCCGCCGCTGCGGCCTGCGCGACACGGTGATCTTCGCTGACAAGCTGATGCAGTCGGGCTTCCGCCTGGCCACGCGCGGCGGTATCTCCATCGCCATGGGCGACATGCTGATCCCGACCGCCAAGGAAGGCATCCTGGCCGAAGCCAGCCGCGAAGTGAAGGAAATCGACAAGCAGTACTCGTCGGGTCTGGTCACGTCCCAGGAACGCTACAACAACGTGGTGGACATCTGGGGCAAGGCCGGCGACAAGGTCGGCAAGGCGATGATGGAACAACTGGCCACCGAGCCCGTGATCAACCGTCACGGCGAAGAAGTGCGCCAGGAATCGTTCAACTCCATCTACATGATGGCTGACTCGGGCGCCCGCGGTTCGGCCGCCCAGATCCGCCAGCTGGCCGGTATGCGCGGCCTGATGGCCAAGCCGGACGGCTCGATTATCGAAACGCCGATTACCGCGAACTTCCGTGAAGGCCTGAACGTACTCCAGTACTTCATCTCGACTCACGGCGCGCGTAAGGGTCTGGCCGATACGGCACTGAAGACCGCCAACTCGGGTTACCTGACTCGTCGTCTGGTCGACGTGACGCAAGACTTGGTGATTACCGAGGACGATTGCGGCACCTCGCAGGGCTACAACATGAAGGCCCTGGTCGAAGGCGGTGAAGTCATTGAACCGTTGCGCGATCGCATCCTGGGTCGTGTGGCTGCCGTTGATATCGTCAACCCGGACACGCAGGAAACGGCCATCGTCGCCGGCACCCTGCTGGACGAAGACATGGTCGACACCATCGACCGCATCGGCGTGGACGAAGTCAAGGTCCGCACGCCGCTGACTTGCGAAACGCGCCACGGTCTGTGCGCGCACTGCTACGGCCGCGACCTCGGCCGCGGCTCGCCGGTCAACCAGGGCGAAGCGGTTGGCGTCATCGCCGCTCAGTCCATCGGTGAACCGGGCACGCAGCTGACGATGCGTACGTTCCACATCGGTGGCGCGGCGTCGCGTTCGGCCCTGGCCAGCGCGGTGGAAACCAAGTCCAGCGGTACCGTCGGCTTTGCCAGCACGATGCGCTACGTCACCAACGCCAAGGGCGAACGCGTGGCGATCTCGCGCTCCGGCGAACTGGCGATCTTCGACGACAACGGCCGCGAACGCGAACGCCACAAGATCCCGTACGGCGCGACCGTGCTGGTTGGCGATGGCGAAGCCGTGAAGGCTGGCGCGCGTCTGGCGACGTGGGATCCGCTGACCCGTCCGATCGTGTCGGAATACGGCGGCGCCGTCCGCTTCGAGAACATCGAAGAAGGCGTGACCGTTGCCAAGCAGGTGGACGAAGTCACCGGCCTGTCGACGCTCGTCGTCATCACGCCGAAGACCCGTGGCGGCAAGATCGTCATGCGTCCGCAGATCAAGCTGGTCAACGAGAACGGCGAAGACGTTAAGATCGCCGGCACCGATCACTCGGTGAACATCTCGTTCCCGGTGGGCGCGCTGATCACGGTGCGTGACGGCCAGCAGGTTGCCGTGGGTGAAGTTCTGGCGCGTATTCCGCAAGAATCGCAAAAGACCCGCGACATTACCGGCGGTCTGCCGCGCGTGGCCGAGCTGTTCGAAGCCCGTTCGCCGAAGGATGCCGGCATGCTCGCCGACGTCACCGGCACGGTCTCGTTCGGCAAGGACACCAAGGGCAAGCAGCGTCTGGTCATCACCGACCTGGAAGGCGTGAGCCACGAGTTCCTGATTCCGAAGGAAAAGCAGGTTCTGGTGCACGACGGCCAAGTGGTGAACAAGGGCGAAATGATCGTGGACGGCCCGGCCGATCCCCACGACATCCTGCGCCTGCAAGGCATCGAGAAGCTGGCGACGTACATCGTCGACGAAGTGCAGGACGTGTACCGTCTGCAGGGCGTGAAGATCAACGACAAGCATATTGAAGTGATCGTCCGCCAGATGCTGCGCCGCGTGAACATCGTCGACGCCGGCGATACCGAGTTCATCCCGGGCGAGCAGGTCGAGCGCTCCGAGCTGTTGAACGAGAACGACCGCGTCACGGCTGAAGACCGCCGTCCGGCCAGCTACGACAACGTGCTGCTGGGTATCACCAAGGCCTCGCTGTCGACCGACTCGTTCATCTCGGCCGCTTCGTTCCAGGAAACCACCCGGGTCCTGACCGAAGCCGCCATCATGGGCAAGCGCGACGACCTGCGCGGCTTGAAGGAAAACGTCATCGTCGGCCGCCTGATCCCGGCCGGTACCGGCCTGGCTTACCACCATGCCCGCAGGGACAAGGAAGCGCTGGAGGCTGCGGAACGCGAAGCCGCCCGCCAGCTGGCCAACCCGTTCGAAGACTCGCCGGTCACGGTGGGCTCGGATGCGGAAACGCCGGCTTCCGACCTGGGCGCCGAGGATTCCGCCGAATAAGCGGAAACACCCGGCAGGGATGCCGCGCGCAGTCCGGCGCGGCATGCCCGGAATCAAAAAGGCCGCTGATGCAAATCAGCGGCCTTTTTTTTGTCTGGCGCAGGGGAAGTTACTTTGGAACCTGTGCCTGCGCGTGCCGGAAGACGGGTCCCCAGACCGGATGGCCGGCTTCGTTGGGCGCCAGTTCAAAGGCGGGGTCCAGGGCCAGAATGCGGGCGAAACTGTCTTCGCACAGCCGCGGATACTTGCTCACGCAGTAGCTGAACGCCTGCAGCTTGTAGGCCTCGATGCGTACGGCCTTGGTGGAAGTGGCCAGGGCGTCGGAGGTGGCGACGCCGCGGATGACTTCTCCGTAGCGGCCGGCGCTATATTTGTCGCGTACCTGCTGCAGCTGGTCCAGGGCTTCCGCGGTGGGAGGCGCTTCCGGCTTTTGGGATGAGACGCCGGCGCAGCCCGCCAGCAGGGCCGATAAGCCGAGCAGACTACTCAGAACGCGAATTTTCATGGCTTCCAAAGGTGTAGAGAGGTTTAGCGGTACGCTATCGTGCCACAGCCTGATGCGCTCGGACATTTTCGGCAATGTCCTTGCGGTGCGGATTGGATAATATTCGCCTTATTCCATAGTTAATTCAGCTGTCGCGCGACAGCGCAGTCCCGATCATGTCTTCTTCCGCCGGCCTCCTGACGCCGCGTGGCCCTTTTTCCGGCGCCGCGCCGCTTGCACTGCGTCCGCTGAGCGCCATCGCCGCCAGCACGGCGGGGGGCGTGCCGGAAACCCGCATCAAGCGGCTTTTGTCCGATCTGCTGCCATCCTTGATGGCGCTGCATGCCCAAGGTGAAATCTGCGGCGATATTTCGCTGGACACGGTGGGCATGGACGAAAACGCCCGTGCCCATCTGGTGCCCGAACTAGTCGTGGCGCGGTCGCGCCGCGCCACCCGCACGCCGACCCCGGGGTTTGCGCCGTTCGAACTCTACACGGATTCGATGGAATGGCCGCGCGGCCCTTGGAGCGATATCTACGCCTTGTGCGCGGTGATGCACGCCCTGATCATTGGCAGCAAGCCCGTCCCGGCGCCCGAACGCCGGGCTGAAGATAGCTACGAACCGCTCGCGTCCCTGGGTTTGCCGAAATACAGCCCGCACTTCCTGTCAGTGATCGACGCCGGCCTGGCCATGGCGCCCGCCGACCGCCCGCAGACGCTGGCCGATCTGGCCGGCATGCTGGGCATCGCCGCGCAGGTCGAAACGGCGCCGGATCCGGTGATTCCGGCACCGGCTTCGCGCGCGGCGCCGGCGGCTGCTGCCGCAGTGCATCAACCCGCCCGCGGGCGCCATCCGCTGCTGGTGCTGCTGCTCATCGTGGCGTTGATCGGCGCGGGCGTATATGCCTGGTTCGAGTCTGGCATGGGCGCGCCCAATGCGCTGATCACCCGGTCCGAAGTGGTCCAGCCGAACCCGCCGGCGGTGCATCCCCTGCCGCCGCCATCGGCGCCGGGCGCCACGTCTGTGGCGCCGCCATCGCTGCCCGAGGTTCGAACCCCGCAGGAATCCGCGCCTCAACCCCCAGTCGCGGGAAGCGCGCCAGCTCAGGGTGACACTCCGGCTCAGCCGGCGCTGCCTGCCGAGGCGTCTGGGACTGCGCCAACTTCACCCGCGACCGCGCCGGCGGAGACTCCCGCCGTGGCCGAAGAGGCTCCCAAACCCAAACCGGTTCCCGTGCAGGTGCGATTGGACATCCGCCCATGGGGCGAGGTCTGGATCAATGGCGTGGCGCGTGGCATCAGTCCGCCGGTCAAGGAACTGCGGCTGATTCCCGGCAAGTACCAGGTGGTGCTGCGCAACGCCGATCTGCCGCCCTACCGCATGACGCTGGAGGTCAAGGCGGGTAAGCCCGCCGTGATCTCGCACGTCTTCCAATAGGGAACGCCGCGGCTACGCCGCGGGCATTTCCTCCGGCGCCATCGGCAGGCGCAGCGTGAAGACCGAACCCACGCCCAGCTCGCTGCTGACCTCGACCGATCCACCGTGGCGTTCGGCCACCGTGCGCACGAATGCCAGGCCCAGGCCCGCGCCGCCAACATCGCCGCGGGTTTCCACACCCACGCGCGAGAACGGCTCGAACAAGCGGGCCAGGTCCTGCGCTGCGATACCCTGTCCCTGATCGCGGATGTTGACGCGCCAGAAGCCAGGTTCCTCGTCGATGCCGCATTCGATCCGCGTGTCCGCCGGGCTGTATTTGATGGCGTTGTCGATCAGATTGCACAGCGTGCGCATGAGCAGGGTCTGATCGCCGCGGACGTAGGCGCCGGGCAGCGGTAGCGCGAGGGTGAGTTCGATGCCGCGTTTCTGTGCCGAGGCCCAGAATTCGTCCACGGCGTCCTGCAGCAGGCTACCCAGATCCAGCTCCACCGCGCTGATCGTCATCGACTCGGCGCGCGTGAGGTGCACGAAATCGTCGACCAGGCGCAGCGTGCGGTTGGCCAGCGCGGCGATGCGGCCCAGGGTTTCACCCTGGCCTTCGGTCGAACCGCTTTCCTGTTTCATTTCGACCAGCGCGAGGATCGAGCTTTGGGGCGCGCGCATGTCGTGCGAGATGAAGCGCAGGGTTTCCTCGCGTTGGCGTTCCGCCTGGCGGATGCGCGAGATGTCCGTCAGCGTGGTGACGGTGCCGGCGAAGTTGCCTTCGGCGGTATGGATGGGGGCGCATTTCAGGATCAGGTCGCGCCCGGCGTGGTCGCGTATTTCCAGGTCGGCGCTCCAGGGCGATGACGCGGCGACCGGGCCTTGGCCGCTGAGCGCTTCGGCGACGCGTTGGCGGGTGGCGGGATCGGAGATGGTCTTCTCGAGCAGGTGCGCGGCCGGACGGCCGACGCGGGGAGGGCGCATGCCCAGCCGCTGGAAATACATGACAGCAGCCTGGTTGCGGAATTGCATGCGGCCGTCCTGATCGAAAACCAGCGTGGCGTCCGGCATGCCGTCCAGGCCGTCAGCGAGGAAGCGGCGCAGGTTGCGCACGCGGGCCAGCGCCCGGCGCAGCTCCCCGACGCGGCTCTCCAGCGACACGCTGGGTCCCGCGCCCTGGGCGCCGGCCTCGTTCAGCACCTGCGGGTACTCGCGCTGCAGGCGGCGCAGTTCGTTGTCCATGTAGCGCAGCGCGGCCTCCTGGCTGCGCCAGCTCCAGAGCGGATAGCACAGCGTCACGCCCAGCAGCGCCGCAGCGGGCGCGAACCACACATAGGCGTAGGCCAGCAGCAGCAGCGCGGTCAGCAGGATGAGGGCGAACAGCGCCAGGCTGACCAGCAGGGCCCGCTTGGGCGACAGCCGCCACAGGGCCAGGCAGGCCAGCAGCACGGGCAGCGCCGCAAACAGCGCGTTGCACCAGGCGGGCGGCAGCCTATAGGCGATGTCGTCGCGCGCGGCGTGCAGCAGGTTGGCGATGATCTCCACCCCCGACATGCCGCTGACGTCATGCGAAACCGGTGTCGGGTAGGCGTCGCCCAGGCCGGTGGCCCAGGCGCCGACCAGCACGTACTTGTCGCGCAGTTCCTCCGGCGACAGATCTCCACGCAACACGGACAGGTAGGACACGGTCCGCGTATGCGCGGTGGGGCCGGCGTAGGGAATCAGGATGCTGCCGTCAGGCGCGGCACGTTGCAACAGCTTTTGCGCGGAATCCGGTTCGCCGCCGACGTCGAGCATGGCCAAGGCCAGATGGTTCCAGCGGCGGTCTCCAAGCCGCGCGGTCAGGGTGGCTTCGCGCACCACGCCATCGGGGTCGATGCGCGCGTTGATGAAGCCTTTCGCGGCGGCGGCCTGCGACACGCCGGGGATGGGTTCGTTGACGGCGGCAGGGCGGTCGAGCCGGTCCAGCACGACCGGCAGGACGGTACGGCCGTGGCGCCGGATGCTGTCGGCCAGGATGCGGTCGTCGTTCGGATTGGCCATGTCCGGCTCGGCGAAGATCAGGTCCAGCGCGACGGCGCGAGCGCCCTGGAGCCGGTCCAGCAGCGCCGCGTGGACCGCGCGCCGCCAGGGCCAGTGGCCCAGCGCCTTGACGCTGTCATCGTCTATCGCGACGATCAGGATATCGGGATCGGCACCGCGTCCGGTCATCGACAAGGCGCGGTCATAAAGAATCTGGTCGAAACGGCCCAGGCCGTTGAAAGCGCCCAGGATGGCGGCAAGCGCCGCCAAAGCCACAGTCAGCCACAGCCCTGAGCGCGAGGTCCGGTCCTGCGGATCGGCATCGGCCATGGGGCGGGCTCTAGTAATCGGTCAGCGTGATCAGGCCGCCCGTGCCGCTGGCCACGCCAGAGCCGTCGGAGGTCAGGAGCATGTTCGCGCCCTCGAAGGTGGCGATCGCGTCGCGCCCGTTCAGGCCCAGGTCATCCACTGCGCGCACCGACACGTAGTAGGTGCCGGGACCGGGCGCCGTAAAGCGGATGTCGTTGCTGGGGAAGCTCGTCGACGATACCGGCAACGCGCCTTCGGCATCGCGCGAAACGCGCACCAGATAGCTCTGTGCGCCGGACACGGGCGAGACGTCGGCGGTCCAGGCGCCGCCGCCCGCCCGCGTGGGCGTGCCCAGCTGCGGCGCATCCAGCAGCGCACGCATGCCCGAGACCACGCCGTCCGAGCCGACCGCCGCGCCGTAGCCCGTGGCCACCGCCACGGGCTTGGCCGGAGCCGATCCGGGGGCGTGGGGCTGCAGCCGCACGCTGCCTTCCAGCACTTCGCTGTGCACGCCTTGTGCGCCGCTTTGCACGCGGAAGCGCGTGCCGCGTACGCCGGTGACTGCGACCGGCGTGCGGATTTCGAAACGGCCCACGCCTTGTCCCGCAGGTGCCACGGACGATTCCACGCCGCCCTTTTGCACCTGGACGACGGAATCCGTCAGCGCGGTGCCTTCGAACTGGCGCAGGCGCGTCAGCTCGACCGAACCGCCAGCCGGCAGCGTCAGCTTGGAACCATCGGCCAGCTCCAGCGTCACGAAGCCGTTGGCGGCGGTGCCGACCGTACTGCCTTCGGCCACGGTGTCGCCAGCCCGCAGGGCCTTGCCGTCGACGTTCGCCTGGCCGCTGACGTGCACGACACGGGCATCGGCGGGCCGCACGGGAATCATGGACAGGGGAATGCGCAACTCCAGCCCGATGGGCAGGGCTTCGGGCGTGACGACCTTGTTCAGGGTCTGCAACTGGTTCCAGTTGGCCGGCTTGTGCGTATAGCGGGTCGCCAGGTCGATCAGCGTATCGCCTTGGCGGATGCGGTAGATGAAATCATCCCCCAGCGCGCCGGCGGGCTGGCTGTGCGCCGGCGCCATCAGCGTGAGGCAGGAAATCAGGCCAAGCAAAGAAAGCGCGCGGCAGCGGCTCATGACTCTCGTTTCTCCAGGGATGCGCGCAGGCGCTTACTGCGGATTGACTGCGATGTCTTCCGGCGAGCTGATCAGCTCGAGCCGGTAGCCCAGCGCATAGGAAGACGTGAGGCGCACGCCATTTTCCGGACGCAGCTGGAGCTTTTGCCGGATGTTCGACAAATGAGTGTCCAGGGTGCGCGAGGTGGCCGGAATTTCCCGGTTCCATACGCATTCGGCCAGCACGTCGCGGGACATGAGGCGGCCGACATTGCGGAAAAACAGCAGCGCCAGTTCGAATTCCTTGGGGGCGAGCGGCACAACCGCGGAATCCAGTGTGATGCTGCGGGCGGCGGGCTCGATGCGATAACGCGCCACGTCGAAGGCATCGTCCGCAGGTTCGGCGATCTGGCTGCGGCGCAGCAAGGCCGCCACCCGCGCCAGCAGCTCCAGGGGGCGCAACGGTTTGACGATGTAGTCGTCCGCGCCGGCGCGCAGGCCTTCCACCAGATCGTCCTCGCTGGACCGATTGGTCAGGAAGATGACTGGGATGCGCGGACCGATATTGGCACGCAGCCACCGCACCACATCATCACCATCGATGTCGGGCAGATGCCAGTCCAGCAGCACCAGGTCGAAATGCTCAGTGCGCAGCGCGGCCAGCAGATCGCGGCTTTGCTGATAACTGGTGCAGTCGTATCCGGCAGTGGTCAGAACTTGCTGGATGCGGCGTGCTTGATCCAGGTCGTCTTCCAGCGACGCGATTTTCATCAGACGTGTTCTCGCGAAGGTTTGCTACGCAAGCGCGCGCTATGGCGCCCTACTGCAAGATGAGAAAGGAATATATAGGTGTAAACGAATGATAACTCGGGAGAGGCCCCGGCTGGCTACGTTATGGCAAGAACTGTCAAACATTGCAAAGTTGACGAATCTTGACTGGAGTTGTTGCGTAACAACGCGCCACACTGTCTCAATCGTTCTCCCCCTCCCTCAGTATGGCGAGGGCGGAGCCGGTCGAGGTTGTTGGTCGGATGGAACAGATATGAATCAATTGCGCATACTTATGATGTCACCGGACGAGGCCGCTCGCGGCATTGCCGTGTCCGCATTGTTGCAAGCTGGTATTTCTGCACGCGGTTGCTCGACGTCTCTCGAATTGTTTGGATTGCTCAACGGCGGCGGCTATGACGTCGTGGTCCTGGATGTCGGGACCTTGGGCGAAATCGGCTACGCCCTGGTGGCGCGTCTGCACGGCTCGTCGTCGATGGGCATCGTGGTCACGGGGCGCGGCATGTCGGTGGATAGCCGCCTGCGCTGCCTGCAAAGCGGCGCGGACGCCTGTCTGCCAGATCCGCAGGATCCGCGCGAACTGGCCTGCATCCTGTTGTCCCTGGCCCGTCGCCTGCCCGCGGGGCAGGAAGCGGCGTCCGTGGGCGAGGCCGCCCAGAACGGACAGTGGGAACTGCGCGACCAGGGCTGGACTCTGGCGGCGCCCTCGGGGGCGACCATCTCCCTGTCCGCCAATGAACGCCTGATCGTGCGCTCGTTGCTGGAAGTCGCGGGCAAGGCCGTGGGCCGCACCGAGCTGGGTGACGAGCTGCAGGTCGAGGGCGGTTCGGTGCGCGCCAGCGGTTCGCGCAGCATCGACGTGATCGTCAGCCGCTTGCGCCGCAAGGCCGAGCTGGCCGGAGTGATGTTGCCGATACGCACGGTCTACGGCAGCGGCTACCTGTTCGCCGACCAGTAGCGCGGGCGGGTACACTGGCCGCCGCGCCAGGCGCCGGCCGCCGCCGGAAAGTCTGCTATCGTTTTCCCGCAGTCGGCCGCGCTCAGTGGCCCCGGTTTTCGGTTCCGCTTTTTGGTGTATGTGGCCCTAATTTCCGCGAGCGCCGCCGAACTGGCGTTCTTCTGCCGGCAATATGCCACGTCGCCTGACTTACAATTTTCTTTGACAGCAAGCCTTTATCTCAGTTATGCTAAAGGGCTTACTGCTTTATTTCGCGCGCAAAAACTGGCCGCGGTAGGGCTCAGAAGTACGGTGTCTGGGAACGGGGTGCGTCACGAGCCTTTCGTCTTCCAAACCACACGGCTTCGCGGCATCGGGTCTTTCCGGCGTCGTCGCTCCACGGCATCCAGCTTTGTGCGTTTTGTCATAGTTTGTTGGCAAGCCCGCTCTTTTACGTATACGAACGTTTGAGGCGGTTTTGCGCGAACTGCCTTCTCCGAAAGTTCACTGCTTGAGGAGACGAGTACGTAAGTACTTACCCAGTGGTACGTAAAAGGGATTTCAAAGGTCATGCCTACCATTAGCCAACTCGTGCGCAAGCCGCGCGAAGTCAGCATCATCAAAAGCAAGAGCCCCGCGCTCGAAAACTGCCCGCAACGCCGCGGCGTGTGCACTCGCGTGTACACCACCACCCCCAAGAAGCCGAACTCCGCTCTGCGTAAGGTTGCCAAAGTGCGTCTGACCAACGGTTACGAAGTCATTTCGTACATCGGCGGTGAAGGCCACAACCTGCAAGAGCACTCGGTGGTTCTGGTGCGTGGCGGTCGTGTGAAGGACTTGCCCGGTGTGCGTTATCACATCGTGCGCGGTTCCCTCGACCTGCAAGGCGTCAAGGATCGTAAGCAAGCCCGCTCGAAGTACGGCGCCAAGCGCCCGAAGAAGGCTTAATAACGAGTCAGCAGTACCCCCGCGTGGCGGAAGTCCGTCACTAGGGAAGTGCGACCGCGCCATCCAGATGATGGGAATGTGCGCGGCACGTAAGGGGTCGTCTCCATGGACGGCCATGGCCGTGTAATGAAACACGGTTCAACTGAACAGACACAAGGAAGCAACAATGCCCCGTCGTCGCGAAGTACCCAAGCGCGAGATTCTGCCCGATCCCAAGTTCGGCAGCGTCGAACTCGCCAAGTTCATGAACGTCGTCATGCTGGACGGCAAGAAGGCCGTCGCCGAGCGCATCGTCTACGGTGCCCTCGAGCAAGTGCAAACCAAGACCGGCAAGGAGCCGATCGAAGTTTTCAGCCTGGCGATCAACAACATCAAGCCGATCGTCGAAGTGAAGAGCCGCCGCGTTGGCGGTGCCAACTACCAAGTGCCGGTTGAAGTGCGCCCCGTGCGCCGCCTGGCCCTGGCTATGCGTTGGCTCCGTGAAGCCGCCAAGAAGCGTGGCGAGAAGTCGATGGATCTGCGTCTTGCTGGCGAACTGATCGACGCCTCCGAAGGTCGTGGCGCCGCGATGAAGAAGCGCGAAGACACGCACAAGATGGCAGAGGCCAACAAGGCCTTCAGCCATTTCCGCTGGTAATTTAAGGACTAACCCACCATGGCCCGCAAAACCCCGATCGAGCGCTATCGCAACATTGGTATCTCTGCGCACATCGATGCAGGGAAAACCACCACGACCGAACGTATCCTGTTCTACACCGGCGTCAATCACAAGATTGGCGAAGTGCATGATGGCGCAGCCACCATGGACTGGATGGAACAAGAGCAAGAGCGTGGCATCACCATTACGTCGGCTGCTACGACGGCGTTTTGGCGTGGCATGGCCAAGAACTATCCCGAACACCGCATCAACATCATCGACACCCCGGGACACGTGGACTTCACCATTGAGGTGGAACGTTCCATGCGCGTCCTGGACGGTGCTTGCATGGTCTACTGCGCGGTGGGCGGTGTTCAGCCCCAGTCCGAAACCGTGTGGCGCCAAGCCAACAAGTACGGCGTGCCGCGTCTGGCCTTCGTCAACAAGATGGACCGCACCGGTGCCAACTTCTTCAAGGTCTATGACCAGCTGAAGAACCGCCTGCGCGCGAACCCCGTCCCCGTCGTGATCCCCATCGGCGCCGAAGACACGTTCAAGGGCGTGATCGACCTGGTCAAGATGAAGGCGATCATCTGGGACGAAGCCAGCCAAGGCATCAAGTTCGACTACGAAGACATTCCGGCCGAACTGCAAGGCGCGGCTGAAGAATGGCGCGAAAAGCTGGTCGAAGCTGCCGCCGAGTCGTCCGAGGAACTGATGAACAAGTACCTCGAGACCGGTTCGCTGGAAGAAGCCGAGATCAACCTGGCCATCCGTCAGCGCACCATCGCCGGCGAAATCCAGCCGATGCTGTGCGGCACCGCCTTCAAGAACAAGGGCGTGCAGCGCATGCTCGACGCCGTCATCGACTACCTGCCGTCGCCTGTGGATATTCCGCCGGTCGAAGGCACCGATGACAACGGCAACGAAGTCCTGCGTCAAGCCGACGACGGCGAGAAGTTCTCGTCGCTGGCGTTCAAGCTGATGACCGACCCGTTCGTCGGCCAATTGACCTTTGTCCGCGTGTACTCGGGCGTCCTGAAGTCGGGCGACACCGTGTTCAACCCGATCAAGGGCAAGAAGGAGCGTATCGGCCGCATTCTGCAGATGCACGCGAACAACCGCGAGGAAATCAAGGAAGTTCTGGCTGGCGACATCGCCGCCGTCGTGGGCCTGAAGGACGTGACCACCGGCGAAACGCTGTGCGATGTCGATTCGCACGTGACGCTGGAGCGCATGGAGTTCCCCGAGCCCGTGATTTCGCAGGCCGTGGAACCCAAGTCCAAGGCTGACCAGGAAAAGATGGGCCTGGCGCTGTCGCGCCTGGCGCAGGAAGATCCGTCGTTCCGCGTGCGCAGCGACGAAGAATCCGGCCAGACCATCATTTCCGGCATGGGCGAACTGCACCTGGAAATTCTGGTTGACCGCATGAAGCGCGAATTCGGCGTGGAAGCGAACGTCGGCAAGCCGCAAGTGGCTTACCGCGAAACCATCCGCAAGACCTGCGACGAAGTTGAAGGCAAGTTCGTCAAGCAGTCGGGCGGTCGCGGCCAGTACGGTCACGTGGTTCTGAAGGTCGAGCCGTTGGCTCCTGGCGGTGGCTACGAATTCGTGGACGCCATCAAGGGCGGCGTGGTTCCTCGCGAGTACATCCCTGCGGTGGACAAGGGCATCCAGGAAACGCTGCCTTCGGGCGTGTTGGCTGGCTACCCGATCGTCGACGTCAAGGTCACGCTGTTCTTCGGTTCGTACCACGACGTGGACTCGAACGAAAACGCGTTCAAGATGGCCGGCTCCATGGCATTCAAGGAAGGTCTGCGCAAGGCCAGCCCCGTGCTGCTGGAACCGATGATGGCCGTTGAAGTCGAAACGCCTGAAGACTACGCTGGCACCGTGATGGGCGATCTGTCCTCGCGTCGCGGCATGGTTCAGGGCATGGACGACATGGTTGGCGGCGGCAAGACCATCAAGGCCGAAGTTCCGCTGGCCGAGATGTTCGGTTACGCCACGAACCTGCGTTCGCTGACGCAAGGTCGTGCCACGTACACGATGGAATTCAAGCATTACTCCGAAGCTCCCAAGAACGTCGCTGACGAAGTCATCGCCGCTCGGGCCAAGTAAATAACCCTCGCCGCGTCCGCCCAAAAGGCGGCGCGGCAAATATCGAAATTTCCTTGAAAGTCAAAGGATAGAGATCATGGCAAAAGGCAAGTTTGAACGCACCAAGCCGCACGTGAACGTCGGCACCATCGGCCACGTTGACCACGGCAAGACCACCCTGACGGCGGCCATCACGACCGTTCTGTCGAACAAGTTCGGCGGCGAAGCCAAGGGCTACGACCAGATCGACGCGACTCCTGAAGAAAAGGCTCGCGGCATCACGATCAACACGGCTCACGTCGAGTACGAAACGGAAGCGCGTCACTACGCGCACGTTGACTGCCCGGGCCACGCTGACTATGTGAAGAACATGATCACGGGCGCCGCGCAAATGGACGGCGCGATCCTGGTCGTGTCGGCCGCTGACGGCCCGATGCCGCAAACCCGCGAACACATCCTGCTGTCGCGCCAGGTTGGCGTGCCGTACATCATCGTCTTCCTGAACAAGGCTGACATGGTTGACGACGCCGAGCTGCTCGAGCTGGTGGAAATGGAAGTCCGCGAACTGCTGTCGAAGTACGACTTCCCGGGCGACGACACCCCGATCGTGAAGGGTTCGGCCAAGCTGGCGCTGGAAGGCGACAAGGGCGAACTGGGCGAGCAAGCCATCATGGCTCTGGCCGCTGCGCTGGACTCGTACATCCCGACGCCTGAGCGCGCCGTGGACGGCACGTTCCTGATGCCGGTTGAAGACGTGTTCTCGATCTCGGGTCGCGGCACCGTGGTGACCGGCCGTATCGAACGCGGCGTGATCAAGGTCGGCGAAGAACTCGAAATCGTCGGTATCGTTCCGACGGTCAAGACGACCTGCACGGGCGTGGAAATGTTCCGCAAGCTGCTGGACCAAGGTCAAGCCGGCGACAACGTGGGCATCCTGCTGCGCGGCACCAAGCGTGAAGACGTCCAGCGCGGCCAAGTTCTGGCCAAGCCGGGCTCGATCACCCCGCACACGGACTTCACGTCCGAGGTGTACATCCTGTCCAAGGAAGAAGGCGGCCGTCACACCCCGTTCTTCCAAGGCTATCGTCCCCAGTTCTACTTCCGCACGACGGACGTGACGGGCACGATCGAACTGCCGGCCGACAAGGAAATGGTTCTGCCGGGCGACAACGTGGCCATGACGGTCAAGCTGTTGGCTCCGATCGCCATGGAAGAAGGTCTGCGTTTCGCCATCCGTGAAGGCGGTCGTACCGTCGGCGCCGGCGTCGTCGCCAAGATCCTGAAGTAATTCGGATCACTTAAGCAGCACACAACCAGCGAGGGCGGCCTCGTCGCCTTCGCCTCTCGTTCTTTAGGAAACGCCATGAAAAACCAAAAGATCCGTATCCGCTTGAAAGCCTTCGATTACAAGCTGATCGATCAATCGGCCGCTGAAATCGTCGATACCGCCAAGCGTACCGGCGCTGTTGTCCGCGGTCCGGTGCCGCTGCCCACGCGTATCCGTCGCTACGACGTCCTGCGTTCGCCGCACGTCAACAAGACCTCGCGCGACCAGTTCGAAATCCGTACGCACCAGCGTCTGATGGACATCGTTGATCCCACCGACAAGACCGTTGACGCCCTGATGCGTCTGGACCTGCCGGCCGGCGTCGACGTCGAAATCGCGCTGCAGTAAAGCGCTTCGAGCCTGCTACCTTCGCCGGCAGGCACGAAATAAAGATGGCCGCATTCCTCGGGAGTGCGGCCATTTTGTTTTGGTCGCGTTTCTGGCGCGACACCTGCCCCCTGAGCGGGCAGGGTAGTCAAACCCTTTTCCAGATTTAGTTAGCAGGCGCTCACTACCGCATTCAGCCCCGGCCAGTGCCGCCAATATCACCAAGCTACACAAGCTGTGGTGGATTTACCCTCTGCGGTGGCGCCGAAGCGCGCTAAGTGCTTGTGTCCACTGGAAAAAACGTGCTAATATGCGAAGCTTGCCATTTTGTGGCAAGAGCAACTATGGGAAAAAGAAAGGCGGCCCCCGCCGGAATTCGTACCAGGTTGAACATAGTCGTAGGGCAAAGGCCGTTACCTTTTGCCTGATTAGCCCCGACCAATCGCAGTCGGGAATGGAGAAAACGATGTCGAATTCGACACCCACGCCCGCCGCTCACCGGCTGGGGCTGGTGGGTCGCAAGGTCGGCATGACCCGCATTTTTACCGAGGAAGGTGAATCCATCCCGGTGACCGTGCTGGACGTGTCGAACAACCGCGTGACCCAAGTTAAGTCGCTGGAAACCGACGGCTACGCCGCGATCCAGGTGGCTTATGGCACTCGTCGTGCCTCGCGTGTGGCTCAGCCGCAAACGGGCCACTACGCCAAAGCCGGCGCTGAAGCCGGTAGCATCCTCAAAGAATTCCGCCTTGATCCCGCTCGCGCCGCTGAATTTGCGGCCGGTTCCGTGATCGCCGTGGAATCGGTGTTCGAAGCCGGCCAACAGGTCGACGTCACGGGCACCACCATTGGTAAAGGCTTCGCCGGTACCATCAAGCGTCACAACTTCGGTTCGCAACGCGCGTCGCACGGTAACTCCCGTTCGCACCGCGTCCCGGGCTCGATTGGTCAAGCTCAAGATCCGGGCCGTATTTTCCCGGGTAAGCGCATGGCCGGTCACCTGGGTGATGTCACCCGCACCGTTCAAAACCTCGACGTCGTTCGCGTTGACGTTGAGCGCGGCCTGCTGCTGGTCAAGGGCGCTGTCCCCGGCCACGCTGGCGCCGACATCGTCGTGCGCCCGGCCATCAAGGCCCCGGCCAAGAAGGGAGCGTAAGTAAATGGATCTCAAGCTCCTGAACGACCAAGGTCAGGCCGCTGCTACGTTCAGCGCACCCGACACCATCTTCGGCCGTGACTTCAACGAAGCGCTGATTCATCAGATCGTGGTGGCTTTCCAAGCCAACGCCCGTTCGGGTAACCGCGCTCAGAAGGATCGCACTGAAGTCAAGCACTCGACCAAGAAGCCCTGGCGCCAGAAGGGTACCGGCCGCGCACGCGCTGGTATGACTTCGTCGCCGCTGTGGCGTGGCGGTGGTCGGATTTTCCCGAACTCGCCCGAAGAGAACTTCAGCCAGAAGGTCAACAAGAAGATGTACCGCGCCGGGATCCGTTCGATCCTGTCGCAGCTCGCTCGCGAAGACCGCATCGCCGTCGTCGAATCGTTTGATCTGGCATCGCCCAAGACCAAGGACGCAGCTGCCAAGCTGAAGAGCCTGGGCCTGGACTCGGTCCTGATCATCACCGACAGCGTTGATGAAAATGTTTACCTCGCCACCCGCAACCTGCCGCACGTTGCTGTTGTCGAGCCCCGTTATGCCGATCCGTTGTCGCTGGTCCACTACAAGAAAGTGCTGATCACCAAGCCGGCCATCGCTCAACTCGAGGAGATGCTGGGATGAACGCTGAACGCTTGATGCAAGTCATTCTGGCCCCGATCGTGACCGAAAAGGCCACCTTCGTTGCCGAGAAGAATCAGCAAGTCGCTTTCCGTGTCGTGGCTGACGCTACCAAGCCGGAAATCAAGGCTGCCGTCGAACTGCTCTTCAAGGTGCAGGTCGAGTCCGTGCAGGTCCTCAACCGTAAGGGCAAAGTCAAGCGCTTTGGCCGATTCGTTGGCCGTCGTCGCAATGAGCGCAAGGCTTACGTGTCGCTCAAGGACGGCCAGGAAATCGACTTTGCGGAGGTGAAGTAAATGGCCCTCGTAAAAGTTAAGCCGACTTCGGCTGGCCGCCGTGGCATGGTGAAGGTTGTCAGCCCGAACCTGCACAAGGGTGAGCCCTACGCGCCGCTGCTGGAAAAGAAGACCCGTGGTTCTGGCCGTAACAACAACGGTCACATCACGATCCGTCATCGTGGCGGTGGCCACAAGCAGCACTACCGCGTCGTCGACTTCCGTCGCGACAAGGATGGCATCCCGGCAAAGGTCGAGCGTCTGGAATATGACCCCAACCGTACGGCGCACATCGCTCTGCTGTGCTACGCCGACGGCGAACGTCGTTACATCATCGCTCCGCGCGGTCTGGAAGTTGGCGCCACGCTGCTGTCGGGCGTCGAAGCCCCGATCCGCGCTGGCAACACGCTGCCGATCCGCAACATCCCGGTGGGTACGACGATTCACTGCGTCGAAATGCTGCCTGGCAAGGGTGCTCAGATGGTCCGTTCGGCCGGCGCTTCCGCCGTCCTGCTGGCTCGCGAAGGCATCTACGCTCAAGTGCGTCTGCGCTCGGGTGAAGTCCGCCGTGTGCACATCGAATGCCGCGCCACCATCGGTGAAGTCGGTAACGAAGAACACAGCCTGCGCCAAATCGGCAAGGCCGGTGCAATGCGTTGGCGCGGTGTCCGCCCGACGGTTCGTGGCGTTGCCATGAACCCGGTGGATCACCCGCACGGTGGCGGCGAAGGCCGTACCGGCGAAGCACGCGAACCGGTCAGCCCGTGGGGCACTCCGGCGAAGGGTTTCAAGACCCGTCGCAACAAGCGGACGAACAATATGATCGTCCAACGGCGCAAGCGCAAGTAAGAGGCGAACACTATGTCACGTTCGATCAAGAAAGGCCCGTTTGTCGATGCTCACCTGATCAAAAAGGTGGACACGGCCGTCGCGGGCAAAGACAAGAAGCCGATCAAGACCTGGTCGCGTCGCTCCACGATCCTGCCCGAGTTCATCGGTCTGACGATCGCTGTGCACAACGGCAAGCAGCACGTTCCCGTTTACATCAACGAGAACATGGTCGGTCACAAGCTGGGCGAGTTCGCGCTGACCCGTACGTTCAAGGGTCACGCCGCGGACAAGAAGGCGAAGAGGTAAGCGATGGAAACTACTGCCATTATCCGTGGGGTTCACATCTCCGCTCAAAAGACCCGACTGGTTGCGGACCTGATCCGCGGCAAGTCCGTCTCGCAAGCGCTGAACATCCTCACCTTCTCGCCGAAGAAGGCGGCCGCCATCCTGAAGAAGGCTGTCGAATCCGCCATCGCCAACGCCGAGCACAATGACGGCGCCGACATCGACGAACTGAAAGTCACCACGATCTTCGTGGACAAGGCTCAGTCGATGAAGCGCTTCTCCGCTCGCGCCAAGGGCCGCGGCAACCGTATCGAGAAGCAGACCTGCCACATCACGGTCAAGGTCGGAGCTTAAGGAGTCACGATGGGTCAGAAAATTCACCCCACTGGGTTCCGTCTCGCGGTCACCCGTAATTGGTCCTCGCGTTGGTTCGCCGACGACAAGGCCTTCGGCTCGATGCTGGCCGAAGACATTCGCGTTCGCGAGTACCTGAAGAAGAAGCTCAAGAGCGCCTCCGTCGGTCGCGTGATCATCGAGCGTCCCGCCAAGAATGCCCGCATCACCGTCTACTCGGCTCGTCCGGGCGTGGTGATCGGCAAGCGCGGCGAAGACATCGAAAGCCTGAAGGCTGATCTGCAGCGCCTGATGGGCGTGCCCGTGCACGTCAACATCGAAGAAATCCGCAAGCCGGAAACCGATGCTCAACTGATCGCCGACTCGATCTCGCAACAGCTCGAGAAGCGCATCATGTTCCGTCGCGCCATGAAGCGCGCGATGCAGAACGCCATGCGTCTGGGTGCCCAAGGCATCAAGATCATGAGCTCGGGCCGTCTGAACGGTATCGAAATTGCTCGCACCGAGTGGTATCGCGAAGGCCGTGTGCCGCTGCACACCCTGAAGGCCAACATCGACTACGGCACCTCCGAAGCCCACACGACCTATGGCGTGATCGGCATCAAGGTCTGGGTCTACAAGGGCGACATGCTGGCCAACGGCGAATTGCCGCCGGAAACCGCTGCCCCGCGCGAAGAAGAACGTCGTCCGCGCCGCGCTCCGCGTGGTGATCGTCCGGACGGTGCTCGCACCGGTCGTCCGGGTGGTCGTGGTCGTGGTGGTCCCCGCAAGGCGGACGCTGCTCCGGCGCCTGAAGGAGAATAACCATGCTGCAACCCTCTCGCAGAAAGTATCGCAAAGAGCAGAAGGGCCGCAACACCGGTCTGGCGACCCGTGGTACCCACGTGTCGTTCGGCGAATTCGGTCTGAAGGCCACCGGCCGTGGCCGTCTGACCGCTCGCCAGATCGAAGCTGCTCGTCGTGCCATCAATCGTCACATCAAGCGTGGCGGCCGCATCTGGATTCGCATTTTCCCGGATAAGCCCATCTCGCAGAAGCCTGCCGAAGTCCGTATGGGTAACGGTAAGGGCAACCCGGAGTACTGGGTCGCTGAAATTCAGCCCGGCAAGGTGCTCTACGAAATGGAAGGGGTTAGCGAAGAGCTCGCGCGTGAAGCTTTCCGCCTGGCCGCTGCCAAGCTGCCGATTTCGACTACGTTCGTCGCGCGTCATATCGGTGCTTAAGGAGTACTAACATGAAAGCTAGCGAACTCCGTTCGAAAGATGCCGCCGAGCTCGGCAAAGAGCTCGAAAGCCTGCTGAAGGCACAATTCGGTCTGCGTATGCAGAAGGCCACGCAGCAACTGGCCAACACCAGCCAGCTGCGCAACGTGCGTCGCGACATCGCGCGCGTTCGTACCTTGCTGACCGAGAAGGCAGGGAAATAAAGATGAGCGAAACTCAAAACACCCAAGTGGCCAAGCGCCAGCGCACGCTGGTTGGCAAGGTCGTCAGCAACAAGATGGACAAGACTGTCGTCGTGCTCGTTGAGCGCCGCGTCAAGCACCCCATCTTCGGCAAGATCATCATGCGTTCCGCGAAGTACAAGGCGCACGATGAATCGAACCAGTACAACGAAGGCGATACGGTTGAAATCGCTGAAGGCCGTCCCATCTCGCGCTCGAAGTCGTGGCGCGTGGTGCGTCTGGTTGAAGCCGCACGTATCATCTAAGTAAAGCAGTACATCGGAACGGCGCGCCGTTCTGATATAAGACGGCAAGGGATCAAACCCTTGCCGTTTTTTTTCGTCCAGCGCGTCCTCTCCGACGCCCGCAACCACGTACTTCGGGATAGATGACAAAGACATGAAGTATGTTCCGAGATCCGCGCTGATGGGCGCCGTGGCCTGCTGCCTGGGCCTGTTCGTGTTTCCTGCCTTGGCGCAACCGGCCGTGGGGCCCGCCGCGCCTGCCGCTGTGGTGCCCGAAGTCCGAGGCCGCGACGTCCTCACCGCTGGCCCCGATCAGCGCGTGGGGCTACCGTCGGAATCACGCGACCATGCGCTCATCTTTGGCACTCAGGACGCAGATGAATTGGCGCTCGCGAGACAGGAGCGCGCGCTCGATGAGCAGCGGTTGCAACTGCAGGCGCTGGAGCGGTTGCTAGGTCAGCCGCCGAAAGATCGTTCAGAGCCTTCGGGCAGAATTCCGCTGAATCGAAATTCGGTCGACCTTCCAGTCCCGGCCATGCCCAAACTGGCGCCAGCGCCGGCGGGTTCTAGGTCGGACGGCACCGCAGATGCGCGGCGCCAGGTCGACGATATGCAGCGGCGGGTTGATGGATTGCTGCGCAACGCCGACGCGCTTCGCGAACCGGCCCGCTGATCGATCGCGCCATCCACCATTTCTTCTGAAACGCAGCGTAGCAACTGTCCGCGCGCGGGGGATTCCCCGCTCCTGATGTGCCTGTTACAACTCTCGCGGGTACGCATTTCGCGTTTCCGAGTTTCCGTCAGCTGGAGCACGAAACATGGGTGGATCTGTGGGCAAGTTCATGGCCGCTTGCGGTTGCGCATCGGTGCTGGCGCTATCGGCTACGCCGGCGGCGCGGGCCGATCGCAACAACGTGCAATTGAAGGACTTCGTCGTGGAGAGGCCGTTTAGCGAGAGCATGCTTGTTGTCGGCCATAACGGTCGGGTAAGCACCGGCATGGAAGTCGACAAGCTGACCCGCCAGCTGAGCGAACAGGCCGACGCGCTGACTGAGTTGCGACGCAAGAACGAGGAGCTCAACCGCAAGCTGGAGGAGCAGGCGCAGAAGCTCTCCGCGCTAGAGCGTAAACAAGGCGATGGCGGTCGTAGCAGCGATGGTCAGCGCAGCGATCTGGACAAGCTGGCTCGCAGCGCCGACAGTCAGAAGAATGAGTTGGAAAAACTGTCGCGCAGCGTATCGCAGCTCAACAGCAATTCGGATTCCAGCAGCCGCAACATCGAAGATCTGCAACGGCGCCTGGATGATGTGAAGCGCAGTCTGGATGATGTGCGCAGCCGTGTGAAATAGCACTCCGCAGTGACAGGGCAACCAGGCGTAGGCGTATTGCCACACTGCTTTCGCCTGGCCCCGCCGCGGGGATGTAGCGCTTTGACGGGAGATCGGGAAACCGCGCGACTAGCGCCGCGCCGCCAGTTCCCGCAGCCGGCCCGCAATCCCGGTAGGGAAGTAATACACCGACACCACGAACAAGATCCCCAGCCATAGCAGCCACCGGTCCGGCTCGAACAGCAGCGCCAACGGCGCCACGCCCGACACCGCGTCGTGGATCACGTGCAGGCCATCTTGCAGATAGCTCTGCGCGAACACGAACAGGCTGGCGCCCACCACGGCGCCGTACATGGTGCCCATGCCGCCGATCACCAGCATCAGCAGGATGTTGAGCATGATCTCGAACGACAGCGAGGTATCCGGTCCGTTGTAGCGCAGCCAGAGCGCGTACATGGCGCCCGCCAGCGTGGCGAAGGCTGCGGCCAGCAGATTTGACAGGCTGCGGTACAGCACCGTGCGGTAGCCGACGGCTTCGGCGCGGAACGGGTTCTCGCGTATGGCCTGCAGCACCCGGCCGAACGGCGAATTGACGATGCGCAGCAACAGCAGGAACAGCACCACGCAGACCACGGCGATCAGGTAATAGGTGATGACGCGGCCGTCCACCGTCACGCCGAAGATCTGCTCCGAGAAAGGCCGGAAGGCCGGCCGCAGCATCTGCGGCACCTTGAAGTTCAGGCCATCCTCGCCACCCGTCAGATCGGACAATTGCGACACCAGCGTCTGGAACGCCGCGGCGACGGCCAGCGTGATCATGGCGTAGAAGATCGCGCGCACGCGCAGGCTGGCCAGGCCGATCAGCAGGGCGAAGGCCAGTGAAACCACCAGGCCGCCGCCCAAGCCTGCGAACACCGCGGTCCAACCCGGTTCCATGCGGATGCTGGCGATCGCCACGCCATACGCGCCGATGCCGAAGAACATGGTGTGCGCGAAGCTGACGATGCCGGTGTAGCCCAGCAGCAGGTCATAGCTGGCGACCAGGATCACGAACACCAGGATCTTCGCGGCCACCGCCAGCGATTTGGGGCCGGGAAACAGAAAGGGCGCGGCGGCCAGCAGGGCCACGATGGCGATCAGCGCCATGGCCAGCAGCGTGCTGCGCGGAGGGTCGCCGGAAAGCAGGCGTACGGACATGTCGGCGGTTCCTAGCGATTCGTGACCGGATACACGCCCTGCGGACGCCACAGCAATATGGCGACCATCAGCGCGATGTTCGAAAACAGGGCGGCCTTGGGCAGGAGGAAGCCGGTGTAGTTGGCCATCAGTCCGACCAGCAGCGCGCCGATCAGGCAGCCCACGGTGGAGCCCAGGCCGCCGATCATGATGACGATGAAGATCAGCACGTTGACCTGCGCGCCCAGCTGAGGCACGACCGATTGTTGGTACATGCCCCACAGCACGCCGCCCAGTCCCGCCAGCATCGAGCCGGCCACGAACACGCCGACGAACAGATGACGGATGCGGTAGCCCAGGCTTTCCACCATCTCGCGGTCCTCGACGCCGGCGCGGATCAGGAGGCCCAGTTTTGTGCGGTTGAGCAGCCACAGCATGCCGCCTAGTACCAGCAGGCCCGTCAGCAGGGCGACGATGCGGAACTTCTCGATGGCGGCATCGCCCAGCAGGAACGCGCCGCGCAGCGCCTCGGGCAGCGGCAGCGAAATCGTCTGGGGACCCCACAGCATCTTGATGATCTCTTCGCCGATGATCATGCCGCCCATGGTGATGAGGATCTGCTTCAGATGCTGGCCATAGACGGGCCGCACGATGATGCGTTCGAACGCCAGGCCCACGGCGCCCGCGACCAGCATGCCGACGATCATGGCGGGCAGTACCGCGCCCAGGTTGATCCACAGGCTGCCCGACTGCGTCCAGTCGGCCATGGCGCCCAGCACGGTCGCGGCCATGTACGCGCCGATGGCGATGAAGAGGCCGTGGCCGAAGTTCAGCACGTCCATCAGGCCGAACACCAGCGTCATGCCCGAGGCCACGATGAAGATGATCATGCCCATGGCCAGCCCCGCCAGGGTCAGGGTGACCCAGGTGGAGAAGGATCCGACCAGGGGTAGGGCCAGCGCGGCCAGGGCCAGCACCAGGAGGACAGGGCGCAGGTCCGCGCGTACGCGCGGCAGCGGGGTATCGAGTTCGAGCGTGCTCATTGGTGGCTTCCCAGCGACAGGCCCAAGAGGCGCGTCTGTAGTTCGTCGTCCGCGGCCAGTTCGGCCATGCCGCCCGCGTGGACGACGCGGCCGTTGTCCATCACGGCGACGTGATCGCCGACCAGGCGCGCGAAGTTGAAGTTCTGCTCGACCAGCAGAATGGTGGTGGACGCCTGCTTCAGTTCGATGAAGGCGTCGATCATGTTCTGGATGATGGCGGGCGCCAGGCCTTTGCTCGGCTCATCCACCAGCAGCAGCCGGCGCGGCTCGATGATGGCGCGCGCCACGGCCAGCATCTGCTTCTGTCCGCCCGACAACTTGCCGGCGGGATGCAGCCAGAACTTCTTCAATGCAGGAAAGAAACCGAAGATCCATTCCAGCCGCGCCGTATCCAACTGGCTGGCATTCCTGGCCTGGCGCGCCGCCAGCAGGATGTTCTCCTTCACGGACAGGTCGGCGAAGATGCCCATGTTCTCCGGCACGTAAGCCATGCCCATGCGCGCCATGTCGGGCGGCGAGGTGCGCGTGCCGGGGCCGCCGACGGGCGCGCCGTCAAAGCTCACCTGGCCTTGCGACGCCCGCCACAACCCCATGATGGTGCGCAGCGTGGTGGTCTTGCCGGCGCCGTTGCGGCCCAGCAGCATGGTCACGGCCGCCGGCGCGACGGCCAGATCCACGCCGTGCAGGATGTGGTACGCGCCGATATGCGTATGCACGTCCTTCAATTCCAGCAGCGCTTGCGTCATGCCGCCTTCTCCACTGGACTCACGCCCAGATAGGCCTGCTGCACGATGGGCGAGGCGATCACCGTCGCCGGGTCGCCGTCGGCCATCAGCTGGCCGTTGTGCAGCACCACGATGCGGTCCGCCAGTTCCCGCACCACGTCCATCTTGTGCTCCACGAGCAAGATCGTCTTCGACGGATCATTCTTGAGTTCGCGGATCAGTTCCAGCACGACGGGCACGTCGTCCACGCTCATGCCTGCCGTGGGTTCGTCGAACATGAAGACCTGCGGTTCCAGCGCGATCAGCATGGCGATCTCCAGCTTGCGCTGGTCGCCGTGCGGCAAGTCGGCGGCAGACTGGTCACGGCGCGCAGACAGGCGGGTGCGTTCCAGCAGCGCGTCGGCGCGTTCGATCAGGCCGCGGTCGTCGCTCCAGGTGCGCCAGAACCGGATCTGGCGCCAGCCCATGCCTTGCTGGCGCGATTGCAGGGCCAGGCGTACGTTCTCATGCACGCTCAGGCGCGGAAACAGCTGGGTCAGCTGGAAGGCTCGGCCCAGCCCCGCATGCATGCGCGCGGGCGCGGCCAGCGGCGTCAGGTCGCGCCCGTTCAGGCGCACCGTGCCGGCGCTGGCGCGCAGCTGGCCGGAGATCAGGTTGAAGTAGGTGGTCTTGCCCGCGCCGTTCGGGCCGACGATGGCGGTCAAGGTGCCAGGCGCAAAGCTGCAGCTGACTTCATTGACCGCCACGTGTCCGCCGAAACGGATCGTGAGCGATTGGGTTTCCAGCATGGATGGGCAGCGCGCTCAGCGTTTGTTCTGAATCGGCACCGACATCTGGTCCGGCGTGATTTCCTTGACCAGGTCCTGCACGGCCCACGGCACCGACGGATCATTCTTGATGCGGAAGTGGTACATGGACTGCATGGCCTGGTGGTCTTCGGGACGGAAGGTCATCTTGCCCTTGGGCGTCTCGAAGCTCATGCCTTCCATGGCCTTGATCATCGTGTCGGTATCGGAATTGCCGTTGGTCTTGGCCAGCGCGGTGGCGATCGCGATGCCCGAGGCCATGCCGCCCGCGGTGAAGAAGTCCGGCGGCTGGCCGTAACGCTTCTGGTGTTCGGCCACCAGCCAGTCGTTGATCGGATTCTTGGGAATGCCGTAGTAGTAATAGGTGGCGCCTTCCATGCCGGCCAGCGATTTCAGCGGCGTCATCGCGGCCAGCGTGTTGCCGCCGGTGGCGATCTCGATGCCGAAGCGCTTGGGATCCAGATCGGCGATCTTGAACGGATTGCCCGCGCCCGCCCACAGGATGAAGATGATCTTGCGGCCCGGCTTGTCCTTGAGCGCATCGAACAGGCGCTGCGCGCCAGCCGTGAAGTCGGTGGCGTTGGCCGGCAGGTATTCCTCGTGCACGATCTTGGCGTTCTTCAAGGCGCCCTTGAACGCCTTCACGCCGTCGCGGCCGAAGGCATAGTCCTGCGCCAGCATGGCGATCGACGTGCCGGCCTGGTCGAAGGCGACCGCATTGGCGATGGCGTCCTGCGACGAGTTGCGGCCGGTGCGGAAGATGTACTTGTTCCACTTGTCGCCGGTGATCGAATCCGCCACGGCAGGCTCGACCAGCAGGATCTTTTCGTATTCCTCGGCGATGGGCAGCATGGCCAGCGCGACGCCGGACGAGGTGGGGCCGACGGCGATGTCGGCGTTGTCGTCCGCATAGGCCGAGGCCAGCTGGGCGCGCGCCACGTCGGGCTTGCCCTGGTTGTCCTTTTCGATCACGCGGATCTTGCGCCCGGCGACCGTCATGGTGCCTTGCGTCGCATATTCCAGCCCCAGCATCAGGCCGTTCTGAGTTTGCTTGGCGTAGGCCTCCAGCGGACCGGTCTTGTCGTAGACGTGGGCCACGACGAAGTCTTTCGCCGCGATGGCGGAATTCATGCAGAGGCCGGCGAGCGCGGCGAGCAGGACGCGTTTCATGGGAGTCTCCTGTTATTGGGGGCGGTCAGCCGCCGTGTGATCCGGCGTGGCAAGGAATAGGCGGATGGCGTCGATCTGGGGAGCGACGTTCAGGGCGGGGGCGTGGCCGCAATCGGGGAAGTCGATGCGTTGCGCGCGCGGCCCGCGGCGGGTCATGGCGTCGGCGACCTCGGGCAGCAGCAGGTCCGAATCAGCGCCACGCAGCAGCAGTAGCGGCATGCGCAGCGAGTCGTAGCCGCTCCAGCGGTCGTAATCGGCGGGATGGTCGTTGAACTGGCCGACGATGGCCGGGTCATAGTGCAGTGTGATCCGGCCGTCCGGCAGCCGGCGTACGGATGTTTCGGCCATCCGGCGCCATTGTTCGTCGCTTTGCCAGCCGTAGGGCTTGTAGGCGACGCGCAGCCAGGCTTCCAGCTCCGTGACCGTATCGAAGGCCGGCGGCGCGCCGACATAGGCCACGATGCGGTCGATGGCGGCCTGCGGCAGTTCGGGCCCGATGTCGTTGACGACCAGGTGCGAGATCCGGTCGCGCAAGGTGGTGGCGGCAGCGTGCATGCCGGTGGCGCCGCCCATGGACGTCCCCACCCAGCGCACGCGGTCCAGCGACAGCCCGTCCGCCAGGGCGCGGGCCAGCGTTGCATAGAAGTCCAGCTGGTACTCGGCGACCGGGTCGGGGCTCCATTGCGACAGGCCCCGGCCGATCGCGTCCGGACAGATGATGCGGTAGTCGCCGGCGAGCGCTTGCGCCAGATCGTCGAAGTCGCGGCCGGTGCGTGCCAGCCCATGCCACATGATGATGGGGGGCGCGTCCGCCGCGCCCCATTCGGTGTAATGCAGCTCGCGGCCTGCGCAGCGCAAATAGCGCGAAGCCGGCGCGTGGCGGCCGGCTGGTGCGGGCGCTGGTGCCATGAGTCTCCTCCCGGGTTGTCCAGGTTGTGTGCTTATCGGGCTGAATATAGACTTGCGCCAAGCGCGCCTTCAAGGCGCCAGACGCCCCGCAGCAGGGTGAGTCAAGAATATGTAGACGCAGGATCACGAGCGCCCGGCCGCGGCGCAGGCGTCCAAGGAGACCGAACCATGTCCGATACGGAATTCGCCATTTCGGCCAGCGCTGGCGCTGACCGGCGCGACGAATGGCGCGCGGCGTTGTCGCACGCGTTCGGTCCCTTCGAGGTGCATGGCGGCGGGCCCGACAGCTTCGCCGGACATGTGCGCTATGCGCGGCGGGGCAGCCTGCAGTTCAACGATCTCCATTACCAGGGGCAGAAGCTGGAGCGCACCGCCGGCAACGTGTCGCGCCTGGATCAGGAGTTCTATACCTTTGGTCTGCCGCTGGCGGGACCCCTGGCAGTGCAGCAGCAGGGGCGAGAGTTCCAGGTCGAACCCGGCTGCGTCTATCTGATGAACCAGAGCCTGCCCTACCAGGCCACGGCGCAGGGCGCGGCGGGCTACCGCAGCCTGAGCGTGTCCTTTCCGCGCAGTGCGCTCTTGCAGCGCGATTCCCGCGTCGGCGCCTTCTACAAGCTGCGCGTCGATGACGGTTCGCCGCGAGGCGCCTTGCTGGCCAGCTACATGGACCACTTGTTCAAAGGGGTGGACGGCTGGTCGGATGTCGAAGCGGCGGAACTGGGCGAACGCCTGATCGACCTGATCGTGCTGTTCCTGGTGCAGTCAGGCCAGGGGCAGGTGTCGGAGTCGGACAGCAGCGTCACGCTGGCGCATCGGCAGCGCGCGCTGGCCTACATCCGCCAGCATCTGGCGGATCCGGCCCTGTCGCCGCAGCAGGTGGCGCAGGGCTGCGGCTTGTCGGTGGCCTATCTGCACCGCATCGCGCGTGCGGGTGGCCTGTCGGTGGAATCCTTCATCTTCGACCAGCGGCTCGACAAGTGCCGCGAACTGTTGTTGAACCCGCAGCACAGCCACCGCAGCATTGCCGAACTGGCCTATCAGGTGGGCTTCTCGCACCCCTCGCATTTCAGCCGCCTGTTCAAGCGCCGCTTCGGCATGACGCCGCGCGACCTGCGGGCAAGTTCCTGAGCGGCCTTTTGCCGCGAACTGCCCGGCCCGGTTCCCCCGGCGTGAGGCATAAAAAAAGCCCCGCAAAATCCTGCGGGGCTTTTTTGTCACTGCCAGGTCAGATGTGCGTAATGAATTTCGTGACCAGGTAGCCGTCGAACGTTTCCAGGCCGCCTTCGCTGCCGATGCCGCTGTCCTTGATGCCGCCGAAGGGCGTCTCGGCCAGGGCGCTGCCGAAGTGGTTGATGTTGACCATGCCGGCTTCCAGGCCGTTGGAGACCTTGGTGGCCGTCTGCAGCGAGTTCGTGAACACGTAGGACGACAGGCCGAAGGGCAGGCTGTTGGCGCGGCGCAGCACTTCATCGGTATCCGTGAAGCGGACCACCGGCGCGACCGGGCCGAAGGGTTCCTCGGTCATCAGCATGGAGTTGTCGGGCACTTCGGTCACGACCGTGGGGGCGAAGAAGAAGCCCTTGCGGTCCAGCGGGCCGCCGCCGACCACCACCTTGCCGCCGTGCTTCTTGGCGTCGTCGATGAAGGCGCTCATGGCGGGGACGCGGCGCTCGTGCGCCAGCGGACCCATGTCGGTGCCGGCTTCCAGGCCGTCGCCGACCTTGATGTTCTTCAGCACTTCCGAGAAGCGCGCGAGGAACTGCTCGTAGGCGCCGTTCTGGACATAGAAGCGGGTCGGCGACACGCACACCTGGCCGGCGTTGCGGATCTTGAACTTGGCCAGCATGGTGGCGGCGCGGTCGATGTCGGCGTCGTCGAACACCAGCACGGGCGAGTGGCCGCCCAGTTCCATGGTGACGCGCTTCATGTGGGCGCCGGCCAGCGCGGCCAGCTGCTTGCCCACCGGCACGGAGCCGGTGAACGACACCTTGCGCACGATGGGCGAGCGGATCAGGTAGTCGGAGATCTTGGCGGGTTCGCCCCAGACGATGTTCAGGCAGCCCTTGGGCAGGCCGGCGTCGTGGAACATGCGGGCAATGGCCATGACGGCGCTGGGCGAGTCCTCGGGGCCCTTCAGCACCACCGTGCAGCCGGCGCCGATGGCGGCGGCGATCTTGCGGATGGCCTGGTTGTACGGGAAGTTCCAGGGCGTGAAGGCAGCGCAGACGCCGATCGGTTCGCGCACCACGATCTGGCGCACGTCAGGATTGCGCGGCGGGACCACGCGGCCGTAGATGCGGCGGCATTCCTCGGCGTGCCAGTCGGCGTGTTCGGCGCAGGAGGTGACTTCGCCCACGGCTTCCGCCAGCGGCTTGCCCTGGTCCAGCGTCATGTTGCGGCCGATTTCCTGGGCGCGTTCGCGCGACAGCGTCGCGACCTTGCGCAGGATGGCCGAGCGGTCCATGGGAGAGGATTTCTTCCACGACTCGAACGCGCGCTGGGCGGCGGCTAGCGCCCGATCCAGATCCGCTTCGGTGGCGTGGGGCAGCTGGCCGAGAACTTCCAGCGTGGCCGGGTTGATGACGTCCTGGGTGCGCCTGCCCTCTCCGGCGACGAATTCGCCGTCGATATACAGCGCCAACTGTTCATACATGCCTGTCTTCCCTTGCGAAATAGGAGTGGATAGCGATCACTGTCGCCCACGCCAGTCTAAACCAGCTTGTCGGCGGCGGGGAGGGCCAATGCCCGGCCGCGCATTGGAGCCAATATGTCGGCGCAAGTCTTGCATGCGCGCGCCGGCATGGACAAAATGGTGCATCTTTGGCTGTCTATCGGGCTAATTATTGTGCAACCCGTCGATGCGCGTCCGCCCAGCAAGCCCAGTTTCTACTCGCGCGTCTTTTTCCGCTTCATAGACTGGTTGCGCAACCGCATCGCCCAGGCCTCGCTGGTCGGCGACCGTCCCATTTTCGACAACAGCCAGTTCCCCTGGGTCGCCGCGCTCGAGGCAGAAGCGCCCGCCATCCGCGCCGAGCTGGCCGGCCTGCTCTCCGAGCGCCAGCATCTGCCCGCCTTCCATGAGATCTCCCCCGACGTGGGCCAGATCACCTCGGACGATCAATGGAAGACCTTCGTCTTCATGGGCTACGGCCTGCGCTCCGAGCGCAATCTGGCGCGCTGCCCGGCGACTGCCCGGGCGCTGCAGGGAATCCCTGGTATCCGTACGGCGTTCTTCTCCATCCTGGAGGCCGGCAAGCGCATCCCCCTGCACACGGGTCCGTACAACGGCGTCCTGCGCCTGCACTTGGGACTGGTGGTGCCGGAACCGGCCGAGCAATGCTGGATCGAGGTCGGAGGTGAGCGTTACAGTTGGCGGGAAGGGCGGGCGGTGGTGTTCGACGACCTCTACCCGCATCAGGTCCACAACGACACCGCCGGACTGCGCGCCGTGCTCTTCGTGGACTTCGAGCGCCCCTGCCGCGTTCCGGTAAAATGGCTTAACCGCCTGGTGCTCATGGCCGCCCCGTTCACGGACGAGATCCGTCGCGGCAAGGCCAACCACGATGCCTGGGAAAAGGGCTACTACCGCCAGAAATAGGGGGCAGATAGCCTAGGTCCACCCCGGTCACGGGGAAAGCGTGGCTTTTGTGGGTTATCCACACAAAGTGCTTGCGCTCAAAAATTAACCACGTTAGAATTATCAGCTTTCCCAGATTGTCGATCGAGTTGGCCCGCGCCTATGCAGGTTAGCCCGACGTGTTGGGGGAATACCCGCAGGATTTCAACCCAGGGTCGTTGCGTTGCCAACCAGTTGCGTGAGTAGGGCGAAAGCTCCAGACATGCCAACACTAAAGCAGGGCGGCAGACCTGACGGGACCAAAACTGGCAGGAATTGCAGTGTTCCCTTGTTGGGAAAACCGTATTTCCAGTTAAGTTGGAACAGGAAAAATCATGATCCAAATGCAGACCACGCTGGATGTGGCCGATAACACTGGTGCGCGTCATGTCATGTGCATTAAGGTGCTCGGTGGCTCCAAGCGCCGTTATGCCGGTATCGGCGACATCATCAAGGTGAGCGTCAAAGATGCGGCTCCGCGCGGACGCGTCAAGAAAGGCGAAATTTACAATGCCGTGGTGGTTCGTACCGCCAAGGGCGTGCGCCGTAAAGACGGTTCGCTGATTCGTTTCGGTGGCAATGCCGCCGTGTTGCTCAACGCCAAGCTGGAGCCCATCGGCACCCGCATCTTCGGACCCGTTACGCGTGAACTGCGTACCGAGAAGTTCATGAAGATCGTGTCGTTGGCCCCGGAAGTGCTGTAAGGAGCCCTACGATGAACAACATTCGTAAAGGCGACGAAGTCATCGTCCTGACCGGCCGCGACAAGAAGCGTCGCGGTACCGTGCTGGCGCGCGTCGATGCCGACCACGTTCTGGTCGAAGGCGTCAACGTCGTCAAGAAGCACGTGAAAGCCAACCCGATGGCTAACAACCCGGGCGGGATTGTCGAAAAGACCATGCCGATTCACATCTCGAACGTCGCGCTGTTCAACCCGGCCACCGGCCGCGGCGACCGCGTGGGCGTGCAAGAAGTCGAAGGCCGCAAGGTTCGCGTGTTCCGTTCCAATGGTGCCGTTGTCGGCGCCAAGGCGTAAGGGGCGATAGACATGTCTCGTTTGCAAGATCTCTACAAGAGCAAGGTCGCTGCCGACCTGCAAGCCAAGTTTGGCTACAAGAGCACGATGGAAGTGCCGCGCATCACCAAGATCACCCTGAACATGGGTGTGTCGGAAGCGGTGTCGGACAAGAAAGTCATTGAGCACGCTGTTGGCGACCTGACCAAGATCGCCGGCCAGAAGCCCGTCGTGACGAAGACCAAGAAGGCTATCGCCGGGTTCAAGATCCGCGAAAACTACCCGATCGGTTGCATGGTCACGCTGCGCGGTCAACGCATGTACGAATTCCTGGATCGCCTGGTGGCGGTTGCGCTGCCTCGCGTGCGCGACTTCCGCGGCATCTCGGGTCGTGCGTTCGACGGCCGTGGCAACTACAACATCGGGGTGAAAGAGCAGATCATTTTCCCCGAAATCGAGTACGACAAGATCGACGCGCTGCGTGGGCTGAACATCAGCATCACCACCACCGCGAAGACCGACGAAGAAGCCAAGGCGCTGTTGACGGCCTTCAGCTTCCCGTTCCGTAACTAAGGGGCTGATGACGTGGCTAAACTTTCCCTCATCAATCGCGACATCAAGCGCGCCAAGCTGGCTGACAAGTTCGCCGCCAAGCGCGCTGAGTTGAAGGCGATCATCGACGACCAGTCGAAGACCGACGAAGAACGTTACCAAGCTCGGCTCAAGCTGCAACAGCTGCCGCGCAATGCCAACCCGACGCGTCAACGTAACCGTTGCGTGGTCACCGGTCGTCCGCGCGGCGTGTTCCGCAAGTTCGGCCTGACGCGCCACAAACTGCGTGAAATGGCGATGAAGGGTGAAATCCCCGGCATCACCAAGGCCAGCTGGTAGGAGAAACAATATGAGCATGAGCGATCCCATCGCCGATATGCTGACCCGCATTCGCAATGCGCAGCAAGTGGACAAAGTTACGGTGAGCATGCCCTCCTCGAAGCTGAAGGCGGCCATTGCCGCTGTGCTGAAGGACGAAGGCTACATCGACAGCTTTGAAATCAAGGGCACCCAGGCCAAGCCTGAGCTCGAGATCACCCTGAAGTACTACGCTGGCCGTCCGGTCATCGAGCGCATCGAACGCGTTTCGCGCCCCGGTCTGCGTATCTACAAGGGCCGTACCAGCATTCCTCAGGTCATGAACGGCCTGGGCGTGGCTATCGTTTCGACCTCGCGCGGCGTCATGACCGACCGTAAGGCTCGCGCCAACGGCGTCGGCGGCGAAGTGCTGTGCTACGTGGCCTAAGGAGAAATTCGAATGTCACGTATCGCTAAGTATCCGGTCGAACTGCCCAAGGGTGTTGAAGCCAACATCCAGCAGGATCAGATCACCGTCAAGGGCCCGCTGGGCTCCCTGACCCAAGCCCTGACCGGCGACGTCACGATTGCGTTGGACAATGGCAAGCTCACGTTTGCCGCCGCCAACGACAGCCGTCACGCCAACGCCATGTCGGGTACCGTGCGCGCTCTGGTGGCCAACATGGTCACGGGCGTGAGCAAGGGCTTCGAGCGCAAGCTGACCCTGGTCGGCGTGGGTTACCGCGCATCGATCCAAGGCGACGCCGTTAAGCTGCAGCTCGGTTTCTCGCACGACGTTTTGCACCAGTTGCCGGCCGGTATCAAGGCCGAGTGCCCGACCCAGACGGAAATCGTCATCAAGGGCGCCAACAAGCAAGTCGTCGGTCAGATGGCCGCTGAAATCCGCGCGTACCGCGAACCCGAACCCTACAAGGGCAAGGGCGTGCGTTACTCGGACGAACGCGTCGTCATCAAAGAAACCAAGAAGAAATAACGGCGCACGCAAGGACGAATCATGGACAAAAAAGTTTCCCGTTTGCGTCGTGCGGTTCCGACCCGCCGGAAGATCAACGAGCTGCGCGTTCATCGCCTCTCGATTTTCCGCTCGAACCAGCACATCTACGCCAACATCATTTCGCCGGAAGGCGATCGCGTTCTGGTCAGCGCCTCGACGGTCGAAGCCGAAGTGCGCGCGCAACTGGCCGGCCAAACCGGCCAGGGCGGCAACAAAGCCGCTGCGTCGCTGGTTGGCAAGCGCGTGGCCGAAAAGGCCAAGGCTGCCGGTATCGAACTGGTCGCTTTCGATCGCTCGGGCTTTCGTTACCATGGCCGCGTGAAAGCGCTGGCCGATGCCGCGCGTGAAGCCGGCCTGAAGTTCTAAGCGAGGATCTGTCAAATGGCTAAAGTACAAGGCAAGAACGCCGCGGAAAAAGAGAACGATGACGGCCTCCGCGAAAAGATGATCGCGGTCAACCGCGTGAGCAAAGTGGTCAAGGGTGGTCGCACCATGAGCTTTGCCGCGCTGACCGTGGTTGGCGATGGCGATGGCCGCATCGGCATGGGTAAGGGCAAGGCGCGTGAAGTGCCGGTGTCCGTTCAGAAGGCTATGGAACAGGCCCGTCGTGGCATGTTCAAGGTCGCTCTGAAGAACGGCACGCTGCACCACACCGTGGTTGGCAAGCATGGCGCCGCTACCGTGCTGATCTCGCCCGCTGCTGAAGGTACCGGCGTTATCGCCGGCGGCCCGATGCGCGCTATTTTTGATGTGATGGGTGTGCGTAACGTGGTTGCCAAGAGCCTGGGCTCGAGCAACCCCTACAACATGGTTCGCGCCACGTTGAACGGCCTGCGCGCCTCCATGACCCCGGCTGATGTTGCTGCCAAGCGCGGCAAGTCGGTCGAAGAAATCCTGGGGTAAATCATGGCTCAGAAGCAGATCAAAGTGACCCTCGTGCGCTCGGTGATCGGTACCAAGCAATCGCACCGTGACACGGTTCGCGGTTTGGGCTTGGGCCGTATCAACAGCAGCCGCGTGCTGGTCGATACGCCCGAGGTGCGTGGGATGATCCGTAAGGTGGATTATCTCGTTTCCGTCTCGGAAGCCTAAGGAATCACCATGTCGGATATGCAACTTAATTCGCTGAAGCCCGCCGAGGGCAGCAAGCACGCCAAGCGCCGCGTCGGCCGTGGCATCGGTTCGGGTCTGGGTAAGACCGCCGGCCGTGGTCACAAGGGTCAGAAGTCGCGTTCGGGCGGTTTCCATAAGGTTGGCTTCGAAGGCGGTCAAATGCCGCTGCAGCGTCGTCTGCCCAAGCGTGGTTTCACCCCGCTCGGCCAGCACCTGTACGCCGAAGTCCGTCTGTCGGACCTGCAAGCCCTGCCCATCGACGAAGTCGACGTGCAAGTGCTGAAGGCCGCTGGCGTGATTGGCCAGGCGGTTCGTTTCGCCAAGGTCATCAAGTCGGGTGAACTCTCGCGCAAGGTCGTGCTCAAGGGCATTACCGCGACGGCCGGCGCTCGCGCCGCCATCGAAGCCGCGGGCGGCTCGCTTGCTTGATCACGAGGTGACGAGTGGCTAACGCGCAGGCATTGGGCAAAACCGGAGCACGGTACGGCGATTTGAAGCGCCGCCTCGTGTTCCTGGTGCTCGCCCTGGTGGTTTACCGTTTGGGTACACACATCCCCGTGCCGGGCATCAACCCGGATGCGCTGGCGGACTTGTTCCGTCAGAACCAGGGCGGGATCCTGGGCCTGTTCAACATGTTCTCGGGCGGGGCGCTCTCGCGCTTCTCGATTTTTGCCCTGGGGATCATGCCGTACATTTCGGCATCCATCATCATGCAGCTGATGTCTGTGGTGGTGCCGTCGCTGGAATCGCTCAAGAAAGAGGGCGAAGCCGGCCGTCGGAAGATCACCCAATACACCCGCTACGGCACGGTCGTGCTGGCGCTGGTGCAGGCTGTGGGCATTTCGGTAGCGTTGGAGTCCCAGCAGGGACTGGTGATCGATCCGGGCATGCTGTTCCGCTTTACGACCGTCGTGACCTTGGTCACCGGCACCATGTTCGTCATGTGGCTGGGTGAGCAAATCACGGAACGTGGTCTGGGCAACGGGATTTCCATCCTGATCTTCGCAGGTATCGTTGCGGGTCTGCCCGCGGCGCTGGCTGCACTGTTGGACCTGGTCCGCACCAACTCGATGTCCGTGCTTTCGGCACTGTTCATCGTGGCTCTGGTGGTGCTGGTTACCGCTTTTGTGGTGTTCGTGGAACGCGGACAGCGCAAGATCACGGTGAACTACGCCAAGCGTCAGGTCGGCAACAAGGTCTACGGTGGTCAAAGCTCGCATTTGCCGCTGAAGCTGAACATGGCAGGGGTGATTCCGCCGATCTTCGCATCGTCGATCATTCTGTTCCCGGCCACGATCACGAGCTGGTTCTCCAGCAGTGAGAACATGCGCTGGCTTAGCGACCTGGCTGCGGCCCTGTCGCCTCGTCAACCGCTCTACATCACGCTGTACTCGGTCGCGATTATTTTCTTCTGCTTTTTCTACACGGCTCTGGTGTTCAACAGCCGCGAAACGGCGGACAACCTGAAGAAGAGTGGTGCGTTTGTTCCGGGCATCCGTCCGGGCGAACAAACAGCGCGCTACATCGACAAGATCCTGATGCGTCTGACGCTCGCAGGTGCCATCTACATCACGTTGGTGTGCCTGTTGCCGGAATTCTTGGTGATGCGCTGGAACGTTCCCTTCTACTTCGGTGGTACGTCCCTGTTGATTATTGTGGTGGTGACGATGGATTTCATGGCGCAGGTTCAGGCCTACATGATGTCTCACCAGTACGACTCGTTGCTCAAGAAGGCTAACTTCAAGGGCGCGGGTTTGCCGATGCGGTAAGCAAAAGAATGTCCAAGGACGACGTCATTCAGATGCAAGGCGAGGTTCTTGAGAACCTCCCGAACGCGACATTTCGCGTCAAGCTCGAAAACGGCCACGTGGTGTTGGGCCATATTTCCGGCAAGATGCGTATGCATTACATCCGGATCCTGCCGGGTGACAAGGTCACAGTGGAGCTCACGCCCTATGATCTGACGCGAGCCAGGATAGTTTTCCGCTCCAAATGAGCGGAACCGGATTACGGAAAATTAGGAGTCAACCATGAAAGTAATGGCATCGGTTAAGCGGATCTGCCGCAACTGCAAAGTTATCAAACGTCACGGCGTGGTGCGCGTTATCTGCACCGACCCGCGTCACAAGCAGCGTCAAGGCTAACTCGGGTTAGCGACTACGCAACAGATTTATTCAAGGAATAGTCATGGCCCGTATTGCTGGCATTAACATCCCGCCGCAACAGCACGCCGAGATCGGACTGACCGCCATTTTTGGCATCGGTCGTACGCGCGCTCGCAAGATTTGCGAAGCGGCAAACGTACCCTTTGACAAGAAGGTCAAGGATCTGAACGACGCTGAATTGGAACGCGTCCGCGAACATGTTGGTCTGTTCACGGTTGAAGGCGACCTGCGTCGTGAAGTACAGCTCTCGATCAAGCGTTTGATCGACCTGGGAACCTACCGCGGTATGCGTCACAAGCGCGGTTTGCCCGTGCGCGGCCAGCGCACTCGCACCAACGCCCGGACCCGCAAGGGCCCGCGTCGTGCTGCTGCGTCCCTGAAGAAATAATCGAGGAACTGGATTATGGCGAAAGCTTCCACCAGCGGCGCTTCGCGCGTGCGCAAAAAGGTCAAGAAGAACGTCTCGGACGGCATCGCGCACGTTCACGCTTCGTTCAACAACACCATCATCACCATCACCGATCGTCAGGGCAACGCGCTGTCGTGGGCCACGTCGGGCGGTGCTGGTTTCAAGGGCTCGCGCAAGTCGACCCCGTTCGCCGCGCAGGTCGCTGCTGAAACGGCTGGCCGCGTCGCGCTGGAGTACGGCATCAAGACGCTGGAAGTGCGTATCAAGGGCCCCGGTCCTGGTCGCGAATCGTCGGTCCGCGCTCTGAACGCGCTGGGCATCAAGATTTCGTCCATCGCCGACATCACGCCCGTTCCGCACAACGGCTGCCGTCCGCCGAAGCGTCGTCGTATCTAAAGGGAATCCACATGGCTCGTTATACTGGACCCAAATGCAAGCTCTCGCGTCGCGAGGGTACTGATCTGTTCCTGAAGAGCGCCCGCCGCTCGCTGGATTCCAAGTGCAAGCTGGATTCCAAGCCTGGCCAACACGGCCGCACTTCGGGTGCCCGCACTTCCGACTACGGTCTGCAACTGCGCGAAAAGCAAAAGCTCAAGCGCATGTACGGCGTGCTGGAAAAGCAATTCCGCAAGTACTTCGCTGAAGCCGAGCGTCGCCGTGGCAACACCGGCGAAACGCTGATCCAGCTGCTGGAATCGCGCCTGGACAACGTCGTCTACCGCATGGGTTTCGGCTCGACCCGCGCCGAAGCTCGCCAGCTGGTGAGCCACCGCGCCATCGAACTGAACGGCCACACGGCTGACATCGCTTCGATGCTGGTCAAGGCTGGCGACGTCGTGTCGGTCCGCGAAAAGGCCAAGAAGCAAGGCCGCATCAAGGAATCGCTCGACCTGGCCACCAGCATCGGCATCCCCCAGTGGGTGGAAGTCGATACGACCAAGTTGACCGGTACGTTCAAGTCGGCCCCCGATCGCGCTGACGTCGCTCGCGACATCAACGAATCGATGGTCGTCGAACTGTACTCGCGTTAATCAGGCCTGCCGGCGCTACCTTCGCAAGGCGCCGGCGAGCTGGTCTCGCGACCCGTTTGCACGTCCCGCAGCAGCCCGCTTTTCGCCTTCAGGCGGAGCGGGCTTTGCGGTAAGTATCGGCCGGTGTTTTTCGCATCGTCCGCGTTTCAAGTTTCACCCTGTCCATCAGCCTTATCGGTGTAACGAGCCGAGGGTATTGAAAAGGAACACAGTAAATGTCCACTCAAGGTTTCCTGAAGCCGCGCTCCATTGAAGTCGAACCGGTCGGCACGCACCATGCCAAGATCGTGATGGAGCCGTTCGAGCGTGGCTACGGTCACACGCTGGGCAACGCCCTGCGCCGCATCCTGCTGTCTTCGATGACCGGCTACGCGCCGACCGAAGTCCAGATGACGGGCGTGGTGCACGAATACTCGACCATCCCGGGCGTTCGCGAAGATGTCGTCGACATCCTGCTGAACCTGAAGGGCGTGGTCTTCAAGCTGCACAATCGCGACGAAGTGACCCTGGTTCTGCGCAAGACCGGCGCGGGCACCGTGCTGGCCAGCGACATCGAGCTGCCGCACGACGTCGAGATCATCAACCCCGGCCATGCCATCTGCAACCTGACGGACGCAGGCAAGCTGGAAATGCAGATCAAGGTTGAAAAGGGCCGTGGCTACGTGCCGGGCAACGTGCGCGCGCTGTCGGAAGACCGCACCCACACCATCGGCCGCATCGTTCTGGACGCTTCGTTCAGCCCGGTCCGCCGCGTGAGCTACGCGGTTGAAAGCGCCCGTGTGGAACAGCGTACCGACCTGGACAAGCTGGTCCTGGACATCGAAACCAACGGCGTGATCTCGCCCGAGGAAGCGGTGCGCCAGTCGGCCCGCATCCTGATGGACCAGATCTCGGTCTTCGCCGCCCTGGAAGGCGCTGGCGACTCGTACGAAGCCCCGGTCCGCGGCACGCCGCAGATCGATCCGGTGCTGCTGCGCCCGGTCGACGACCTGGAACTGACCGTGCGTTCGGCCAACTGCCTGAAGGCCGAAAACATCTACTACATCGGCGACCTGATCCAGCGTACCGAAAACGAGCTGCTCAAGACCCCGAACCTGGGTCGCAAGTCGCTCAACGAGATCAAGGAAGTCCTGGCCGCACGCGGCCTGACGCTGGGCATGAAGCTCGAAAACTGGCCCCCCCTGGGCCTGGAGCGTCCCTAAGTCTTGAAAGGGTGCCGCCTCTGAAAAGAGGCGGTTCCCGCAGGCAGCCGGCCTTGCGCCGGCCAGTTTGCGAAACCGTCGTAAAATGCACCGTTTTCTACCGGACCGCGGCCTGATTGCAGGTTGATAGAAGAGCCGGCAACCCGATGGCTGACGCCATCTTTAGATTCAAAGGAAACTTATCATGCGTCACGGTAATGGCTTGCGTAAGCTCAACCGCACCAGCAGTCACCGTCTTGCCATGTTCCGCAACATGGCCGTTTCGTTGATCACCCACGAAGCCATCAAGACCACGCTGCCGAAGGCGAAAGAATTGCGCCGCGTCATCGAACCCCTGATCACGCTGGGCAAGGAGCCCACGCTCGCGAACAAGCGTCTGGCTTTTGCCCGTCTGCGCGATCGCGATGCGGTGGTGAAGCTGTTCGCCGAAATCGGCCCGCGCTACGCGGCTCGTAACGGCGGCTACACCCGCGTGCTGAAGATGGGCTTCCGTCAAGGCGACAACGCTCCCATGGCTTTCATGGAACTGGTTGACCGTCCGGAAGTCGATGAAGCCGCTGAGGACAGCGCCGAATAATTTCGGCAGCTCGATAAGCGACAAGGGCGGGTCTTCGGACCCGCCCTTGTTTTTTTTGTGCGGCCGCCGCGCGTTACGAGGCGTGCAGCTCGCCGCGCAGTTGCGCGGCTGTCGCGGCCAGCGCCTCGGCTGCGGGCTGGGGCGGCATCTTGAAGGTCAGGTCCTGCTGCTCGATGTACTGGGTGGACGTGACGTCCTGCGGATGATGCATGGGGATGACGTGGGCGTGCGCATGCGCCACGTGGATGCCGGTGAAGGCGAAGCCCACGCGCTCGACGTCATACAGGCGCTTCATGTGGCGTCCGAGCTTCTGGCCCAGGTTGAGGATGCTGCCCGCCAGGTCGGCCGGCATGTCCTCGTAATAGGGATAGTGCTGCTTGGGGATGATGAGCACGTGCCCGGGGCGCACCGGGTGGATATCGAGAAAGGCCAGCAGGCGTTCGTCTTCGTGGATCACGTGCGCGGGGATTTCGTGACGGGCAATGCGGCAGAACAGGCAGTTATCGGACATGCGTGCCTCGGTGGGTGCGGGTGGCATGGCGGCGCGTTCTGGCCCGGCGGATCCGGACGATGGCCGCAATACCGATAAAATACCCCGAGTTACATCCCATACGGGTATTCCGAGGAGCCTCCATGTTGCGAGATGACGACGTTGTGCTGGTCATCAGCAATGCGCCCGACCTGCTGCTGGCCAAGCGGATTGCGCATGTTCTGGTCGAAGACGGATTGGCCGCCTGCGTGAACCTTGGCGCGCCGGGCCTGTCCATCTACATGTGGAAAGGAGAGGTCGAAGGGGCGGAAGAAATCCCCATCCACATCAAGACCACATACGCGCGCCACGAGGCTGTAGTGCAGGCCCTGGCGCAGATGCATCCCTACGATGTGCCCGAGATCATCGTGCTGCCAGTCATCGGCGGCGCGGCGCCCTATCTGGATTGGGTGCGTGAACAGACGGCCGTCACGCAGAACAAGAGAGACTGATGTTGCAACTAGTCGGTATCGGCGCGCTCCGGCGCGAGTCCCGCGCGTCGCGCGCCTTCTTCAGGCAGTGGTTGGCCCTGTTGGCCATGATGCTGCTGTTGTTGGGCTGGCAGGCTGCCGCGCGCGCCGAGGCCGAGTTCCTGGAGCCCGAGAAGGCCTTCGTATTCAGCGCCGAGATGGTGGCGCCTGAAATGCTGGAACTGCGCTACCGCGTCGCACCCGGCTACTACATGTACCGCGAGCGCTTTGGCATCACCATCAGTCCCATCGGCGCGGCCAAGCTGGGCGAGGCCGTCTATCCCAAGGGCGAGGTCAAGTACGACCCGACCTTCGAGAAGGACATGGAGGTCTTCCACCAGGACGTGGCGATCCGCGTGCCGGTGGCCGCGGGCGGACAGCCCTTCACCCTGACCCTGACCGCGCAAGGCTGCGCCGATGCGGGGCTGTGCTATCCGCCCATGGATAGCAGCGTGAAGCTCACGCCAGTGGCCGGCGGCTATGCGCTGGCCGGACCGGGAGGTATTTCCGCAGCCGCATCCGGCGCATCCGGCGGCCTTGGCGCGCTGGTCAATGCCGGCGACACCGGCCTGGCCGACGCCTTGGGCGGCCTGGGTTGGGTGAAGACCGCCGGCGTGTTCCTGGTGCTGGGGTTGCTGCTGGCTTTCACGCCCTGCGTGTTGCCCATGATCCCCATCCTGTCCTCGATCGTGTTGGGCGGCGCCGCGCAGGCCAGGCCGTCGCGCGGTCGCGGTCTGGCCCTGGCCGCGACTTACGTGCTGGGCATGTCCGTGGTCTATACCGCGCTGGGCGTGGCGGCCGGACTGAGCGGAGCGGGACTCGCGGCCTGGCTGCAGACGCCTTGGATCCTGACGCTGTTCGCCATCCTGTTGGCCGTGTTGGCGCTGGCCATGTTCGATGCCTTTACGTTCCAGATGCCTGCAGGCATCCAGGGCTGGCTGTCGCAACGCTCTGCGCGCATTCCGGGCGGGCGCTACACCGGCGCGCTGGTGATGGGCGCGCTGTCGGCGCTGATCGTCGGCCCTTGCGTGGCCGCGCCGTTGGCGGGCGCACTGCTGTACATCTCGCAGACCGGGGACGTGGTGCTGGGCGGGTCGGCGCTCTTCGCAATGGCCTGGGGCATGGGCGTGCCGCTCTTGATCGTGGGCGCGTCCTCGGGCGCCTTGCTGCCCAAGGCGGGTCCCTGGATGGACGGCGTGAAGCGATTGTTCGGCATGCTCTTGCTGGGGACCGCCTGGTGGATGCTGATCCCTGTGGTGCCGACCTGGGTGCAGATGACGGGCTGGGCTTTCCTGGCTGTGGTTGCCGCGGTGATGCTGCGGGCGTTCGATGCCTTGCCCGATGGCGCGGGCGCCGCGCGCATGTTCGGCAAGGGCGTAGGCCTGTTGCTGGCGCTGGCGGCTGCGGCCTGGCTGATCGGCGCGGCCAGCGGCGGACGCGACGTGCTGCAGCCGCTGTCGCACTTTGCGGCGCGCGCCGATGCACCCGCAGGCGTGGCGGCCAGCAGCGGCGAAGTGCATTTCCAGCGCGTGCGCAACAACGCCGAACTGGATGCCTTGCTGGCGCAAAGCCGTCAACCGGTGATGCTGGATTTCTACGCCGACTGGTGCGTGTCGTGCCGCGAGATGGAGCGCTTCACCTTTACCGATCCGGGCGTCGCGCAGCGCATGTCGGGCATGCTGCTGGTGCAGGCCGACGTGACCGCGAACAACGCCGATGACCGTGCGCTGCTCAAGCGCTTCCGCCTGTTCGGTCCACCCGGCATCATGTTCTTCGAGCCGGGCGGCAAGGAGCTGCCCGAGGCGCGCGTGGTGGGCTTCCAGGATGCCAAGCGCTTCACCGAATCGCTGGACAAGGTGTTGCTGCATTGAGCATCGCAGCCTTGCCGCAAGGCTGACTCGAAATACACAAAGGCCGCTGCACGGATGCATCCATGCAGCGGCCTTTTGCCGCGTGGCGATATCGCGTTGCCGGTCCTAGCTCTGGCGCGTCGCGCGCACGTCGCGGTTCTGCCAGCCCAGTTCAGCCGAGATGGCGTCGGCACAGCGTTTGATGTCATCGATCAGCGGACTGGTCCAGCGTACGTCGAACACGCCGGCGGCGCCGATGGCGGTGATCACCAGCACCACGTTGCCGTTCGAGTCGAACACCGGCGCGCTCAGGCCGTTGATGCCGGGAATGGGATCGCCCATGGCGCGCGCGACGCCGCGCTGGCGGACTTCGCGCAGGGTCCGTTCAAACTTCTCCGTCTTGCCCAATGAAGGCACTGCGCCCAGGCGCAGATGGTCTTCGTGCAGCAGGCTTTCTATCTTCTTGGGCGGCAGCAGCGCCGCGAACACCTTGCCCGTTGCCGTGTTGGTCAGCGACATGACCGTGCCGGTGCGCATGTTGACGTGAATGGGGTAGTTGGATTCGTGCAGATGCACGATGACTGGCCCCAGGTTGCCCAGCACTGCGATGGCGATGGTCTGTCCGGTTCTTTCGGCGAACTCGCGCGTCATCGGGATGGCGATCTTGATGGGATCGAGCCGGTGCAACGCCGCCAGCCCCAGCTGCAGCGCGAGCGGCCCCAACTCGTATTCGCCGGTGTTTGGGTCCTGCCTGACCAGGCCCAGATTGCCGTAGCTGACGAGATAGGCGTGGGCGTTGGCGCCCGACATGCCGGCGGCCTTCGCCAGCGCGCCCAGCGGTAGCGAAGACGAGTGTTCCAGCAGCGCCAGCAGGATCTTGCCGCCGACTTCGATGGACTGGATGCCGCGTCTGCGCGGCGGCGAGGCGGGAGCGTGATCGGCATTGCGCTTGCCGGAGCTGGGTCTGGTGGCCATTTTCTTTTATCGAATGAGGTTGCCTATGTTAGTACTTTCGCTAATCGTGAACCATATTGACATTATCAAATGCGTTCTCTACAGTCCAAAGAATAAGAAGGCTGCCCTGGTTTCGCGATCGGGAGCAAGCCGCCCCAAGGGTATGGAGACAACGTGGAAGATTCTCGTCAATACGACTGCGACGTGTTGGTGGTCGGGTCGGGCGCGTCGGGCATGGCAGCTGCAATCACCGCGGCAACGTCAGGCCTGAAGGTCCTTATCGTTGAAAAAGAGCCGCGCTTTGGCGGCTCCACCGCGCGTTCCGGCGGCTGGCTGTGGATACCGGGCACCTCGCTGGCCAAGGTGCAGGGCATCCATGAAACACCGGACGAAGGCCGCGCCTATCTGCGTCACGAAGCCGGCGACAGCTACAACGCCGAACGCGTGGATGCCTTTCTGGAGCAGGGGCCGCGCGCTGTCGACTTCTTCACGTCGAACACCGAAGTGCAGTTCGACATGCCGCTGGTGTTCCCCGACTATCACGCGGAAGCCCCCGGCGGAAAGCAGGGCGGACGTTCAATGGTGGCGCGGCCCTACGATGGCCGCAAGCTCGGCGCCCACGTCAGGGACCTGGCGCCCGCGCTGCCCGAGTTGACCGTGTTCGGCATGATGCTAGGCTCGGGCAAGGAGATCGTGCATTTCATGCGAGTCACGCGCTCGCTGGCCTCGGCCTGGTACGTGGCCAAGCGCCTGAGCCGGCATTTCCTGGATGTGGCCAAGCATGGCCGCGGCATGACGCTGACCAACGGCAATGCGTTGGCCGGCCGGCTGGCCGCCTCCGCGTTCAAGCTGGGCGTGCCCCTGTGGCTGAACGCGCCGGCCAGGTCGCTCATCATCGAAGATGGCGCCGTGCGCGGCGCGGTGGTGCAGCGCGATGGCGCGACCGTGCGCGTGCGCGCCGCGCGCGCCGTGGTACTGGCTTCCGGCGGCTTTCCCTATGACATCGAACGCCGCAAGCAGCTGTATGCGCACGCACCCAACGGCACGGAACACTATTCGCCATCGCCCACGGGCAACAGCGGCGACGGGCTGCGCCTGGCCGAGAGCGCGGGCGGGCAGGTCAATACCGCCCTGCCCAATGCCGCGGCATGGGTGCCGGTGTCCGTGGTGACCCGCAAGGACGGCAGCCCGGGTTACATGCCGCACTTCATCGACCGCGCCAAGCCGGGCGTCATCGCCGTCACGCGTAATGGTCGCCGCTTCACCAACGAAGGCAGTTCGTACCATGACTTCGTGCAGGAGATGGTGCGCGCATGCGAGGGACAGGGCGAGACCTGCGCCTGGCTGATCTGCGACCACAAGACCCTGCGCAAATATGGCCTGGGCAGCGTGGCGCCGTTCCCGTTGCCCATCAAGCGCTACCTGGACACAGGCTATCTGACTCGCGGTGCATCGGTGGCGGAGCTGGCGCAGAAGACCGGCATCGATGCCGGCAGCCTGCGCCAGACGGTCGAAGCGTACAACCGCGAGGCCGCGCTGGGCCGTGATCCGCAATTCGGCAAGGGCAGCAAGGCCTACAACCGCTATCAAGGCGATGCGCTGCATGGCCCGAATCCCTGCGTGGCGCCCATCGTGAAAGGGCCGTATTACGCGATCAAGGTCATGATCGGCGATATCGGCACCTTCGCCGGCCTGAAGGTCGATGGCCAGGGCCGCGCATTGAACGAGCTGGGCGCGGTCATACCCGGCCTGTACGCCGTGGGCAACGACGCCTGCAGCATCATGGGAGGCAACTACCCTGGCGCGGGCATCACCTTGGGTCCGGCGCTGACCTTCGGCTACGTCGCGGGCCAGAGCATTGCAGCCGCCGGCAAGGCCGCTGCGCGCGAGCAAGCCGCGGACGCTTCCGCGCAGGCGGCCGCATGAGCGCCGCGACGGCGGGGCTGCTGCAGGGCAAGCTTGCCCTGGTGACGGGAGCGGGGCAAGGCAACGGACGGGCATTGGCGCTGGGCCTGGCGGCTGCGGGCGCGCGCGTGGTGGCGACCGATGTGCAGGCCGATAACGCCATGCAGACGGCACGCGCCATCATCGCCGCGGGCGGAGAGGCCTGGAGCCACGCGCTCGACGTGACGGACCCCGAGGCATGCACGGCGATCGCGGCGCAGGTGCAGCTGGAAGTGGGGCCGATCGACGTGCTGGTCAACAACGCCGGCATCCTGATCCGCGAAGGCATAGACAGTCCGCGCGCCGCCGAGAACTGGCGTCGCGTGCTGGACGTGAACCTGAACGGCAGCTTCAACATGATCCACGCCTTCCTGGGGGCGTTGCGCGCCACGCGCGGCGTCATCATCAACGTGGGCTCCATCGCGTCGTTTGCCGGGGTGGGCACGACCCTGGGCTATTCGCCGTCCAAGGGTGGCGTAAAGATGATGACGCAGGCCATGGCGCGCGACCTCGCGCCGGACGGCATACGGGTCAACGCCATTGCGCCGGGTGTCATCGAAACGCCGATGACGCAGTACACGCGGGACGATCCCGCCCGGCTGGCGAACTTCATGCAGCGCATTCCGCTGGGACGGGTGGGACAGCCCGAAGACCTGGTGGGCCCCGCCGTGTTCCTGGCTTCGCCGATGGCGCAGTACGTGACGGGCGTGTCCCTGCCGGTGGATGGCGGCTACCTCGCGGTATAGCGCCAGGCTCCTGGGGCGAGAGGCAGAAAGAAGAATCATCGACGTGCAGCACATCTGAAAAACACTGGAGACAACGATGAAAGCAGCGGGGATTTTTTCCACCTTGTCCAAGGCGGCCGCCTTGTGCGCGCTGGCCGTGGGCGCGCAGGCCTATGCCCAGGACATCAAGATCGGCTTCAACGGCGACCTGTCGGCTTCGCCGTCCGCGCAAAGCGGGCAGGCCGCGGTGCTGGGCCTGCGCACGGCCATCGACGACATCAATGCCAATGGCGGCTTGCTCGGACGCAAGCTGGTGCTGGTGGTTCGCGATGACTTGTCCCAGCCGCCCAAGTCGATCCAGAACATGACGGACCTGATCGACAACGAAAAGGTCGTGGCCATCGTCGGCCCCACCAACTCGGGCAACGCGCTCGCCTGGAAGCACATCCCGAACCAGAAGAAGATCCCCGTCATGGGCGCCATCGGTTCCGGCACCGACATCACCAAGCCCATGCGCGCAGGCGCCGACAACTACATGTTCCGCGTCGGCATGGTGGACCGCGAACAGGTCGATGGCGTGATCGGCTACCTGAAGAAGAATCCCAAGGTCAAGAACGTGGGCTTCATGATCGAGACGACCGGCTACGGCCAGAGCGCGCTCAAGGACCTGGAGGAAGTGGGCGCGGCGCAGGGCGTCAAGGCCGTCGCGGTCGAGAAGTTCGGCGTGGCCGATACCGACATGACCTCGCAGCTGAACAAGCTGAAGGCGGCGGGCGTGGACACGGTGGTGATCTGGGCGCAGAGCACGCCGATCGCGCACGTGTTCCGCAGCATGGAGAAGATCAACTGGTTCCCGCTGACGCTGACCTCGTGGGCGGCGGACAACATCGCGTTCTACGACACGGCGGGCAAGACGCTGTCGGAAAAGCCTTTTTTCCTGCGCACCATCACCGACAACCGCACGGCCGCGCAGCAGAAGCTGTATGACCGCGTATCGGCCAAGATGACCTCGCCCACCGCGTTCGGCTTTCTGGCGCATGCCTATGACGGCATGAATCTGCTGGGCATGGCGATCAAGCAGGCGAACTCCACCGATGGCGACAAGGTGCGCCTGGCGCTGGAGAACCTGGATGGCACCTACGAAGGCGCGATGAAGACCTACACCAAGCCGTTCTCGGCCACGGTGCATGACGCGCTGCTGGTAAGCGACTACAAGTGGGCGCACTGGCAGGACGGCAAGCTGGTGCCTTACGCGGATGACGTGACCGTCGCCGTCGCCAAGTAGCAGCAGGACAGCGACAGGCATAAGGGGCCATCATGTTGGCGACATTGTTGCAGGCGCTCGTCAGCGGGCTAGCCGTAGGGGGCGCGTATGCGTTGGTGGCGCTGGGCTTCAGCATCACGTTCACGACCACGCGCACGCTCAACTTCGGACACGGGGAATTCGTGTCCGTGGGTGCGTTTATCGGGGTAGGCGCCTTGTTCCTGTTTGCCGGCAAGCCGATCACTACCGCGGCCTTCACAGGCCTGGAACTGAGTGGTTGGGAGTACTTGCTGGCCGGGCTGGCGGCGGTGCTGGTGATGGGCTTGCTGGGCGTGCTGCTGTACGTGTTCGGCGTGCGGCCGTTCGCCTCGCGCCCGGGCATGGCCTGGGTCATGAGCACGCTAGGCTTCGGCATCCTGCTGCAGAGCGCCGCGTTCGCGGTCTGGGGACCCGCGCCGGTCACGGTGCCGGCGCCCTTCGGCGACGAGGTGATCCGCGTGTTCGGCGCGGGGGTGCGCAGCCAGGAACTGCTGCTGCTCGCCGTGGCGGTGGTGGTGATGGTGCTGTTCGACCGCGTCATGAACCGCACGGTGCTGGGCAAGGCGATGCGGGCCGTGGCCGCCAATCCCGCGGTCGCCAACCTGATGGGCATCAATGTGAACGCAGTGATGACCGGAGCCTTCTTCGCCAGTTCGGCGCTGGCCGGCCTGGCGGGTTTTCTGGTCGCGCCGATCACGTCGGCTTCGATATTCATGGGCCTGGCCATCGGCCTGAAGGGCTTTTCCGGCGCGATGATAGGCGGCCTGTCGAATCCGCGCGGCTGCGTGCTGGGCGGCTTCGTGCTGGGGCTGCTGGAGTCCTATGTGAACCTCTGGCAGTCGCAATGGCGTGAAGTGGCGATCTTCGGGTTGGTGATCCTGGTGTTGGCAGTCAAGCCCACCGGCCTGTTCGGCAAGCGTCTGGTGGAGAAGGTATGAAGCGGCACGGCCAGACCCTGATCGCCGTGGCGCTGGCGGCGGCGCTCGCCGTATTCGCCGCCCTGGTGGACAACGATTACTACCTGCGCATCGTATTCATGGCTTGCGTGTACTACCTGTGCGCGGCGGGCGTGAACGTGCTGGTGGGGTATGCGGGACAGAAGTCGCTGGGCCAGGCAGGCTTGTTTGCGGCCGGCGCTTATACGGCGGCCTTGCTGACCTCGCGTTGGCAAGTCGATCCGTGGCTGGCCCTGGCCGCGGCGCCGGTGGTGGCCGGCGTGTTCGGCGTGCTGATCGCCCTGCCGTCGCTGCGCGTTAAGGGGCCGTACCTGGCCATGGTGACGCTGGCTTTCGGCATCGTCATGGAGAAGATCGTCACAGAATGGGTGGACGTGTTCGGCGGCCCTTCGGGCCTGTTCGGCATCATGCCGTTGACCTGGGGCGGCAACCCGTTCACCAACCAACAGTGGGTGTGGTTCGCGCTGGTGCTGTGCGTGGCGACGCAGCTGCTGCTGCGCAACGTGCTGGACGGACGCTTCGGACGCGCCTTGCTGTCGGTGCAGGCCGATGAGATCGCCTCGTCTTCCGTCGGGGTGCGCGTGTATCGCGCCAAGGTCATCGCCTTCGTGGTGGCGGCCGTGACCTGCGGCATCGCGGGCGCGCTGGTGGCGCAGCAGAACCAGTACATCAACTCGGATTTCATCGGCTTCAATCTGTCTATCTTCATTTTGCTGCTGGTGCTGTTCGGCGGGGCGGGCTCGAAGGCGGGGCCGGCCGTGGGAGCGATAGCGCTGACCATCATCGATGCGATGCTGGCGCGCTGGCCGTCGGTGCAGCATTTCTTCTACGGCGCGTTGCTGCTGTTCGCGCTGTACTTCATGCCGGGCGGCGTGATGGGTCTGTTCTCGCGCCGCGCGCGGCGGGTCGCGGATGCGCGGCCGCAAGGCGGCGGCAGCGAGGTGGCGGCGCCGGCCATGGCCAAGCCGGCGGTTGCGGCGCAGGAAGAACTGTTGCTGGTGGTCGAGAGCCTGTCCAAGGCCTATGGCGGGGTGAAGCCGGCGCAGGACATTTCCTTCTGTCTGCGGCGCGGCCACGTGCACGCCCTGATCGGACCGAACGGCGCGGGCAAGAGCACGCTTATCAACATGCTCAGCGGCGTGGTGCTGCCAGACGCGGGCGTGGTCCGCTTCCAGGGCACGGACATTGCGGGCGAGCGGCCGCACGTCATCTGCAAGCTGGGCATAGGCCGCAGCTTCCAGAACCTGCGCCTGTTCGGCGAACTGTCGGTGCTGGACAACGTGCTGCTGGGCCGCCACAGCCGCATGAAGAACGGCTTCTGGACATCGCTGCTGGGTCTGCCGAGCGCACGCGCCGAGGAGCGCCGCGCGCGCGAGCACGCCTATCGGCTGGTGCGCATGGTGGGCCTGGAGCATCTGGCCGACACGCCGGCGGGCAGCCTGCCGTATGGCCTGCAGCGGCGCGTGGAACTGGCGCGCGCATTGGCGACGGAGCCGACCCTGCTGCTGCTGGACGAACCGGCGGCTGGGCTGAACCCGCAGGAGACCGCGGAGCTGGGCGAGCTGCTGGTGCGCATCGGCGCATCCTGCGGCATCACGCTGCTGATGGTCGAGCACCACATGGATCTGGTGATGGCGATTTCCGATCACGTGATTGTGCTGGACTACGGCATCAAGATCGCCGAGGGCAAGCCCGCCCAGGTGCAGGCGGACAAGCGCGTGATCGAGGCGTATCTGGGAACCGGCATGGCCTGAGGCCAGGCCATAGGCATAGGAACAGGCCGCAAGACGATGCTGAAACTAGAATCCGTGCAGATTTCGTATGGCGCCATCCAGGCGGTGCGCGATGTGTCGCTGGAGATCCGCGCGGGCGAGATCGTGACCATCATCGGCGCCAACGGCGCGGGCAAGAGCACCTTGCTGAAGGGCGTGGCGGGCCTGGAGCCCTTGCAGGGCGGACGCGTGACCTTCGATGGGCGCGACATCACGCAGGTCGCGGCGCATCAGCGCGTGGGCCTGGGCCTGGCGCTGTCGCCGGAGGGGCGCGGCGTGTTCGCGGACCAGACCGTCTACGACAACCTGGTGCTGGGCGCCTACATCCGGCGCAGGGACCCCGCGGCAGTGGCCGAAGGCGTGGAGCGTGGCTACCGGCTGTTCCCGCGGCTGCGCGAACGGCGCGAGCAGCTGGCCGGCACCTTGTCGGGCGGCGAGCAGCAGATGCTGGCGATGGCGCGCGCCCTGATGAGCGAGCCGCGCCTGCTGTGCCTGGACGAACCCTCGCTGGGGCTGGCGCCTTTGATCGTGCAGGACATCTTCGCGGCGATCTGCAAGCTGCGCGACGACGGGCTGACCATCGTGCTGGTGGAGCAGATGGCCAACCAGGCGTTGGGCGTGGCGGACCGGGCCTATGTGCTGGAGACCGGACGCATCACGTTGAGCGGCTCGGGCGCGGAACTGCTGCGCGACCCCAACGTACGGGCGGCGTATCTCGGCGCGCATTGAGTCCGGGCCCCAGGCGCGATACCATGTCCGCGGCGCCGCGTGGGCGGCGCGTCCCATTTTCCTTCCAGGCCGGCGCCCGTGACGTCCCCGACAGTTGATGCAAGCCAGGACCGCACCGGTCTTATCTATCTTCAATTGATGTTCGTCATGGCCACTTGGGGCCTGAACATCGTCTCGGTCAAGTACCTGACGCTGCACATGGATGTGCAGGCCCTGGCGGCCGTGCGCATCGTCATCGCGTTCATCACCGTCACCCTCATCATCAAGGCCCGCCGGGGCCGCATTCCGCGGCTGGGCCGCGCCGAGCTGGGCTGGGTCGCGCTGGCGGGCTTCCTGGTGGTGTATGCGCACCAGATGGCGCTGGTGACGGGACTGCGGGTGTCCTCGGCCGCGAACGGCACGCTGATCATGGCGACCAGCCCTTTGCTGTCGGCGCTGCTGGCAGCCATCTTCTATCGCGAGAGGCTGACGCTGGTGCGTATTTCCGGCGCCTTGCTGGGCCTCTTGGGCGTGGGCATGGTGGTGGTCGGCAGCGGCGCGCGGATCGGCCTGACGGGCTGGGGCGATGCCATCGTGTTCGTGGCGGTGCTGGTGTTCGTCTGCGGCGGGCTGGTGATCCAACGCATGTCGCGCAGCATGGATCCGCTGGGCATGCTCTGGTACATGTACCTGGCCGGTGGCCTGATGCTGGTGGTGCACGCGGCGCTGACGCCCGCGACCTATCAGGGCGATACCTGGCAGATGACGTGGTGGCCGTGGCTGGTGCTGCTGTTTTCGGCGGTGATCGCCTCGGGCGTCAGCAACATCGTCTGGAATGCCGGCATTGCGCGGCTGGGCATCAGCCGCGCCGCCTTGTTCGTGAACTGGCTGCCGATCTTCGGCCTGCTGTTCGCGGCCCTGTTCCTGGATGAGCACGTCACGCCCACGCACGTCGCGGGGCTGGCCTGCGTGCTGGGGGGAACCTGGCTGGGATTGCGGCGCGGGGCGCCGGCGGCGGGCCGCAATGCGGCCGCCAAGACCTGATCCGCGGCAAGCGTCGCGGCCGGCCGGTACAGGCCCGGCCCGCGATGCCGCAAGCGCTTAACGCTGGCTCTTCAGCAGCTTCGCGGCTTCGATCGCGAAGTACGTCAGGATGCCGTCGGCGCCGGCGCGTTTGAACGCCAGGAGCGCTTCCATCATGACCTTGTCGTGGTCCAGCCAGCCGTTGGCGGCGGCGGCCTTGATCATGGCGTACTCGCCGCTGACCTGGTAGGCGAAGGTAGGCACGCGGAACGTGTCCTTGACCCGGCGCAGCACGTCCAGGTAAGGCATGCCGGGCTTGACCATGACCATGTCGGCGCCTTCCTGCAGGTCGGCCGCGACTTCGCGCAGGGCTTCGTCGAGGTTGCCCGGATCCATCTGGTAAGCCATCTTGTTGGACTTGCCCAGGTTGGTGGCCGAGCCCACGGCGTCGCGGAACGGGCCGTAGAAGGCGCTGGCGTACTTGGCGGAGTAGGCCATGATCTGCGTGTGGATGTGGCCGTTGGCTTCCAGCGCGCGGCGCACGGCGCCGATGCGGCCGTCCATCATGTCGCTGGGGGCGACCATGTCGACGCCGGCCTCGGCTTGCGTGAGCGCCTGCTTGACCAGGATTTCGACGGTGGCTTCGTTGATGACGTAGCCGTTGTCGTCGATGACGCCGTCCTGGCCGTGGCTGGTGTAGGGGTCCAGCGCCACGTCGCACAGAATGCCGAGTTCGGGGACCTGCTTCTTCAGTTCACGCACCACGCGCGGGATCAGGCCGTTCGGGTTGGTGGCTTCGATGCCGTCGGGCGTCTTGAGCGAGGGGTCGATGGCGGGGAACAGCGCCAGCACGGGAATGCCGAGTTCCACGCATTCGCGGGCCACCGGCAGCAGCGTGTCCAGCGAATAGCGGACCACGCCCGGCAGCGACGGCACGGCCTGTTGCAGGCCGGTGCCTTCGGCCACGAACACGGGGTAGATCAGATCGTTGACCGTCAGGGCGTTCTCGCGCACCAGGCGGCGGGTGAAGTCGTCGCGGCGCAGGCGGCGCGGGCGGGATACCGGGAATTCAGGGGAGATGATCTGCGGGTTCATGGTACGACCTTGGGTGAAATCCAGTTTTCTATATGCGCGCCGGCCTCTTCCAGGCCGATGCGTTCGGGCGCCGAGAAGGGGATGGTGTGCAAGGCGCCGATGTCGGCCAGGTCCTTGCGCACGGAGAACACGGTGCGCATGCGCTGGCCGTAGGGCAGCTTGTCGGCCTTGGTCAGCAGCGCCAGCACCGGGCGTCCGGTGGGGGCGATGAAGTTGGCGAGGCGGCGGTCCAGTTCGGTGACGCCGCGGCGGATGTCGATGAGCAGCACGATGCCGACCAGCGATTCGCGGTCACGCAGGTAGCCGCCCAGGATGTCGGCCCACTTTTCCTTTTCGTTGCGGGCCACGGAGGCGTAGCCGTAGCCGGGCAGGTCGACGAGATAACCGATGTGGCCTTCCGGATCCAGGGGGTCGGGCAAGCCGAACATGTTGATCAAGCGCGTGCGGCCCGGCGTCTTGCTGGAGAAGGCAAGACGACGCTGGTTGCACAGCACGTTGATGGCCGTGGATTTGCCGGCGTTGGAGCGGCCGACAAAGCAGACCTCGGGAGCGCCGGCGGCCGGCAACTGGTCGAGGCGAGCCGCGGAAGTGAGGAAAGAGGCGCGATGTAGGAGGGACACGGGTGGCTTTGGATACGGTTGGTTTCGAGCCCTATTGTATAATCCGGCGTTTGCAACAGTGGTCCCCGTGCGCGGAGCCGTCTTTTTTGCTTACTGTTTGGCTTGCTGATCGCTTTATCCGGCAAGCTCGCAGCAACATCGCAGGCAGGAAGGCAAAACAGGTTCGATACGGTATTCCAGGGTGTGCGGGCAGGCGTGGGCGCCTTTTTGCGCCTTGATCGATGCGATCGTCGAGGTCTTCATGAAGCGTGTGCTGTCCCGGATGTTGGTTGCGAGCGGGCTGTTGCTCGGCGCCTCCGCCTTATCTACTACGAGTTTCGCCGCCGAAGGCGCCGCGGGCCCGGTAAAACCAGATGCCGCCAAGGGCGGACAGCTGTTTGACCAGGGTGATGCGGCCAGGGGCATCATCGCCTGTGCGTCCTGTCATGGCGCGGCGGGCAATAGCACCATCCCGGTGAACCCCAATCTGGCCGCGCAGTCCCACGAGTACCTGGCCAAGCAATTGGCGGACTTCCAGATCAAGCCTGGCGCCAAGCTGCCGGTGCGCAATGGCGCGGGCGGCAATCCCACCCCGATGACGGCCATGGCGCAGAACCTGACGCCCGCCGACATGCAGAACATCGCGCTGTACCTGGCGCAGCAGCCGCTCAAGGAGCCCGCCACGGCCGGCCAGGAGAAGCTGGTTGATCTGGGTCAAAAGATCTGGCGCGGCGGTTTGCCGGATCGCAAGGTTCCGGCCTGCGCCTCGTGCCATTCTGCCAATGGCGCGGGCATTCCCAGCCAGTACCCCCGGTTGTCGGGCCAGTTCCCCATGTACATTGAAGAGCAGCTGAAGCTGTTCCGCAGCGGCGACCGCAAGAACGACGTCATGTTCGCGATCGCGGACCGCATGTCGGACGCCGACATCAAGGCCGTGTCGGACTACGCCGCCGGTCTGCGGTAGGCGCCAGCCAGCCACGCGCGCGGCTGGTCCGCGTTCTGCAAACTCAGCGCAGCGGAACCTGGTTCCGCCGCGCGTTGTCTATGAGGGGGGTAGCCGATAGCGCGGCCCCCCTTTTTTCATGAATTCGACCCGTACACACTCCCGTCCTTCCCTGCGCAGCCTGCCCGGCGATTTCTTCGAATTGCTGGGCTCGATGCGTTTCGCCGTCAGCCTGCTGATGTTCATCTGCGTGGCGAGCCTGGTGGGAACGGTCTTGCAGCAGAACCGCTCGTCCAACAATTACATCGACCAGTTCGGGCCGTTCTGGTTCGAAGTGTTCGACAAGTTCTCCATCTGGCACGTCTACAACAGCTGGTGGTTCCTGCTGATCATGGGGTTCCTGGTCGTGTCGACCTCGGTCTGCCTGATCCGCAACGCGCCCAAGATGCTGCGCGATGCCCGTTCGTTCCGCGAGCACGTGCGCGCCAGCAGCCTGCGCGCCTTCCCGCACCGGGTGGAAACCGAAGAACCCACCGACGTGCCGCAGACGGCCGCGGGCCTCAAATCCCTGCTGGGCCGGCTGGGCTATGCCGTACGCGAACGCCAGGACGCGGACGGCGTGCTGCTGGCGGCCAAGAAAGGCAGCGCCAACCGCCTGGGCTATGTGTTCGCCCACGCGGCCATGGTCATCATCTGTATCGGCGGCTTGCTGGACAGCGAGTTGCCGGTGCGCCTGCAGGTCATGTTCGGCGGCAAGAAGCCCATCGTCGAGAACATGCTGATCTCGGAAGTGCCGGAAAGCGGCCGCCTGTCGGTCGACAACCCGAGTTTCCGCGCCAGCGTGCTGGTGCCGGAGGGCGGTCAGGCCAGCACGGCGGTCGTGATGGTAGGCGACGGCGCCCTGGTGCAGCCCATGCCCTTCACGCTGAAGCTCAAGAAGTTCGTGGTCGACTATTACTCCACCGGCATGCCCAGCCGCTTCGCCAGCGAGGTCGAGGTCACCGACCCGGACACCGGCAAGAGTTTCGACTCCACCATCGAGGTCAACGAGCCGCTGCGCTTCAAGGGCATGACGGTCTACCAGTCCAGTTTTGACGACGGCGGCAGCGCGGTGACGCTGAAAGGCTACCCGCTAGTAGGATCTGACGCCGCTACCTTCGCGGTTGACGGCACGGTGGGCAAGACCAGCGAAGTAACCGCTCACACTGCCCGCGGCGCGCGCAGCATGGGCATCGAGATTACGGCCCTGCGGCCCATCAACGTCGAGGATCTGACCGGGGGCGCGCCCAAGGGCGGCAACCAGAGCTTCGCCGACCATGTCGCGTCGGTATCCGGCAGCGCCGCGGGCAAAAAGAACGAAAACCTGCGCAACGTCGGCCCCAGCGTCGAGTACAAGCTGATCGATGACGCCGGCCAGGCCCACGAATTCCAGAATTACATGTTGCCCGTCGAGCTGGACGGCGCCGCCGTGTTCCTGGCCGGGGTGCGCAACAACGCCTCCGAGCCGTTCCGCTACCTGCGCATTCCGGCCGACGACGACAGCTCGATCGCCGAATTCATGCGCCTGCGCGCGACGCTGGCCGACCCCGCGGCGCGCCAGGAAGCCGCGCGCCGCTTCGCGGAACGCAACAGCCCTGCGGGGACGGATCGCCAGCCGCTACAGACGGCCGCCGAGCGCGCCCTGGAAACCTTCTCCTCCGGCGGCTTGCAAGCCGTGGCGGCGTTCCTGCAGGCCAATACGCCGCCGCAGGACCTGGAACGGGCAGCCGACGTGGTGATCCGCCTGATCGGCGCCAGCATGAACGAACTGCGCGCCATCGAGCGCGAGCGCGCCGGCCTGCCGCCCGTGGCCACCGAGGGCCCGGAGGCCGAACGCGCCGCCGTCTGGTCGCGCCTGTCCGTGGCCGCGCTGTCGGACCTGACCGTCTATCCGGCGCCGGTGTTCCTGTCGCTGGCGGACTTCAAGCACGTGCAGGCCAGCGTGTTCCAGGTCAGCCGTACGCCCGGCAAGAACACCGTCTACCTGGGCAGCCTGCTGCTGGTCCTGGGCGTGTTCTCGATGTTCTATATTCGAGACCGCCGCATCTGGATCTGGATCAAGCCGCAAGGCGGCGGCAGCAGCGTCCTGGCGGCCATGACGTCCCAGAAGCGTACACTCGACTTCAACCAGGAGTTTGAACGCTTCAAGCAGGCGCTGCTGCGCCAGAAGAGGTCTTAAGGTTTCCTATGTCCACTACGACCACCACGCATCCCTCCTCGCCGCAGTCGCTGGCAGCCTCGCCGGACCAGCTCTGGCAGGACGCCTTGTCCGAAACCGGCGATGGCCGCGCCCAGCGCGGCAGGCCTGACTGGACCGACGTCGTCTTCTTTTTGTTGCTGGCAGTGGGTGCGGGCTTCGCGCTGACCCGCTACAGCAACGCGATGGACTATTACGAGAAGATCATCCTGTGCGGCACCGTGCCGGTGCTGGCCTGGATGGGCTGGTTGTGGCGTCCGCTGCGCCACCTGATGGTCGCCTGTGCCATCGCGGCCGGACTGGCGCTGATGCTGTACGGCAACGACCTGGCCCGCGCCGAGCAGGTGTTCTTCCTGAAGTACCTGTTCTCCTCGCAATCCGCCATCCTGTGGATGTGCGCGCTGTTCGCGCTGGCCATGGTCTGCTACTGGATCGGCTTCTTCAGCCCCACGGCCGCCTGGCTGGGCACGGCGTTGAGCTGGGGCGCGGTGTTCGCCGGCGTCACGGGCCTTTTGGTGCGCTGGCGCGAAGGACACCTGATGGGCCCGGACCTGGGCCACATCCCGGTCAGCAACCTGTATGAAGTATTCGTGCTGTTTGCGCTGATCACGGCGCTGTTCTACCTCTACTACGAACGCAAGTACGCCACGCGCGCGCTGGGCGGCTTCGTGATGCTGGTGGTGACGTCGGCCGTGGTGTTCCTGCTGTGGTATTCGTTCACGCGCGATGCCGGGCAGATCCAGCCGCTGGTGCCGGCGCTCAAGAGCTGGTGGATGAAACTGCACGTGCCCGCCAACTTCATCGGCTACGGCACCTTCTCGCTGGCCGCCATGGTGGGCTTTGCCTACCTGGTCAAGCAGCACGGCCAGACCACGTCCTGGGCCAAGCTGGCCCCGCTGTTCGTGCTGGGCGTGCTGTTGTGCGCCGAGCCCATGGTGTTCCGCACCGACGGCCTGTCGGCCACCTGGATGCTGTATTTCGGCGTGGGCGCGGTGATCGTGGGCGCCATCCTGCTGGGACGCCGCCGCATCGCAGCGGCGCTGCCCTCGCTGGAAGTGCTGGACGACATCATGTATCGCGCCATCGCGATCGGCTTCGCGTTCTTCACGGTCGCCACCATCCTGGGCGCGCTGTGGGCGGCCGACGCCTGGGGCGCGTACTGGCAGTGGGACCCCAAGGAAACCTGGGCGCTGATCGTCTGGCTCAACTATGCGGCCTGGCTGCACATGCGCCTGATCAAGGGCCTGCGCGGCACTATGGCGGCCTACTGGGCGCTGATGGGCCTGCTGATCACCGGCTTCGCCTTCCTGGGCGTGAACATGTTCCTGTCCGGGCTGCACTCCTACGGCGAGCTGTAGTCGCTGACGGCCTGTTCAGGCCTTCAGCACGACCATCACGGGCTGGGGCGAGTACACCTTGACGCCGGGCGCATTGATGGTGTTCTGCAGGGTCAGGCTGGTCATGCGGACGATGGGCGCGCCGCGCACCAGCATGGTGAATGCGCCCGTCATGTAGCGCGACTGTCCCATGAAGGTCTGCGAGATCAGGCCGCCGCCCACGCCGGCGGTATCGCCCAGCGTGACGGGTATCAGCGTGGCCATGTTGTGCACGGGCGCGGCCATCAACCATACATTCCAGACCACGGGGATACCCATGGACGACGTCGCCGTGTCGATGTGCGGCACCGGCGGCACCGGGGTTTTGCAGACGTCGGGTACGCCCACGGCCAGGCTGGGCAATTGGCAGACTGCGAGCATATTGATCTCCTTGTGCGGCGAGGGGGCGGCGATGCCGCGTGGGGTCAAAGGGGGGCGCGTCCGGCTGACCAGAGTTCGGCTTCAAGCAGGGGCGCGTCGTTTTCGATGATGCCGCGGCGCTGCGTCCAACGCGCGCCGTGCGTCAACGCGCGATGCATGCGCGTGCGCAGGAACGTGGCGTCGCGCAGGTCGGCCCCGCCCAGGTCGGCCAGCGAGAAATCGGCGTCGGTCAGGTTGGCGCCGCGGAAATCGGTGTCGGCGCAGCGCGCGCGCTGGAAGACGCACAGCGACAGGCTGGCGCCGCGCAAGGACGCGCCGTCCAGCGTCGCCTCGGCCCAGATGGCGCCGTCGAAACGGCCGCCCTGCAGGTCGGCGCCGCTCAGGTCGGCCTGAGGGAACAAGCACTGTGGGGCCGACGCGCCAGCGAAGCGCGCGCCGCGCAGCGTTGCGCCCTTGAAGCCGGCCTGGCGCAGGTCGGCATTGCGGAAGTCCGCGCCGTCCAGCTGGCTGTCGGTGAAATGGCAGAGCGGGTAGGCTTGCGAGGAGAAGTCCTGCGCCGTCAGATCGCATTCGATGAACATGGTGCTTTCCGCGCTGGCGCCCGCCAGCACGATGCTGCGCAGGTCCAGCTGGTGGAGCAGGGTGTAGCTCATCCGGGCCTGCGACAGGTCGGCACGCGCAAGCGCGCCGCGCGAGAACACCGAGCGCTCCACGCGGGCGGAACGGAAGGAGGCCGCTTCGAGCGAGGTGGAGTTGAAAGCCGCTTCCCGCAGCTCGGCCCCTTCCAGGCTGGCCTGTCCCAGATCGCATTCGGTGAAGCTGACGCCATGGGCGTGGCTGCGGTCCAGCACCGCGCCGCGGGCCTGGCAGCGAAACAGCCGGGCCATATCCAGATTGGCGTCCGCGGCGTCCACGCCAGCCAGCACGCAGTTGAGGAATTGGCTGTCCTGCAACTGGCAACCGCTCATCCTGGCGCCGCTCAAATCTACCTGATCGAAGAACGCGCCCGCCAGGTCCAGGCCGCGCAGGTCCTGGCCCGCCAGGCTGAGGTGCGCTATCGGCTCGCCGTGGCGCACCTGGTCCAGCAACTGGTCCAGATTCATGCGGCGTTCTCCGGCTGCCGGGCCGGCCAGAGCTTGGCGCCCTGGGTATGGGCGTCGTCCAGCCCGGTGCTGCCGTCCATCTGCGCCTGCGCGACATCGGCGCGAAAGAGGTTGGCGCCGGTCAGGTCGGCGCGCAGCAGGATGGCCTTGCCGAGCAGGCTGTTGATCAGGTTGGCGTTGCGCAGCCGCGCGCCGGTGAAATCGGCGCGCACGAAGTGGGTGTCGGGGACGGCCACGCCGCTGAGGTCTGCTTCCCGCAGGCTGCAGTTCGAAAAGTCACTGGCGGCAAGTTGCGCGCCACGCAAGTCGGCGCGATCGAGCATCGCGCCACGCATGCTGCCCACCTTGAACTGCATGCCGCGCAGGCATGCGCCGGCAAGCGCTACGCGTCCCGCGTAGGCGCAGCCATCGAGCGTGGCGTTCTCCAGGCTATGGCGGCCCGAAAACTCCACGTCCATGAAGCTGACGCGCAGCAGGTCCGCGCGGGAGAAATCGGCGTTCGCCATCGTTCCCTGCATGAACACGCACTGATTCAAGCGCGCTTCGTGAAAGCGGCAATCCTCGAAGGCGGCCATCATTGCGGCCCATTGCTCGAATGACGCGCCGCTCAGGTCGCAACCGCGCAAGCGCGCCTGATGCAGGCGTCCCAGCAGCCAGACGCTGCCGGCAAAGCTGCAATCCTCGCAGCTGGCATGGTCCCAGATGGTCTCCGTGATGCGGCTTTCGGTGAAGTCCGTCTGCACGCATTGCGTGCGGCCCAGGTTCGCGCGCGACATGTCGGCGCCGCGCACGCTGGCGCGCGTCAGGTCGGCGCCGGCCAGCACGGCGTCGGCGAGGTTGCAGCCGTCCAGCCGCGCGCCGGCGAGCCGGGCGCCGGCCAGGATGGCACGCTGGAAGTCGACCCCGGAAAGATCCATGCCGCTCAGGTCCGCGCCGGTCAGGTTCATGTCCCGGCAATCGCGATCGCCCTTCAGGCGCGCTTCCAGCTTCATGCGCGTGCGCCGTGCGCGCAGCGGCGGCATGGGCGGGGGCGGCGCGAACTGATGCGCCGATTGCTGATAGGCCTGATGCACCTGCGGGCCCAGGGTTTGGCTGAGCGATGGCGGCGAATCTGCGGCTTGCTGTACGCCGCGCTCGGCCTGCGCGTGAGGGTTGGCATCGAAGTCGGCGATGTGCCGCTTCACCACGCGCGGGTCGAAGCCGGCGGGAAGCTTGCCGTCATCTTCCAGCTTGCGCAGCGCGTCCACGTCGACGCCCGAGACCGCGGCCATGGACGGCAGGTTGGGATCGGCCAGCGCGCGCGCGGCGGGTCCGCCGGACAGGCGTTTGGCCTCTTCCAGCTCCTGCTGCATGCGCAGGATGGTCTGAGGCAGGTCGGCCAGGTCCGGCGCCTTTGACGCCGGCTCCAGGGGAACCATGTACAGGTCGGGATCCAGGCCCTGGGCGAGCAGCGATTCGCGCTCGCGGGCATGCCGCCGTGCCGCGCCGGCATGGAGGTTGCGGTTCGACGGCCGCTGGACCGTGGCTTCCATGGCCGCCTGCGGCAGCTCGCCGCAAATGTCTTCCGGCACGAGCTGGGCATCCAGCAGGGCATGGACCGCGCCGAGCTCGGTCTCGAGGCGCTGTCCCATCACCGTCTGGTAATGCGCCATGTCGCGCGCCTGGCCGGCGTGTTCCAGCGCGGGCATGATGTGCAGGATATCGGCGGCGTCATCTTCGCGCACCGGCAGCGCGCCGTGCCAGATCAGCGCCAGCTGCGCGCGGTCGGGAAAGAACCAGGCCGTGGTCAGGCGCAGCGCGACTTCTTCAAGCGCGCTGCCGTCGGTCTGGCGGCTGACGAAGCAGCGGGCGCGCCAGTCGGGCAGGCGGCCGCGCAGCACCTCGTGTTCAGGGTGCATGTTCCACAGCTCAAAGTCGGCGCCGCCAGCAAGCGCCGAATTTGCGGGGCCCCATTGGTCGGGCGGCGCGGCATTGAAGAAGCGCCAATCCATGTCGGACGCGAAACCCGGGAAGTCATGCTCCAGCCACTGCTGGCCATACTGGCGGCCCAGCAGCGCGGCCCGTTGCGGCCAGTCCATGGGCATGGCCGTAAAACCGGCGGGGGCGACGCGCTGGGAGGGCGACGCGACGCGCTCCTGCGGGTGCTCGATGTTGGGCAGCCGGCGCACGCGCACGCCGTTGAAGTCTTCTTCCTGCGCGCCGATGCCCAGCGGGTTCTCCGCGCAGCCGGGGCCGCCGTAGGCGCGGCTCCAGTCCAGACGCATGCGCTCGAAGGGTTGGGGGGCGGTGGCCTTGCCATCGAGCCAGTAGCGGTCGCCGAAGACCAGCAATGATTTGTCGATCGCGCCCACCTTCAGGCGCACGGCGCAGGCGCCGGGACTCGCGGGATCATGCGGGTAGGCGTGGCCCGCGACCAGCACCTCCGGACATAGCTTGGGCGTGGCCAGGTCCAGCAGGCCGCCGGCTTCGGCGCCGGCCAGCTTCCACAGTTCCTGGTCCATGAGCAACGTGGGCGCCTGCGCGATATCGACCAGCGCGAAAACCGCCACGCCCAGCACGTCGCGGCGCTGCCAGCGGTAGGGGCGGGTAAGCAGGCCCAGGCGGAACGGCTTGATGGTCTTCATGGCTATCCGGTGGCCTGGTCCACGACAACCTCCCGGGTCGCGGGATCGACCCGCACCTGTATGGTCTTGCCAGCGCTGAAATCGGCCAGGTGCAGGGGCGACAGCGGCACGCTGAGCGTGCGCGACAGGGCGGGCGTGGCGCTGGTGGCGGCGACCTCCAGGTCCAGTTCGATGATGAAATACAAGGTGTCGCCGATGCGGCGGCGCGTGTCGCGCGCCGCAGTCACCCGCGCGGTGCCAGGCAGTCCGCTGGCGCGCAAGCCGTCCTGCCGCCGCACTTGCTTGCGTCCCGCCGCGCGGCGTTGGCGCTCGCGCCACAGCATGTATGCCGCTTGCGCCAGGGACAGCAAGAGGCCCAGCCACACCCACTTGGCCCAGCCGGGCCATGCATCGATGAAGTCGGACATGGCGGCCTTAGATGATGCTCCAGAGGCCGGCCATCGACGCGCGCAGCGGGACCTGTTCAGCCTTGACACCATCGTAGGCGTAACTCGAGCCGGTGGTGCGGTAGGACACTACCTGTCCGATACTGCTGACGATGGCATAGTTGGTGAACGATGTATTCAGCATGACCGTCGTGCGGAACAGCGCCATGCGATGCATGCCGAATTCCGCCTTGGCCACCGCCAGGCCGATGGAGAAGGGCGTGGCCTGCAGCCAGCTCTTCTTGGAAAGATCCTTGACGTTGGCGGCGTCCATGACGACGTCGGCGGGCGTTTTTAAAGTGATGTTGCCATCGGCCTTGACCAGCACGGTGGATCCTGTCGACTCCATGTCTATCTTGCCCTTGGCTTTGAGATCCATGGTGGACGTTTCGGACTCCACGTGCATCGCGGTCTTGGCCTTGACGTCCATGTTCGCGTCGGTGGAAAGCACCTCGACCTTGCCCTTGGCCTTCTCGGTGAGCGCGCCGGTCTTGACGTGATGGAGCGAGTCGCCTTCGTTCACGTAGACCTGCTCGCCATTCTTCAAGGTTTCCTTGAAGAGTCCCGTGATCTCGCGTTCCTCGCCCTTGGCCGCGACCGTCGTCTTCAGGCCGTTGTCGAATTTCTCGTCCATCAGGCCGTCTTTCACGTTGACCGTGCGCGATGCCTTGACGGTGTATTCCTCGTGTCCCTTCACGAACACGTCGCGCGTCTTTTCGATGTGCAGCTTGTCGGTGCCGGTGACCTTGATGTCGCGGTTGCCGCCGATCTTGGTGGTGTCGTTGTCGCCGATGGTGGTGGTGCGGTTCTCGTCGGTCGAGTGGAACTCGTTGGCCTCCACTTCGGTGCACAGTTCGCGTTCCGCGTGCAGCCAGATGCGTTCGCTGCCGCTCTTGTCCTCGAACATGAGCGCGTTCGCAGTCGCGGGCGTGCCGCTCTTGGAGCGGCTGAGAAAGCCGCTTTGCGTGGCATTGTCCGGCAGGTCCCAGGGCGGCAGATTGTTGGCGTTGAAGACGCGGCCGATCACGATGGGGCGGTCGGGCTGGCCGCCGATGAAGTCGACGATCACTTCATCGCGCACGCGCGGCAGCTGGATCCCGCCAAAGCCGCCGCCGGCCCAGGGGCTGGACACGCGCACCCAGCACGAGCTGTTCTCGTCCTTCTTGCCGTAGCGGTCCCAATGGAACTGCACCTTGATGCGGCCCATCTTGTCCGTCCAGATTTCCTCTCCTTCCTTGCCCACTACCGTGGCGGTCTGTGGGCCATGGGTGCGAGGGACGGGAGTCACGCGCGGCGCGCGGAACTGGGTGCTGGACGGCAGCACGACGAATTCCAGGTCGAAGTCGCCGGGATCGGGCTGGCCGCTGGCATAGCCTGTTTCACGGATCCGGTAGTAGGTGCTGACGACGAGGTACTCGCGGTTCTCGGCCTGGCGCGGATGATTGCGCAGCGTGAAGAGATGGCCCGTGGCCAGCCCGCGGGCGTTGGAGCCGCCTGCGCTCTGCTCCTTTCGGCATTGCAGGTCTTCAAGCCGCACGCGGGTGTAGTGTTCCGCGTCATCGGGGTTGGTGTAGCCGCCTTGCCATTCGTACATTTCCAGATCGCCGTGATCGTGGGCGCCGGGGTTGTTGCGGCGGGCTTCCAGGCTGGCGGCGGGCGTGAGCGGGTGATAGTCCGTGGTGGCAAAGGCGCCGGGCGTGATCTGTTCGGCCACTTCCCATTTGTAGACATGGTCTTCGCGGGGGATGGTGATGCGGTCCGGCCCGTAATAGGGAATCTGCTCGTAGCCGGAGACGGGCTCGTGCTGCGTGATGTCGTCGGTGAGGACCAGGGTGTGCTTGCCCTTGTCGTGCTTGAACCAGAAGTAGATGCCCTCGTGCTCCATCAGGCGGCTGATGAAGGCGTAGTCGGTTTCCTGATACTGGACGCAGTATTCCCAATTGCGGTAGCTGTCCACCAGCTTGAACTCGATGGGATAGTCGTAGTCCTTCAGCACTTCCCGGATGACGTCGGGCACGCTCTTGTTCTGGAATATCTTGTTGTCCGAGGTCTGGGTCAGGTACCAGAGCCACGGCCGCACCGTGGCGCGGTAGATGGTGTAGCGCGAGGTGTTGTTCTCGCGACCTACCAACGCGCAACGCGTGATGTGTCCGCTGAGATAGCGCGGCGCGGCGGACCCGGTTTCGATCTCCAGCGTCAGCGGCTTGCCCAGCAGCGACTTCATGTCCAGCGAATAGGATTCCGAGACCAGTTCGATCTCCAGCTCGTACAGCTGCGAAAGGCTCTCGGCGCCGTGCATGGCGCGGAACTTCAGTTGTTCCGGCGGCAGGGGCGTATGCGCCTTGACGACACGTTCGCTGGGCACGTTGCGGTCCATCTCACCGTCTCCTTATGAGAATGCTTCGCCTGTTGCTGCGTGTGCTGCTTTCGATTTCTTCGCGGCCGCGCGTGAAGCGCGTCGCGATGACTGCAATGGGATGTCCGGCCACGCGATGGGGCCGCTTGCAAAGGGCGGGCAGGGCTCGTCACGAACGGGTCTGCGCCGGGGAAATCTGTCTCTGGATCTGATGCGCGCCGGTCTTGCCGCCAGCGTGAGCGCCGATTGTAGGCAGGGGCGAAAGCGCCCGAGAAGCGCTCTCACATGCTTTTGTGTTTTTTACGCTTCGGTAACAGTCCTTCCGCGCCGGGCTGGATTCCGTAAGGTCTGTGTCTAAAAATCAATGCAGCAGGGAGAGAAGTGTTCAATTATTTACTCGGGTGTTAGTTATCTGTAAGAAAAATCTGTAGTTGTTAGGTTGCCGTTGCATGCGGAAAGAGATGCCTAGAATTCACCCTTCCGTGAAGCAGCGCGGAGCGTAGTGGTTGTATCCAGGCAGCATCCCAGCAGGCATTTAACTGATGACTATGGAATTCGCCGACATCCTCAATACACTCGATTCACGTCTGCCCTGCGGGGAAGACCTCGAATACGACGCCGACTTCCTGCAACTGCAGCAAGCCGCGGCGGGTCGCGACGAACAGCAGTTCGGCTCGACCATCATTGCTGCGCAGCCGCCCGACTGGCGCGAGGTCGAACGCCTGGCGCGCGCACTGCTGGAGCGCACCCGCGACCTGCGCATCATCGGCCTGTTGACCTCTGCCTGGACCGAGATCCGCGGCCTGCCCGGCTATAGCGACGGCCTGGCGCTGGCCGTCGATACGCTGGAACGCTATTGGGAGCCGGTGCATCCGCGGCTCGACAGCGTCGGCGAAAACGATCCCATGCCCCGCATGAATGCGCTGGCGGCCTTTGGCGACATGCAGGGCTGTGCGCGCAGCGTGCGCTCGGCCAGCCTGGTCAGCGGCGTGCACGGGCAACTGAGCTTGCGTGATACCGAGGCGCTGCTCGATGGCAGCCGCCAGGACGCGGACGCCTATCCTGGCGGACGGCCGCGCCTGGTTGAGCGCTTGCGCCAGGCCTGGGCGCAGGGCAATGCCGAGGCGCACGCGCTGCAGTCGGCCGCCCAGGCGCTGCGGCGCATGCAGAAACTCGTGGCGGACAAGCTGGGCGCCGCCTGGGCGCCCGATTACGCCGCCATTCTCCGCACCCTGGACCTGGTGCTGGACGCAATGCGGGACGTTCAACCCGCGCCGCCGGCCGCGATGCCCGCGGACGATGCGCCGGCCGCCGGCGACATCGCCGCCATGCCGCTTGCCGCCGCCGCCGAGGGCGCGCCGCGCTGGCGGGACATGCCCATCCAATCGCGCGACGAGGCCGTGGCGATGCTGTCCAAGGTCTGCGCCTACTTCGAGGCCAACGAGCCCGGCCATCCCGCGCCCTACCTCATCCGCCGGGCCCAGCAGCTCATCCCGATGAGCTTTCACGACATCATCAGGAATCTGGCGCCCCAGGGGCTGGAGCAGTTCGAGGCATGGCTGCCGCGGTCCGAAGCAAACCGGCAGGAACCGTAAGGCGGGCCAGCCGCCGCACCAACAAGAGGAGACGACATCATGGCGACCAGCCTGAAGGGAAGCGGCCAGAAGTTCATTGCAAGAAACCGCGCGCCGCGGGTGCAGATCGAGTACGACGTGGAGATCTACGGCGCGGAACGCAAGATCCAGTTGCCGTTCGTGATGGGCGTGCTGGCGGACCTGGCCGGCAAGTCCGAAACGCCGCAGCCGGAAGTGGGCGAGCGCAAGTTCCTCGACATCGACATCGACAACTTCGATGAACGCATGCGCTCCATCCAGCCGCGCGTGGCGTTCCAGGTACCCAACACGCTGACGGGCGAAGGCAACCTGAACGTGGACGTCACGTTCGAGAGCATCGACGACTTTTCGCCGGCCACCGTAGCCCGCAAAGTTGGCGCGCTGAATGAACTGCTGAGCGCGCGCACCCAGCTGGCGAACCTGTTGACGTACATGGACGGCAAGACCGGCGCCGAGGAACTGATCGGCAGCGTGCTCAAGAATCCGGCGCTGATGAACGCGCTGGCGGCCGCGCCTAAGCCGCAGGAGGATCCGCGCGCATCCGATGCCCCCGCGCAGGATCCGGCCGCCTGATTTCCGCTTGAATCGCTTTTCGGAGAATGCCATGACCGCAGTGGCCAAACGCGCCGACGCGCGCGCTGTCGAGACCCTGCAGGCGGACGATCTTTCCGCCCTGCTGAAGAAGGAATTCAAGCCCAAGACCGAGCAGGCGCAGGAGGCGGTGGAGCATGCCGTGCGCACGCTGGCGCACCAGGCGCTGGAGAACAGCGGCGTCGGCCTGTCGTCGGACGCCTACCGCACCATCCAGGCCATCATCGCCGAGATCGACCGCAAGATGTCGGAACAGATCAACCGCGTGATGCACCACCCCGACTTCCAGCAGCTGGAGGGCGCGTGGCGCGGCCTGCATTACCTGGTCACCAACACCGAGACCGATGAACTTCTGAAGATCCGCGTGATGTGCCTGTCCAAGTCGGAGCTGGGCCGCACGCTCAAGCGGCACAAGGGCGTGGGCTGGGACCAGAGCCCCATCTTCAAGCGCGTGTACGAGGAAGAGTACGGCCAGTTCGGCGGCGAACCCATCGGCTGCCTGGTCGGCGACTACTACTTCGACCACAGCCCGCCCGACGTGGAACTGCTGGGCGAGATCGCCAAGATCTCGTCCGCCGCGCATTGCCCTTTCATTGCGGGCGCTTCGCCCAACGTAATGCAGATGGATTCGTGGCAGGAACTGGCCAACCCGCGCGACCTGACCAAGATCTTCACCAACACGGAATACGCCGCATGGCGCAGCCTGCGCGAATCCGAGGACTCGCGCTACATCGGGCTGGCGATGCCGCGCTTCCTGGCGCGGCTGCCGTACGGCGCGCGCACCAACCCCGTCGACGAATTCGACTTCGAGGAAGACACCGACGGCGCGAATCACGACCGCTACACCTGGACCAATTCCGCCTATGCGATGGCGGCCAACGTGAACCGCTCGTTCAAGCTGTACGGCTGGTGCACCTCCATCCGCGGCGTGGAGTCGGGCGGCGCGGTGGAAAACCTGCCATGCCACAGCTTTCCCACCGATGACGGCGGCGTGGACCTGAAGTGCCCGACCGAGATCGCCATCAGCGACCGGCGCGAGGCCGAACTGGCCAAGAACGGCTTCATGCCGCTGGTGCATCGGAAGAACTCCGACTTCGCCGCCTTCATCGGCGCGCAGTCGCTGCAAAAGCCGCACGACTACTACGAGGCCGACGCCTCGGCCAATGCCAAGCTGGCCGCGCGCCTGCCGTATCTCTTCGCGTGCTGCCGCTTTGCGCATTACCTGAAGTGCATCGTGCGCGACAAGATCGGCTCGTTCCGCGAACGCGACGACATGGAGCGCTGGCTGAACGACTGGATCATGAATTACGTGGATGGCGATCCCGTGAACTCCTCGCAGGAAACCAAGGCGCGCAAGCCGCTGGCCGCAGCCGAGGTGCAGGTGCAGGAGATCGAGGACAACCCGGGCTATTACTCCGCCAAGTTTTTCCTGCGGCCGCACTATCAGCTGGAAGGGCTGACGGTGTCGCTGCGATTGGTTTCCAAGCTGCCTTCGCTCAAACAGAACGAAGGCTGAGTGGCGCTGACAAGTCGGGGCGCAACCGTGCCCCATAACTCCAGGAGACAGATGTGGCAGTGGATATGTTCATGAAGATCGATGGCGCCAACGGTGAATCCAAGGACGCCAACCACAAGGACTGGACCGATATCGTGTCCTTCTCATGGGGCGCCACCCAGCCAGGCAACCTGGCCAGCGGCGGCGGCCTGGGCGCGGGCAAGGCCAGCTTCAACGACCTGCACGTAGTGGCCCGCATCGACAAGGCCGCGCCGGCCGTGATGAAGCACTGCGCCAGCGGCAAGCACCTCAGCAAGATCGAGCTGTCCATGTGCAAGGCGGGCGGCGAGCAGATCGAATACTCCAAGATCACGCTGGAAGACGTGCTGGTGTCGTCGGTGCAGATATCCGGGGACCGCAGCGCCGAAGGCGTGGTGGTGAACTTCGCGTTCCAGGCGGCCAAGGTCAAGCAGCAGTACTGGGAGCAGACCGACAAGGGCGGCAAGGGCGCGGAAAGCCTGGTGGCCTGGGATATCAAGCAGAACAAGGAAGTGGGCTAGGGCGGAGGCACCCATGTCCATCGCCGCGGTTCCTTTCGGCGCGCTCAGCCTGGCTGGCCAATTGGACGAGCTGCAGGCGCAGGTGCGCCGGCAGCCCGCCGACGCGGACCTGCGCGCCCAGCTGTTCCAGCTGCTAGCGGTGCAGGGCGATTGGGCGCGCGCGGCCGAGCAGCTCAATGTCTGCGGGCATCTGAACGCGCAGGCGCGGCCGACGCAGGTGCTCTACGCCAGCGCCATCGCGGCGGAGCGCGAGCGCGAGGCCGTGCTTGCCGGGCAAGGCGAACCCGCGCTGCTGGGCGAGCCCGCCGATTGGCTGCGGGCCATGATATCGGCGCTGCGCCTGGACGGTACCGCGCCAGCCCAGGCGGCCGAGCTGCGCGGCAAGGCTTTCGAGGATGCCAGCGCGCGCGCCGGTCTGCTGGAACTGGCGGCGCAAGAGACTGCGCAGCCGTTCCAGTGGATCTGCGACGGCGACAGCCGCCTTGGGCCGGTGTTCGAGTTCCTGGCAGGCGGGCGCTACGTGTGGTTGCCCTTCGCCGCGCTCAAGCGCGTGCGTCTGCTTGCGCCGGAAGGCCTGTGCGATCTGGTCTGGGCGCAGGCCGAGATCGAACTGGAAGACGGCCGGGTGCGGCAGGGCCTGGTGCCGGCGCGCTACCCCGCGGCGCCCGGCGCGCGCATGGTCGAACTGTCCGACTCGGCCAAGCTGGGCAGGACGACCGACTGGCGCGCGTTGCAGGGTGATACCTACGCGGGCGTGGGGCAGAAGATGTGGCTGACGGATGCGGCGGATATTGCGCTGCTCGAGGTACGCAGCCTGGAGCTGGCGTGATGGGCCACGCCGACCGTCCGGGCGATTGGGAGCCGCTCTCGCGCGGCCAGCGCGCGGCGCGCGACCGGCTGCAGCCGTCGCTGCTGGACCGCCTGATGGACAACGAACCCGCCAAGCGCGAAGAACCGCGCGAAAACGCCATGCTGACGCATGAGGCGCTGCGCGCGGCGGTGCTGCGGGACCTGCGCTGGCTGCTCAATACCGTCAATCTTCAGGCGTCCCAGGATCTGTCGGCGCACCGCCCGGTGGCCGCCTCGGCGCTGAACTTCGGCGTGCGCGCCATGGCCGGGAAGCGCATGTCGGAGATCGACTGGATCGACGTCGAAGAGTCGATCCGCGAAGCGATCTCCGCGTTCGAGCCACGCATCCTGGATTCGTCGGTGGAAGTGCGCTGCGTGTCCGATGCCGGCACGCTGGAGCACCACAATGTGCTGAGCCTGGAGATACGCGGCATGCTGTGGTGCGTGCCGCAGCCGCTCGAGTTCCTGTTCCGCACGGACATCGACCTGGAAAGCGGCCACATGGATCTGCGCGATCTGGGCGGTGCCTGATGGACGATCGGCTGCTGGATTACTACAACCGGGAACTGGTCTATCTGCGGGAGCTGGGCGCGGAGTTTGCGCAGGCCCATCCCAAGGTGGCGGCGCGGCTGGGCATGAATGCCACGGAGGTCGCCGATCCTTATGTCGAACGCCTGCTGGAGGGCTTCAGCTTTCTGACCGCCCGCATCCATATGAAGATGGATGCCGAGTTTCCGCGCTTCTCGCAGCGGCTGCTGGAGGTGGTGTATCCCAACTACCTGGCGCCCACCCCGGCGATGGCCATCGTGCAGTTCGCGCCCAGCATGAACGAGGGCACGTTGGCGGGAGGCTTCGAATTGCCGCGCGGCACGCTGTTGCGCGGCCGTGTGGCGCGCGGCGAGCAGACGCCGTGCGATTTCACCACCGGCCACGCCCTGCGCCTGTGGCCGCTGCAGGTCACGCAGGCGGAATTCACGGCCGCGCCGCAGGATCTGCCGCTGGCGAGGCTGGGCCTGGCCGGGCGCACTGCGCGCGTGCTGAGCGCGCTGCGCATCCGGATAGAGGTTTGCGGCGGGCAACGCCTGGAGGACCTGGATCTCGATCAGCTGGTGTTCCACCTGAACGGCCAGGACCTGCAGATGCAGCGCCTGCTTGAAGTCGTCATGGGGCATACCGTGGCGGTGCTGGGGCACGACACCGCCAGGCCGGTGGCATGGATCAACAGGTTGCCGCCGGACGCGGTGCGTCACGAAGGTTTTGCCGACGAACAGGCGTTGCTGCCGGGCGACGCCCGCGTGTTCCAGGGCTATCGCCTCTTGCAGGAGTATTTCGCATTTGCGCAGCGCTATCTGTTCTTCAGCGTCAACGGATTGAAGCAGGGTCTGCGCACGCCCGCGCTGCCCCAGGGCGCGCAGCGCGAAACCCGTGCTTTCGACCTGACCCTGCTGTTCTCGATGGCGGCGCCGGAATTGGAAGGGGCGATATCGGCCGCCAACCTGGCGCTGCATTGCGTGCCGGTGATCAACCTGTTCGCCAAGCGGGCGGACCGCGTGGCGGTAACGCCCAGGACTTCCGAGTACCACGTGGTCATCGACCGCAGCCGCCCGCTGGACTACGAGGTCTACGGCGTGACGCGCGTCGCGGGCCATGCTGCCGCGCAACGGCAGGAGCAGGAGTTCCGGCCGTTCTACGGTTCGCTGGGCAGCGACCCCGACGAGCATGGCGCGTACTTCTCCATGCGCCGCGAGCCGCGGCTGGTGTCCGATAGCGCGCAACGCAACGGCACGCGCAGCGGCTACATCGGCAGCGAAGTGTTCCTGTCGCTGGTGGACCGGCGTGAGGCGCCGTTCTCGGGCGACCTGCGCCACCTGACCCTGGAGACCCTGTGCACCAACCGCGATCTGGCGCTGCTGTTGCCGCTGGGCGGCGACACCGACATGACCTTGCGCGTGTCGGCGCCGGTGCGCGCGGTCAAGGTGCTGCACGGGCCCTCACGGCCGCGCGCGGCGCTGGCCGAGAACGCCGCTACCTGGCACCTGATCAGCCACCTGGGCCTGAACTACCTCAGCCTGACCGACCTGGACGCCGAGCAGGGCGCGCAGACCCTGCGCGAGATGCTGCACGTGTACGGCAACCTGGCCGAGCCGGGCATGCGCCGGCACATCGCGGGCCTGCGGCACGTCAGCGCGACGCCGGTGCATCACCGCCTGCCCGTGCCCGGCCCCATCGTCCACGGGCGCGGCGTGCGCATCGCGCTGCAGGTGGACGAGACCGCGTTTTCGGGCATCAGCCCCTATCTGTTTGGCGCCGTGCTGGAGCAGTTCTTCGCACGCCATGTATCGATCAACCTGATGTCGGAGCTGGTCCTGTCGACCCTGCAGCGCGGCGAGATCGCCCGCTACAAGCCCCGCATGGGACGCCGGCCCGTGGTCTAGGGGCTGTGCACACTAAAAGGAGCGCGTGATGAAGTCCGCCGCACATCTGAGCCGCATGGCTTACGACCCCGTCCATTTGCTGGGCGAACTGCTGCGCCGCGAAGACGACGGCAGCTATGCCGTGGCCTGCGATGGCCGCGTCTGGACCGTGCAGCGCGCCGCCAGCTGCCTGCTGGAGCCGCAGCCGGGCGACGAGGTGCTGATCAGCGGCCCGGACCCCGCCCGCATTTACCTGATCGCCGTGACCGTGCAGGCCGATCCCGCGCGCGCCACGCTGCAAGCCGAGGGCGATCTGGTATTGCGCTCGCGCAGCGGCGGCGTGCTGCTGGAGGGCGAGAGCGCCGTGCGCGTGCGGGCGCCCGAGTACGCGGTAGAGGCCGGAGAGGAACGCCATACCTGCGGCAGCATGCGCATGGTGGCGAAGCAGCTGCATGCCACCGTGGGTGAAGTGCGGCTGGTGGGCCGCAGTTACGAGGCAGTGATGGACCGCATGACGCTGATGGCGCGGCTGTCGCAGCGCAGCGTCAGCGAGATGGACCAGGTGCGCGCCGGCGCCATCGATTTCCAGGCCGAGCAGAGCGCGCGGCTGCACGCGGCCTACACGGTGGTGACGGGCGGCGACCTGGTCAAGGTGGACGCCAAGCAGATACACATGGGGTAGGACGGTGGATATCGCCCAGCCCGTCGCCGATCCCGTCCATCCGTCCGCCGCGCCTGTTGGCGCGCTGGCGCAATGGTGGCGCGCAGTCGAGCGTGAACCGTACGCCCATGACCTGTTCCATGCCTTGCGCTGGATCGATGCGCTCTCGGGCGCGCGCAAGCCCTTGGGACGCGATACGGTTGCGCGCCACGAACCCGTGCGGCTGCGGCAGGAGCCGTCGATGGCATTCGCGCCGTCGACCGTGGCCGCCGCGCGCGCCGCGACGGGCGGGCGGCCCGCGGAACTGTCGATCTACAGCTTCGGCCTGTTCGGTCCCAACGGACCCTTGCCCCTGCACCTGACGGAGCATGCCCGCGAGCGCCTGGCGCATCACGGCGACCGCACGCTGTCCGCATTTGCCGACGTGTTCCATCACCGGCTCATCCTGCTGTTCTACCGCGCCTGGGCGGACGCGCAGAGCACGGTCAGCCTGGACCGCAAGGACGAGCGCTTTACACGCTACGTGGCCAGCCTGTTGCACATGGGCGAACCGTCGATGCGGCGCCGCGATGCGGTGCTGGATCACGCCAAGTACCACATGGCGGGCCACCTGACGCGGCAGACCCGCAACCCCGAAGGACTCAAGCACATCCTGCAATCGTTCTTCGGCCTGCCCGTGCGTATCCGCGAGTTCGTGCCGCAATGGATCCGCCTGGAGCCCGGGCAGCGTCTGGGCCTGGGCGGCTTTGCGGGACTGGGACGCGACACGGTGCTGGGCGTGGCGGTGCGCGATGCCCAGCACAAGTTCCGCATCGAGATCGGCCCGCTGGCGCTGGAGGACTACCAGAGCTTTCTGCCGGGAGGCGCACGCGCCCGCCAACTGACGCATTGGGTCAGGCATTACATCGGCATGGAGCTGGCCTGGGACCTGAGACCGGTGCTGCGTGCGGAGGACGCGCGCGGACTGAGCCTGGGCGCAAGTCGTCCGCTGGGCCTGTCGTCGTGGCTGGGCAGGCGCCGGCCCGAACAAGGCGAGGCGGGCGATCTCCTGCTGGACTACGAAAGCCGCGGCGCTCGGCCGCCACGTGGCCGTGCGCCGGCCTCAACCTCAACGACGACGCGCGTATGACGCGCCACCATGCCATGTCCGATATCGGCCGCATCGACCTCTTCGGAAAGCTCAATCCGCTGCTCTACCAGACGCTGGAGGGCGCCACCGCGTTCTGCAAGCTGCGCGGCAATCCCTATGTGGAGCTGGTGCATTGGGTGCATCAGATCCTGCACGCGCAAGACAGCGACCTGCACCGCATCGCGCGCCGCTTCGGGCTGGACCTGGCCATCCTGCAGGCCGACCTGACCGCGGAGCTCGACCGCCTGCCGGCCGGCGCGGGCTCGGTTTCCGACCTGTCCGAACACATCGACCATGCGGTCGAAAGAGCCTGGGTGCTGGGCTCGCTGCGCTATGGCGCGGCGCGCATCCGCAGCGGCCATCTGCTGGCGGGACTGGCGCGGACCTACGCGCTGCGCCATGTGCTGCTGGGCATGTCGGCCCAGTTCTCGCGCATCGCGCCAGACACGCTGTTGGAACAGCTGCCGGAGATCGTGCAGGGCTCGCCGGAAGACGCGGCCGAGACTGCATCCGTCGCCGCTGCCGGGGCGCCGGACGCGGGCGGTTCCGCGCTGGCGCGGTTCGCCGTCGACCTGACTGCGCGGGCGCGCGCGGGCGAGATCGACCCGGTGTCCGGGCGCGACGAGGAAATTCGCCAGCTCATCGACGTGCTGATGCGGCGGCGGCAGAACAATCCGTTGCTGGCCGGCGAGGCCGGCGTCGGCAAGACAGCCGTGGTGGAAGGGCTGGCGCTGCGCCTGGCGGCAGGCGAGGTGCCGCCGCAACTGCGCGACGTGACGCTGTATCTGCTGGATATCGGCCTGCTGCAGGCGGGCGCGGGCGTGAAGGGCGAATTCGAGCAGCGGCTGCGCGGCGTCATCGACGAGGTTCAGGCCAGCGAGAAGCCGGTGGTGCTGTTCATCGACGAGATCCACACGCTGGTGGGCGCGGGCGGCGCGGCAGGCACCGGAGACGCGGCCAATCTGTTGAAGCCGGCGCTGGCGCGAGGCCAACTGCGCACCATAGGCGCCACCACCTGGTCGGAATACAAGAAGTACATCGAGAAAGACCCCGCATTGAGCCGCCGCTTTCAGGTCATACAAGTGCACGAGCCCGACGAGGCGCGCGCATTCGGCATGCTGCGCGGGCTGGCTGAAACGCTGCAGGCGCACCATGGCGTGCTGCTGCTGGACGAGGCGATCGAAGCGGCGGTGACGCTGTCGCACCGCTACATTCCGGCGCGCCAGCTGCCCGACAAGGCCGTCGCATTGCTGGACACGGCCTGCGCGCGCGTCGCGGTCAGCCAGCATGCGGCACCGCCCAGCCTGGAGGACGCGCGCAGGCGGGTGCAGGCGCTGGAGCTGGCGCTACGCATCGCCGAACGCGAGCTGTGTCTGGGAGAAGGCGACGCGCAGCGGATCGAACGGCTGGCGGCCGAGCAGGCCGTCGCGACGGAAGAGGAGCGGGCGCTGGCGGAGCGCTGGGATTCCGAGCGCGGGCTGGCCGAGCGCGTGCTGACACTCCGCCAGACGCTGGAACTCGCGTCCTCCGACGCCCAGGAAGATCAGCGCCACGCGTTGGCGCAGGCGCGTGCAGCGCTGACGGCCAGCCAGGGCGAGACGGCGATGGTGCATTGCGCGGTCGATGCCGCCGCCGTGGCCGCAGTGGTGGCCGACTGGACCGGCATACCCGTGGGCCGCATGCTGCGGGACGAGGCGCGCGCCGTGCTGGACCTGGCGGATACGCTTTCGGCGCGGGTGATCGGCCAGCGTGAAGCGCTGGATGCGGTGGCGCGCCGCGTCCAGACTTCGCGCGCCGGCCTGACCGACCCGGACAAGCCGGTAGGCGTGTTCCTGCTCTGCGGTCCCAGCGGCGTCGGCAAGACGGAGACCGCGCTGGCGCTGGCCGAGGCGCTTTACGGCGGCGAACAGAACCTGATCACAATCAACATGAGCGAGTTCCAGGAGTCGCATACGGTGTCCACGCTCAAGGGCGCGCCGCCGGGATATGTCGGGTATGGCGAGGGCGGCGTGCTGACCGAGGCCGTGCGCCGGCGGCCCTACAGCGTGGTGTTGCTGGACGAGGTGGAGAAGGCGCATGCCGACGTGCACGAGATCTTCTTCCAGGTCTTTGACAAGGGCTGGATGGAGGACGGCGAGGGGCGCTACATCGATTTCCGCAATGCGGTGATCATCCTGACCTCCAACGTGGGCGCGGAACGGATTGCGGCTCTATGCCGTGATCCGGAGCTGCTGCCCGACGCAGCCGCGTTGGCCGCGGCATTGCGCGAGCCGCTGCTGCAAGCCTTTCCGGCCGCGCTGCTGGGGCGGCTGGTCGCGGTGCCCTACCTGCCGCTGCCGGACGCCATGCTGGCGCGCATCGTGGACCTGCAGTTCGAACGCGTGCGCCGCCGCCTGTTCGAGCAGCACGGCATCGTGCTGGAGGTGACGCCCGAGGCTACTGCGCTGGTGGTGGCGCGCTGCGCCGAAGTGGAGTCGGGGGCGCGCATGGTGGATGCCGTGCTGACAAACACGGTGCTGCCGCGGATCAGCCGGGAACTGCTGGGCGCCTCCATGCAGGACCGCAGGCTGAGCAAGGTAAGCCTGTCGGCCGCCGACGGGGAGTTCCGCTATGACTACGCCTGAGACCTCAACGGTTCTTGTCGCCGGACTCGGGCTTGACGGGCGCGGGCCGCAGGTAGCCGCCGATCTCGCGCAGATGGTTGGACGCGCTGCGGGCGTCTGCCGCGTCGCGCGGGTGGCCCAGCGTGTCGTCGACGGGATGAGTGCGGTGCTCGGCCAGCGCGTCGTGGGCGGGCAGGGCGGACGGGGTGCCGTCCGAGAAGATGCTGGGCGTGCCGTCGCCGGGCGCATCGAACAGCGCCAGCGGATCGGTGGGCGGGCGCGACACCGCGCCGTCGCCGGGCGGCAGGTGGCGCAGGGGATCCTCCGGGTTGCGCGCTTGCGCGGAGTCCAGATCGAAGGGGTGCGTGGAGACGTCCGGCGCGCTGCCCACGGGCAGGGTGCCCGGGCCGATCAGGTCGCTGAAGATGTCGTCGTCGGCCGCGGCGGCCACGCTGGTTGCCGGCGCCTCGGGCGCGGCCGCTGCGGCGCGCAGCCGGTAGTCGCCGATCTGCAGCTCGTCGCCTGGATGCAGCGGCACTTCCTGGTCGCGCGCGAGCGCCTGGCCATTGACGCTGACCGTGCTCATGTCGCTCAGGTTGAGCAGAAAGCCGGCGTCCTCGTCGTTGACGCGGATCGCCGCCTGCACGCGGCAGATGCCGCGCGTCGGGTCGGGCAGGGCCAGTTGGTTGTCGAGACTGCGGCCTACCGTGCCGCCGGGCGCCGTGAACACGGCGTGGATGGGTTCGAAGGCCGGATCGCCGGCACGCTGGAACACGGTGAGCTTCACGCCTGTCTCCTGGGCGCCGTCGGCGCGTTAACGGGTCTGGGACGCTTGCGCCGCCTGGAACGCCGGTCCCCACTGGGGGTGTCCGGCCTCATTCGGCGCGAGCTGGAACGAGGGTTGCAACTGCAGGATGCGCGCGAAGCTGTCTTCGCACAGCTGGCGATAGTTGGTCACGCAGTAGCTGAAGGCCTGCAGCTTGAGCGCTTCGACCCGCATGGCCGTGGGCGCGGTGGCAAGCGCGTCGGAAGTCGCGACCGTGCGCACGACGGCGCCGAAGCGGCTGGCGGCGTATTCGTCGCGCACCTGCTGCAAGGCTTCCACAGCCTGCGGCGATGGGGTGGAAGCACAGGCCGCAAGCAGCGCGAGCGTGGATATCAAGCAGATGCGTGCGGGCTGTTTCATGGCGCGGGCGTGTCGTTTGGAGTGTGTAGGCCTGGTCATTCCGCCGATGATAGCGGCTCGCCGTGCAAGGTATGCGTCGCGGCGTAACAGACGTGTGTACTTTTATTTCCGAGGTCTTATGAGCAGTCCATGCCTACGAGTGATTCCGACGAAACGGCGGCGCATCGCGGCGATACTCGCGGCTGCGTTGACGGCGGCGATGCTCGCGGCATGTTCGTCGACGGCCAAGCGCGTGCCCGTGCCGTACGCGATCGAACTGCGCGCGGATCCGAAAGTGAACCAGAACGCCAGCGGCAGGCCGTCGCCGGTGCAGGTGACCATCTATGAACTGAAATCGGCCAGCATCTTCGAATCGCGCGACTTCTTCACGCTGCAGGGCGATGCGCACGCGGCGCTGGGCGCGGAGCTGCTCAATGTCGATCAGGTCATCCTGAAGCCGGGCGAAACCAAGGTGGTGCAGTACCCCGGCAACGCCGAGGCGCGCGTGGTGGGCGTGGTGGCGGCCTATCGCGAACTGGAGCAAAGCAAGTGGCGGCTGCTGGTGTCGTTGCCCGAGGCGCAGAACACCAACATCTACAAGGTCTGGCAGTTTTCGCCGAACGAGGAGACGGTGAAGGTCGCGGTCAAGCGCGACGGGCTGGAAGAAGTGGATCGCAGCCGTTCGTGGTGGCCCTTTTAGAAGCGAAGAGAACCGCACATGGTGAGCAGAGACAAAGTGATCTGGTCGGAGGGCATGTTCCTGCGGCCGCAGCATTTCCAGCAGTTTGAACGCCATATGCTGCACACCGCGCAGCAACGCGCAGCCATGCTCCAGGGATGCTTCTGGGGCTTTGGCCAGCTGTCGCTGGACCGCGACGCGCTGGCGATCGGCAAGGTGGCGGTGACCAGGGCGCAAGGCGTCATGCCCGACGGCACGCCTTTTGATTTCTCGCATCCGGACGCGGCGCCCGCGGCGTTCGAAGTGCCGGCGCAGACGCGCGGCGCGCGCGTCGTGCTGGCCCTGCCGCGCGTGCGCGCCGGCGCTAGCGACGTCATCTACGAAGGCGAGGAAGACACGTTGGCGCGCTATCTGGTGCACGAAGCCGAAGTGGAAGACAGCGGCTCCGTGGCTCTGGAACCCGTCCTGATGCAGCTTGGACGCTTGCGGCTGCGGTTGATGCTGGAAGACGAACTTACCGACGACTGGCTGGGCCTGGGGGTGGCGCGCGTGCTGGAGCGGCGTTCGGACAACCGGGTGGTGCTGGACGAAGGCTATGTGGCGCCGTGGCTGGCGGCGGGCGAGCATCCGGTCTTGCGCGGCTTCGTCGATGAACTGCAGGGGCTGCTCGACGCGCGCAGCGAGGCGCTGGCCTCGCGCCTGTCTCAGCCCGGCCGCGGCGGCGTTTCCGAGGTGTCGGACTTCATGCTGCTGGAGACCGTCAACCGCTACATGGGTTCGATCTGGCATGCGCGGCAACTTCCGGCGCAGCATCCCGAACGCCTGTTCCACGACTGGCTGATGCTGGCCTGCGACCTGGCCACCTTCACGTCCGCCACGCGGCGGCCGGGCGTGCTGCCGGACTACGTGCACGACGATCTGCAGGGCAGCTTCACGCCGTTGATGAATGAGCTGCGCCGATCGCTGTCGGCCGTGCTGGAGCAGCGCGCCTTGCAGATACCGCTGCAGGACCGCGGCCAGGGCGTGCGCGTGGCGCAGATCCAGGACGCGGAACTGTTGCAGTCGGCCGGCTTCGTGCTGGCGGTGCATGCGGACATGGGCGTGGAGACCGTGCGGGCGCGCTTTCCGGCGCAGGTCAAGATCGGTCCGGTGGAGCGCATCCGCGACCTGGTGCACCTGCAATTGCCGGGCGTCGGCGTGCGCGCGCTGCCCGTGGCGCCGCGGCAGATTCCGTACAGCGCCGGACACGTCTATTTCGAACTGGATAAGAGCGGCGAGTTCTGGAAGCAGCTGGAGCGCACCGGCGCGCTTGCGTTGCATCTGGCGGGCGATTTTCCCGGGCTGACGATGGAGTTCTGGGCGCTGCGCGACTGAGCGCGGCCAAACCAGGCGGAGACAACTATGCATGCTTCGGATCACACGCTGGCCGGCCCCCCGGGCGGCATCGGCGAAGGCGCCGCCAATACGGCGGGCAGGCTGCGGCCTCACGACTACGTCATCAGCGGCGCCAATCCGCTGGTGGCGGCGGCGAACCCGCTGCTGGACCTGATTCCGCAGATCCGCGCCACGGCGACGCATCCTTCGCCGGCGATGCTGCGCGAGCACTTGCTGGACGAGGTGCGTCAATTCGAGCTGCGCGCGCAGCAGGCGGGCATCCCCAACGAAACCATACTGGGTGCGCGCTATTGCCTGTGCACGGCGCTGGACGAGGCCGCGGCGCTTACGCCATGGGGCGGGGGCGGCGTATGGTCCGCGCACAGCCTGCTGGTCACGTTCCACAACGAGACCTGGGGCGGAGAGAAGTTCTTCCAGCTGCTGGCCAAGCTGTCGCAGAATCCGGGGCAGCACCTGGATCTGCTGGAATTGCTGTATTACTGCCTGCTGCTGGGTTTCGAGGGACGCTATCGCGTCATCGACAACGGCCGTTCGCAGCTGGAAACGCTGCGCCAGCGCCTGTTGCGCATCCTGCGCGGCGCGCGCGGCGACTATCCGCTGGCGCTGTCTCCGCATTGGCGCGACGAGCCGGCGCAGACGCCATTGCGCCGCCTGCCGGTGCCGCTATGGGTGTTCGGCGCGTTGGCTGCCGTCCTGGCGCTGGCCTTGTATTGGGGCCTGGGTTGGCGCCTGGGCAGCGAATCCGACGCCGTGTTCGCGTCCATCGCCAAGCTGCGTCCGCCGACCGTACAGATCGCCCCGACCACCGTGAAGCGGCCCGCGCCCGCGCCGCGGCTGGCGGTGTTCCTGGCGCCCGAGATCCGCGACCAGTTGGTCACCGTGCGCGACGAGGTGGACCGCAGCGTGGTGGTGCTGCGGGGCGACGGCGTATTTGAATCCGGCGCCAGTTCCGTGCGCGACCAGTACCTGCCGGTGCTGTCGCGCGTGGCCGACGCTTTGCGCGAGACGCAGGGCAGCATCCTGGTGCGCGGCTACTCCGACAACACACCGATGCGCAGCGCGCGCTTCCCGTCCAACTGGCATCTTTCGCAGGCGCGCGCCGATGCGGTCAAGGACATGCTGGAGCAGCGCCTGGGCCAGACGGCCAGGGTGCGCGCCGAAGGCCGCGGCGATGCCGATCCGGTGGCGCCCAACGATACGGCCGCGGGCCGCGCGCTGAACCGGCGGGTGGAGATCACGGTGCTGGTGCCGCCGGTGGCGCACGAGCAGGGAGGACAGGAATGATCTACAGGCTGTTCGGATGGTTCTTCAGCCGCCGCGTGTGGAACTTCCTGGGGCTGGTGGCCCTGGCGGTGCTGATCTGGATCGCGGGGCCTCTTATCGCCATCGGCACGGTGCGTCCGCTGGAAAGCGAAACGGTGCGCATCGCTGTCATCGTGGCGATGTTCGCGATCTGGCTGCTGCGGTTGTTGTGGCGCAAATGGCGCGAAGGGCGCTTGAACGCGCAGCTGCTGAGCCAGTTGCGGCGGCCCAGACCCAAGGCGGAAAAGCCGCTGGAGGAAGCCGCCGGCAACGACGAGATACGCCAGCTGGAAGCGCGCTTTCACGAAGCCGTGGAGCTATTGCGCAAGACCCGCTTCGAGAGCCGCGGCAGGCGCGGCGCGCTCGACCGGTTCTCCAAGCAGTACCTGTATCAGCTGCCCTGGTACGTGATCATCGGCGCGCCGGGCGCGGGCAAGACTACCGCGTTGGTGAATTCGGGGCTGAACTTTCCCTTGGCCGAACGCTACGGCAAGGTGGCCTTGCGCGGCGTGGGCGGCACCCGCAATTGCGACTGGTGGTTCACCGACGATGCGGTGCTGCTGGACACGGCGGGGCGCTACACCACGCACGAAAGCGATCCGACCGGAGACGAAGAAGAGTGGCGCGGCTTTCTCGGCCTGCTGTCCAAGTACCGCGGCCGCCAGCCCATCAACGGCGCCATGCTTACCGTCAGCGTCGAAGACCTGCTGTCGGCGTCCGACGCGGAGCGCGCGCAGCATGCGGCAGTGCTGCGGCGCCGCCTGCAGGAATTGCGCGAGCAGCTGGGCATCGCGTTTCCGGTGTACGTGCTGGTGACCAAGACGGATCTGCTGTCGGGCTTCGAAGAGTACTTCGCTTCCTTTACCCGCGACGAGCTGGCGCAGATCTGGGGCTTTACCTTGCCGTATGCGCGCGCGCAGGAGCCGGGTTTCGACCTGTATGAAGCCTTTCACGAAGAATATGCGCTGTTGCAGCGGCGCTTGGATGACGCCTTGCCTGAAGTGGTGGCGGCAGAGAGCGATCCGGCGCGGCGCGCGCTGGCCTACATGCTGCCGCAGCAGTTCGCGGGCCTGCAGGCCATCCTGGGCCATTTCCTGAGTGATGTGTTCGCGACCTCGAAGTTCGAGGCGCGCGTGATCCCGCGAGGCGTCTACTTCACCAGCGGCACGCAGGGCGGAGAGACCTTCGACCAGGTGACTGGCCATCTGAAGCGCTACCTGCGCATCGACGGCGGCGCCGCGCCCGCGGCCAGCGTGCCGGGCGAGGCGGAAGGACGCAGCTACTTCCTGAAGAACCTGCTGCAGGACGTCATCTTCCGCGAGGCGGGCCTGGCCAGCCGCAACCTGCGCTGGGAACGCCGCTATCGGCAGCTGCACTGGGCGGGGTACGGCCTGGTGACGGCGGCCTTCCTGGCCCTGGTCGCGGGCTGGGCCATGAGCTATCGCAACAACGCCGATTACGTGGAAGAAGTGGCGCGGCGGGTGCCGGCGGTGGAGAAGCTGAGCCGCGACATCAAGATCACGCGCACCGGCGACCTGTTGGGGCTGATGCCGTTCCTGGACAGCCTCTGGTACCTGCCCCAGCACGAGGGCTTCGAGATCGACAATCCGCCGCTGAGCTATCGCTATGGCCTCTACCAGGGCCAGAAGCTGCGGGCGGCGGCGCAGGGCGTGTACGGCAATACGCTGGACCAGGTGCTGCTGCCGCAGGTGGCGCGGCGTGTCGAGACGGCCCTGCGCGACGCCTCGGCCAGCGACCTGGAGTATTCCTACGAGGCGCTGCGGGCCTACCTGATGCTGTACGAGGCCGAGCGCTACGATGCGGAGTTCATGCATGCGTGGCTGCTCTCGGACATGCAGGCCACCCTGCCTGAAGGCTACACGCGGCGCCAGTACGAACAGCTGTCGCTGCACCTGCGCAACCTGACGCAGAGCCACGTGCTGGCCTCGCCGTTTCCCAAGGACGACGCGCTGGTGGCCCAGGCGCGCGAGAAGCTGGCGCGCTACACGCTGGCGCAACGCGCGTACAGCCGGCTGCGCCGTACCCTGGCCAACGCCGATGCGGCGCCCGAGATCACGGTGGTGACGCTGGGCGGCGCGCAGGCCAGCGCCGTCTTCGTGCGCAAGAGCGGCAAGCCGTTGAGCCAGGGCATTCCCGCGCTCTACAGCTATCGCGGCTATTGGGACGTCTTCAACAAGCGCGTGACCGGCGTGGCCGAGGTGTTGCGTTCGGATGATGCGTGGATCCTGAACATCCCATTGCGCAGCCAGCTGGACCAGACGGCGCAACGCCAGCTGGTGGTGGACATCAAGCGCTTGTACATGAACGATTACGTGGCCCAGTGGGACGGCTATCTGAACGATATGCAGCTGGCGCCCAGCAAGTCGCTGCTGCAGAACATCCAGATGGCGCGCACCTTGTCCGCGCCGGAGTCGCCGCTGGTGCAGCTGGTGCGCGGCGTTGCGCGAGAGACCTCCTTGCTGCGCGATACCGGCAAGGATGACCGCTCGCTGGTGGATCAGGCGCGCGACCGCGTCAGCAGCACGCGCGAGGCGCTGGAGCAGATGTTCGGGCCAACCGGACCTGGCGCGGCCATGCGGGCCGACGCCACGGACGAGAAGCTCGAGCGCATCGTGGACCAGCATTTCGAGCCGTACCGCCGGCTGGCCGAAGGCGAGGGCGCGGCGGCCGGCGCCACCTCGCCGATCGCCGCCACCACCGGCCTCATCAACGAGCTCTATACCTATCTGACGGCGGCGGATGCGGCCTTGCGCAGCGGCAGCCCCGCGCCCAGCTCGGATTCCGTGACCAAGCTGCGGGCCGAGGCGGGCCGCTTGCCGGGGCCGCTGCGCGACGTGCTCAATGCGCTATCGGTGAACGCGTCCGGCGAGGTGTCCGACGTGGCCCGCGCGCGCATGGGCGAGACCGTGTCCGCCACCATCGGCATGTTCTGCGGCCAGTCGGTGGCCGGACGCTATCCGTTTTCGAGCCGTTCGGCGCGCGACGTGGCGCCCAACGACATGGCGCGGCTGTTCGGGCCCAACGGCCTGATGGACGACTTCTTCCAGAAGAATTTGGCGAACCAGATCGACGTTTCCGGACAGCGGTGGCGCTTCAAACCGGGCATCGACGGCAAGTCGGGGGAGAACTCCGCCACGCTGGACGCGTTCCAGCGCGCGGGCGTGATCCGCGACGTGTACTTCATGGCAGGCAACCCCATGCCCTCGTATCGGGTGGCCATCAAGCCCGTGGAAATGGACGCGGGCATTACCCAGTTCGTGATGGACGTGGACGGCCAGGCGGTGCGCTACGCGCATGGCCCGCAGGTGGCGACCACGGTGCAGTGGCCCGGCCCCCGCGGCAGCAACCAGGTGCGCATCGAGCTTACGCCACAGGTCGGGGCGGCGGGCATGACCACGTCCGGTCCCTGGGCGCTGAACCGCATGCTGGACCGCGCCCAGCTGCGGCGCGGGGCCACGCCGGAGGTCACGCTGGCCACATTCGACCTGGGCGGACGCAAGGTGGTGCTGGAGATCACCGCCAGCAGCGTCAAGAGCCCTTTCCATCTGGGCGAGATGCAGGCGTTTGCCTGCCCGGGCGCGTCGTGAACAGGACAAGGACATGGAGCTAGCAGTGGAGCGTGGGCGTGTGGGCTGGTACGGCAAGATTCCGGCGGCGGGCGACTTCGTGCACCGGCGCCTGCCGCGTGAGCTGATCACCTGGTGGGACCGCTGGCTGCAGTTCGGGCTGGCGGCGCTGAAGCAGGCGCCAGACATCAATGCCGCGCGCGGCTTCGCGTCGGCGCCCATCTGGAATTTCGCGATTCCGGCGGGGCCGGGCGCGGGCGTCGCACAGCTGGGCTGCATCACGCCCAGCCGCGACCGGGTGGGCCGGGGCTATCCGCTGTGCGTGGTCATGGCCGTGCCGCCCGCGCAATACCACAGCAGCATCCTGGATGGCGCCAGCGACTACTACCGGCAGATCGGCGCCAGCATGCTGGCGGCGGTGCGCCATGGCTGCCCGGCGGAACAGTTCGACCGCAGCCTGCAGCAGGTGCGTACGCCTGCCGCGGCGCCGGGCGCCGCCGCGCCGCGCGGCGGCAGCGACATCATGGACATCCTGAGCGCCGGCCGGGAGCAGGACTCCGCGCCGCTGGCGCGCCGCGCGCTGGGCGCCTGGCCCGATCTGCCGTTCTGCTTCAACCCCAGTTCCCACACCAGCTATTGGTGGACCAACCAGGCGGACGGCGCGGCATTGCAGACCTACATCCATGGCGGCGCGTTGAACGCGACGCTGTTCGCCAGGCTGTTCTCATCCCTGCCGACCTGGCATCCCTGAAACTGCCGGAGGACCGCGCATGCTACGAACTTCAGCTGTGCCGCCTGAGCCGGGCGCGGCAGGCTTCCCGGCCGCTTCAGATGCGGCACGCCTGGACGATATCCTGCGCCTGGCGCCCGGGCGGCTGCGTGAACAGGAGATCCTGCGAGTCGTCGCCGGCTTGTCCGCGTCCCTGGCCGCCATGCACGAAGCCGGCAGGGCGCATGGCGGCATCAGCCCTGATGCCGTGGTCCGTGACGGACAGGATTTTGCCGTCCTGGCGCCGCCTTGCGATGCGGCGCCCGATGATGAAGACGCCGCACGCCATGCCGGTTACGCCGCGTTCGAACAGTACACGGACGATCCGGGCCATTCTTGCGGCCCCTGGACGGACGTGTACGGGCTGGCGGCGCTGGCGTACTTCCTGGCGACGGGCGCGGCCCCGCCAGGCGCACTGGCGCGCCGCGTGCGCGACGATTGCCTGCCTCTGGATGCATGGCAGCCGGGCGCCTATCGCGCGGCGTTCTGCGCCGCCGTGGACGAGGGCCTGGCGATGGACGAGCAGGCGAGGCCGCGCACAGCCGCGGCGCTTGCTGCGGCGATGGGGGTGATCCCGCCGGCGGTGCCGGCGTCTGCGGCGGCTTCCGTACCCGGTCCGATGGAGGATCCGGAGCCGGACACGGCCGCGCCTTCATTGATGGCGGAGACGCCCGCCGACGAGTTTGACGATCCACCGCCGGCTGCGGCGCGCCTGACGGCGATGCGGCCTGAACACCCGGGGCCGGCGCGGCGCATGCTGCCGCTGGCCGTGGCGGGCCTTCTGCTGCTCGCGGCGGGGGGATATGCATGGCTGCGGCCGGCACAGCCGCCGGTCGAACTGGCTGGCGTGGCGCCGCCCCAACCCCAACCCCAGCCGCAACCTCAGCCGCAATCGGAGCCACCGTCCCAACCACCGCCGCAACCCCAGCCGCAGTCGGAACCACAGCCGCAACCCGCGCCCGCGCCGGCTCCACCGACCTTGCCAGATTCCCCCGCCGCGGCCGTACCAGCTTCGCCGCCGCAGGCCGCGGCCATTGGCTCCGCCATGCCGTCCGCCGGCCCAAAACCAGAAAGCGCCTCTGAGCCTGAAGCCGCGGCAGCCCCCGCCGCGCCCGTGACCCCGCCGCCTCAGGCGGCGCCCGTCACGGTGCGCGTGGCCGTGCGTCCATGGGGAGAGGTGCTGGTCAATGGCCGCTCGCGCGGCGTCAGCCCGCCGTTGCGCGAACTGTCCCTGCCGCCCGGCCGTTACCAGGTGACGGTGCGCAACGCATCAGCGGGCGACTACCGCATGACCCTGACGGTGGCGGCCGGCCGTCCGGCTTCCATTACGCATGAGTTCGAATGAACGATTCGGTATCGGACCGCCTGCGGCGCGCGGTCCGTGCCGCGAATGGCGGCAGCCCCTCAGGGCAGCGTGGATTCGCCCTTGAGCAGGTCTTCCAGCGTTTCGCGCTGGCGCACGACGTAGTACTTGTCGCCATCGACCATGGCTTCGGCCGCGCGGGGGCGGGCGTTGTAATTGCTGGCCATGGCCATGCTGTAGGCGCCCGCGGACTCCACCGCCAGCAGGTCGCCCTGTTGGATGGCCAGCTTGCGCTGCCGGGCCAGCCAGTCGGCGCTTTCGCAGACCGGGCCGACGATGTCGTATAGGGTTTCGTCGCCCGCGCGCGGATGCACGGGGCGCACGCCGTGGAAGGCTTCGTACAGCGCGGGACGCAGCAGGTCGTTCATGGCGGCGTCGACGATGGCGAAGTTGCGCGCTTCCGAATGCTTCAGGTACTGGACCCGCGTGAGCAGCACGCCGGCGTTGCCCACCAGCGATCGGCCGGGCTCCAGCACCAGGTGCAGATGGCCGAAGCCGCGCGCGTTCAGGCGTTCGAAGACACGGTCCAGCAGGGCCTGGGGCGAGGGCGGAATTTCATCCGTATAGCGGATGCCCAGGCCGCCGCCCAGGTCCAGATGGGCGATCCGGATGCCGGCCTGATCCAGCTTTTCGATCAGGTCCAGCAGCTTTTCCAGCGCGTCGAAATAGGGACTGATATCCGTGAGCTGCGAACCGATATGGCAGTCCACTCCCACGATTTCCAAGGCCGGCAGCGACTGGGCCAGGCGGTAGACGTCCAGCGCCGACTCGATGGCGATGCCGAACTTGTTCTCCTTCAGGCCGGTGGAGATGTAGGGATGCGTCTGCGCGTCCACGTCCGGGTTCACCCGCAGCGAGACGGGTGCGCGCAGGCCCATGCCATGCGCAATTGTCGATAGCAGGCGTAGCTCGGCTTCGGACTCGACGTTGAAGCACTTGACCTTGGCCGCGAGCGCGGCGCGCATTTCCCAGGCCTGCTTGCCCACGCCGGAAAACACGATCCTGGACGGGTCCGCACCCGCCGCCAGGGCGCGCTTGAGTTCGCCGCCGGAAACGATGTCGAAGCCCGCGCCCAGGCGCGCGAATTCCTTCAGGACGGCCAGGTTGGAATTGGCCTTCATGCCGTAGCAGACCAGCACCGGATGCTGGCCGACGGCGTTGCGGTAGGATTCCCAGGCAGCCTTGAGCGCGGCGCGCGAGTACACGTACAGCGGCGTGCCCAGCTTTTCGGCCAGGTGGTCCAGCGGCACGTCCTCGGCGTACAGGACATTGTTGCGGAACTGGAAGTACGGATGACCGGCCAGTTCAGGCTGCGCGGGGAATCGGGGTGTCATGGCAGCGATGGCGCCGGCGGAATGACCGTCTGCGGCGGTTGCTCCGTACGCGAGGGCGGCTTGCCGTCCGGCGTCGGCATGTACAAGGGACCTTTATACCCGCAGGCGGCAACCATGCCGGTCGCCAGCAGCGTGGCTACAATGCGAAGGACCATGCGGCGAAATGCCAAGTGGAACACTGGGAACTCCTAAATCTTGCAGGCTCGATTATGACCGAAACCGAATTTCTTGCGTTGATCGACCAGGTGCTGAACAGCATCGAAAGCCAGGCCGATGACTGGGCGGCTTCGCTCGATGTCGATGTCGAAACCAGCCGCAGCGGCAATGTGCTGACGATGGTTTTCGAAGACAACACCCACGTGGTGGTGAATAGCCAGGCTGCCATGCAGGAACTGTGGGTCGCGGCGCGCAGCGGCGGCTTCCACTACCGCTACGATGGCCAGCACTGGAACGATACCCGAGGCGGCCCCCAGTTGCCGGACGCCCTGTCGCAGATCTGTTCCGCGGCCGCGGGCGTGCCCGTGACGATACGCCTGTAAAACACCAGGTTCAGGCGAAAAAAAAGGCCGGCCCCATGGGGCCGGCCTTGTCATTTGCGCGTCAGAACGGAATCTTCTGGGACCAGGGCGTGTTGCCTTGCGTGCCCACGCCCGGCGCTACCTTGATCTTGGTTTCCTCGCTGGTGCTGCCGTTCAGGCCGTTGAGGAATTCACCCAGCGTGTCGGCCTCGGGCAAGCCCAGGCGCGCCACCGCCTGCCCGGGCGGGAATTCGGAGAAGTAGAACTCGCCGTTTTCGACCAACAGGCCATCGGGACGGGGGCGCGGCTTCTCTTCGGGCACGCCCTTGAGGACCGTCTGCATGTAATCGACCCAAATCGGCATGGCGACGCCGCCGCCGGTTTCGCGCGAACCCAGGGACTTGGGCTGGTCAAAGCCCAGCCATGCGGTGGCGACCAGCGACGGGGTGTAGCCGGAGAACCAGGCGTCCACCGATTCGTTGGTGGTGCCGGTCTTGCCGGCGATGTCGTTGCGCTTGAGCAGGACGCGGGCGCGCGCCGCGGTGCCGTAGGTGGCCACGCCGCGCAGGATGTCGTCCATGACCCAGGCGGTGCGCGGATCGATGGCGCGGGCGGCGGCGTCGCCGGCCACGACCGGCTTGGACTGCATGATGACCTTGCCGCTGCTGTCGGTGACGCGGTCGATCAGGTAGGGCGTGACGCGGTAGCCGCCGTTGGCGAACACCGAGAAGGCGCCGGCCAGCTGCAAGGGCGTGACCGAGCCCGCGCCCAGCGCCAGCGGCAACACGGCGGGCTGGCGGGCCTTGTCGAAGCCGAAGCGGGTCAGGTAGTCCTGCGCGTACTGCGGGCCGATGGCCTGCAGGATACGGATCGACACCATGTTCTTGGACTTGTACAGGCCCTGGCGCAGGGTCAGCATGGGTTCGTACTGGTTGCCGTAGTTCTTCGGGTTCCAGGCCTTGGAGCCGGTCTGCGCGGCCGTCAGTTCGAAGGGCTGGTCCGAGATCTGCGTGCCCGGGGTCAGGCCGCGCTCCAGCGAAGCGGCATAGATGAAGGGCTTGATGTTCGAACCGGGCTGGCGCCAGGCTTGCGTCACGCGGTTGAAGTTGCCGCGGTAGAAGTCAAAGCCGCCGACCATGGCGCGGATGGCGCCATCTTGCGGCGACAGCGCCACGAAGGCCGCCTGCACCGAAGGCAGGTTGATGATTTCCCAGTTGTCGCCGAACTTGCGGATGTAGACCACGGAGCCGCGCTTGATGCGCTGCTCGGGTTTGGCCTTGTCGTTCAGCGCGCGCGCCACGACGCCCAGCACCTTCTTGTCGGTGACGGTGATGATCTCGCGCGAGCTGCGCGCCAGCTTCACTTCGGTGGGGCTGGCCGACAGCACCAGCGCGGTCAGCAGGTCGCCGCTGTCGCTGAACTTGTCGAACACGCCGTCCAGGAATTCGTCGAGCGCCTGCGGATTGTTCTCGGTGCCCGGCGGCAGGTCGAGCTGTTCCTCGGGGCCGGGGTAGGGCGCGCGGCGCGTGTATTCCAGCACGCCTTCGCGCACGGCGCGATAGGCCGCTTCCTGGTCCTTGGACTGCACCGTGGTGTAGATGTTGATGCCGCGCGAATAGACGTTGTCCTGGTACACGTTGAACAACAGCTGGCGCGCCAGTTCCGCCACGTATTCGCCATGGACGGAATAGCCGCCGGCCGGCGTGCCTTCCGCGGACTTCATGACGATGGGCTGGGCCAGCGCCTGTTGGTATTCCGGTTCGGTCAGGTAGCCCAGCGAGTGCATGCGGCCCAGCACGTAGCGCTGGCGCAGCTCGGCGCGCGGACGGTTGGCGATGGGGTTGAAACGCGACGGCGCCTTGGGAATGCCGGCCAGCATGGCGGCTTCCGCGGGCGTGACTTCCGACAGGGGTTTGCCGAAATAGGTGCGCGAGGCGGCCGCGAAACCATAGGCGCGGTGGCCCAGGTAGATCTGGTTCATGTAGAGCTCGAGGATCTGGTCCTTGGTGAGCTCCGACTCGATCTTGAAGGTCAGCAGCAGTTCATAGAACTTGCGCGAATAGGTCTTTTCCGACGACAGGTAGAAGTTGCGCGCCACCTGCATCGTGATGGTGCTGGCGCCCTGCGACTTCGACATGTTGACCAGGTTGGTCAGGCCCGCCCGCACCACGCCCATCCAGTCGATCCCGCCGTGCTGATAGAAGCGGTCGTCCTCGGCCGCCAGCACCGCGGACTTCATGACGTCCGGGATTTCGTTGAAGCGCAGCACGTTGCGGCGCTCTTCGCCGAATTCGCCGATCAGGACGCGATCCGCCGTAAAGACGCGCAGCGGCACCCGGGGGCGGTAGTCCGTCATGGCGTTCAGGTCGGGCAGGTTGGGCCAGGCCAGCGCCAACGCCATCCCAGCCAGCAACACGCCGCACAGGAACAGGCCGGCAAAGAAAATGCCGGTTTTTACGAAGAATCGCAGTATCGGGGAACCGCTCTTGGCGGGCTTGTCTTTCTTGGAGGAATTCTGGGGCTTGCTCATCGCGGCGATTTTACGGGTATCTCCGGGTCCGTCTTGGCACGGGGCACCGGTTTCTGTAACAAAATCGTTCAGTGTGGTAGGCGGGCAACTGGCGGCTGATGTGATAATGCCGTCATGAACTTTTCCGCTAACTCATGTCCGGAGGCTGACCCGGACCCGGCGTCCTCCTGCGAGACGCCCGAAAACCAGCCTTGCGCGATCGAGTGCACAGGCAAGGCCGCCACGCTGCCGCATGACCTGCCGGTTTTCCTGGTCGGGATGATGGGCGCGGGCAAGACCACCATAGGGCGTGGCTTGGCGCGTGCCCTGGGGCGCGAGTTTATGGACTTGGATCATGAGCTCGAGGCGCGTTGCGGCGTGCGGGTGCCGGTAATCTTCGAAATCGAGGGCGAGGCCGGTTTTCGTCGCCGGGAATCCGCCGCCTTGGAAGAGTGTACCCAACGGCGCAACATAATTCTTGCCACCGGCGGCGGCGCGATCCTGGCGCCGGAAAACCGCCAGCGCCTGCGCGAACGCGGCATCGTGGTCTACCTGCGCGCCAGCGTGGACGAACTGTTCCGCCGCACCTGCCGCGACCGCAACCGTCCCCTGTTGGCCACGGCCGACCCGCGCGGCACGCTGCGCGACCTCATGACCCTGCGGGAACCCCTCTATAAGGAAGTGGCCGACCTGGTGGTGGAGACGGGCGCCATGCCCATCCACACCTTGGTCAAGGCGCTGCTGCCGCAACTGCAAGCCTTCGAGAAGCGCATATGAACGTTGTACACGTGGACACCCCGGGCGGGGCCTACCCGATCCATATCGGCCCCGGCCGCCTGGACGTCCTGGACCAGAGCATTCCGGCGGACGCCACCGCGATCGCCGTGGTCACCAATCCGACCGTCGCGGCCCTGTATGGCGAACGCGCCGAAGCCGCGCTGGCCCGTACCGGCAAGCGGGTGCTGCGCATCGAATTGCCCGATGGCGAAGCCTACAAGGACTGGCAATCGCTGAATCTGATCTTCGATGCCTTGCTGGGCAACCGCCTGGACCGCCGCTGCGTGCTGGTGGCGCTGGGCGGCGGCGTCATCGGCGACATGACCGGTTTCGCAGCCGCGGTCTACATGCGCGGGGTGCGCTTCCTGCAGGTACCCACGACCCTGCTGTCGCAGGTCGATTCGTCCGTGGGCGGCAAGACCGCCGTCAACCATCCGCTGGGCAAGAACATGATCGGCGCGTTCTACCAGCCGGTGGCCGTCGAGATCGACACCGACGTGCTGAACACGCTGCCGGCGCGCGAGGTGTCCGCGGGCCTGGCGGAAGTGATCAAGTATGGCCTGATCCTGGATCCGGACTTCTGGTCCTGGTGCGAGGAAAATGCGCAGAAACTGCGCGAGCTGGATGCCGAGGCGGTGGCCTACGCTATCCGCCGCTCCTGCGAGCTCAAGGCCCAGGTGGTAGGCAAGGACGAGCGCGAGTCCGGCCTGCGCGCCATACTCAACCTGGGCCACACCTTCGGCCACGCCATCGAGTCCGGCCTGGGTTATGGCGCCTGGCTGCATGGCGAGGCGGTCGGTTGCGGCATGGTGCAGGCTGCCGAGCTGTCGGCCGATGTCGCCGGTTTCGACCGCGCCGACGTGGCGCGGGTGCGCGCCCTGGTGGCCGCCATCGGTTGCCCCGTCGTGGCTCCTGACCTGGGCGCCGACCGCTGGCTGGACCTGATGCAGGTGGACAAGAAAACGGAAGGCGGCTCGATCCGCTACGTGCTCATGCCGCGCATCGGCGAAGCCATGACCCGGGCTGCTCCCGACGACGCCGTGCGCGCCGTCCTGGCTCGCACCACTCAATAGACATGCTGGAGACGGTGTTGCAGATGAAAGAGCTGGCTTCCTATGCATCCCACCCGTCTCAATCGCGCGGGCGGACCTATGCCGAGCCGCCGCCGGAAAACCGGACGGAGTTTCAACGCGATCGTGATCGCATCGTCCATTCCGGCGCCTTCCGGCGCCTGGAATACAAGACCCAGGTCTTCGTGAACCACGAGGGCGACCTGTTCCGCACCCGCCTGACCCACAGCCTGGAAGTGGCCCAGATTGCGCGCACGCTGGCGCGCAGCCTGGGCCTGTCCGAAGACCTGACCGAAGCCATTTCGCTGGCGCATGACCTGGGCCACACGCCGTTCGGCCATGCCGGCCAGGACGAGCTCAACGCCTGCATGCGCGAATTGGCGCCCGAGGCGGGCGGCTTCGAGCACAACCTGCAAAGCCTGCGGGTGGTGGACGAACTCGAAGAACGCTACGCGGACTTCAACGGCCTGAACCTGTGTTTCGAAACGCGGGAAGGCATTCTCAAGCACTGCTCGGCCGCGCACGCGCGCCAGTTGGGCGAGGTCGGCCAGCGCTTTCTGGACCGCACCCAGCCCTCGCTGGAGGCGCAGTTGGCCAACCTGGCGGACGAGGTCGCTTACAACAACCACGACATCGACGACGGCCTGCGGTCGGGCCTGATCACGCTGGAACAACTGAAGGAAGTATCGATCTTCGAGCGCCATCACGCCCATGTGCTGGAAAGCTATCCGGGGCTGGCTGCGCGCCGCGCCGTGGCCGAGACCATACGCCGCATGATCAATACGCTGATCGTCGACCTGACGCGGACCTCGCTGGCGCGCATCCGCGAGTTCGCGCCCGCCACCGCCGACGACGTGCGCCGCGCGCCGCCGCTGGCGACCTTCTCGCCCGAGATCCGTAGCGAGGCCGACGAGCTGAAGAAATTCCTGTTCGACAACCTGTACCGTCACTACCGCGTGCTGCGCATGACGGCCAAGGCGCGCCGCATCGTGCGCGAGCTGTTTGCGGCTTTCCTGGACGATCCGCGCCTATTGCCGCCCGACTATCGCCGTCCGGCTTTCAACGAGCAGGCCCGCGCCATCGCCGACTACATTGCGGGCATGACGGACCGCTACGCCATCCGCGAACACAAGCGCCTGTTCGAGATGGCCTGAGGCCCGCAAGCCTGAGGCCCGCGGGCCTCAGGCTTGCGCCGCGGCTTCAGCCCGCCAGATAGCGCTGCGTCAGCAGCACCCAGTAGGCTGCGCCTACGGGCAGGCTATGGTCGTTGAAGTCATAGCCCGGGTTGTGCACCATGCAGGCCCCATGCCCGCTGTTGAAGCCTTCCGCCGAGCCATCGCCATTGCCCACCAGCAGGTAGGAGCCGGGCACTTCCTCCAGCATGAAGGCGAAGTCCTCGCTGCCGGTCAGCGCCCGGGTCTGGAGGTCCACTTGCCCGGCGCCCACCAGTTCCACCGCGACCTGGCGCGCGAAATCGGTTTCTTCGCGAGTGTTGACCAGCACGGGATAACCGCGACCGTAGTCGATGGTGGCGCGCACCTGATAGCTGGCTGCCTGGCTGTGGACCAGTTCCGTGATGCGGGCTTGCAGCGTGTCGCGCACGCCACGGTCCAGCGCACGCACGCTGAGTTTCAGCGTGGCGGTCTGGGGGATGACGTTGTTGGCTTTACCCGCATTGAATGCGCCGACCGTGATCACCGCCATGTGCAGGGGATCGATGTTGCGTGCGACGATGCTTTGCAGGCCCAGCACGATGGCCGCGCCGGCCACCACCGGATCGGCGGCGCAATGCGGCATCGCGCCGTGTCCGCCCACGCCTTCCAGCACGATGGTGACGTTGTCGGATGAGGCCATCGCGGCGCCGTCGCGCAGCAGCAGGCGGCCTTGCGGATGGCCCGGCATGTTGTGCATCGCGAAGATGGCGTCGCAGGGATACTTGCGGAACAGTCCGTCCTCCATCATGCGCTTGGCGCCGCCCAGGCCTTCCTCGGCGGGCTGGAAGATCAGGTTGAGCGTGCCGTCGAAGCCGCCATGCTTGGCCAGATGGTGCGCCGCCGCCAGCAGCATGGCGGTGTGGCCGTCGTGCCCGCAGGCATGCATCACGCCTTCGTTGCAGCTGGCGTGCTCCAGGCCGGTCGCTTCCTGGATGGGCAGGGCGTCCATGTCGGCGCGCAGACCCAGGCGCTTGCCGCCGCTACCGCGGCGCAACTGCCCCACCACGCCGGTGCCGCCCAGTCCGCGTTCCACTTCATAGCCCCATTGCGTCAGGCATTGCGCCACCAGATCGCTGGTGCGGAACTCCTGGAAGCCGAGTTCGGGGTGGCGGTGGATGTCGCGGCGGATCGAGACGAACTCATCGGCCTGGGCGGTCATGGCCTGCAGAACGGGATGCATGGCGGAGAAGTCCTGGAATCGGGTCACGGATTGCCTGCCAGTTTCATGTGGCTGGAGATTTCGCGGAAGCGCTCGGTCTCGGCGCGGTACATGGCGTCAGCCTGTTCCGCGCTCATGGGGGCGGAGACTTCGATGTTCTGATGCGCCAGGCTGTCCTTCACCGAGGGATCCTGCATGGCGGCGTTGAGCGCGGTATTCAGCCGCAAGACCACGTCCTGCGGCGTGTCGCGCTTGACGAAGTAGCCGGTCCAGGTGGTGAAGTTGAACCCCTTGAGCAATTGGCCTTCGTTGACCGACGGCACGGCCTTGAGCGCGGGCAGCTGGCTGCGCTGCGGCTCCAGGGTGGCCAGCAGCTTGATGCGGCCTTGCTCTGCCAGCGCTACCTGCTGCTGCGACAGCGGCAGAATGGCCAGGTCCACCTGACCGCCGCCGATGTCCTGCATCAGCGGCGCGCCGCCCTTGTAAGGCACGTGCATCATGTTGACGCCGATGGTGCGGGCCATGTGTTCGCCCAGCACGTGGTACAGCGAACCCACGCCCACGCTGCCGAAGCTCAGCGGCTGGGTGGCCGAGCGCGAGCGCGCCAGCGTGACCAGTTCGTCGGCGTTGTTGGCGGGCAGGTCGGCGCGCGCCACGATCACCATGGGCGCCATACCTATCATTTGTACCAGGCGGAAATCCTCGCTCTTGAGCTTGATTGCGGGGTTGGCTATGGGGGACAGAATCAGTTCGTTGGGCGAGCCCTGGAACAGGTAGTAGCCGTCGGCCTTGGCTCCCAGCACCTTTTGCGCTCCCAGCGCGCCGCTGACGCCGCCCAGGTTCTCCACCAGCACGGGCTGGCCGAGTTGCTTGGACACGGGCGAGGCCACGACCCGGGCGATGGAATCGGATGCGCCGCCGGCCGGGTAGGGCACCATCATCATGACGGCACGGTCGGGATAGTCTGCGGCGCGGGCGCCCTGGCCCAGCAGCGTCGCGCCCAGCGCCAGCGCGCAGCCGGCCAGGCGCAGGCCATTGAAAAGCATGCTCACGAAATTCCCCTTGGAATGATCTAGTCGTGATTCGCATGCTAGGGACAGGCCTCGCTAGTTGTCTAACGAATTGTTATTCTGGAAGCTAGAAAAAAAACTCATAGATAAACGGGGACTCGAGCATGAATCTCAAGCAGCTCGAACATCTGTTGGCCGTGGCCGAGGCGGGTTCCTTCAGCCGCGCGGCCGAACGCCTGTACCTGACCCAGTCGGCGCTCAGCCGCAGCATCCGCCTGCTGGAAGAAGACTTGGGGGCGCGCCTGCTGGACCGCATGGGCAAGCGCACCGAGCTGACTCCGCTCGGCCTGACCGTCGCCAGCCGCGCGCGGCGCATCCTGTTCGAATCGGGCGAGCTGCGCCGCAGCGCGGAACTGCTGACCCAAGGCGACCGGGGCAGCATCAGCATCGGGCTGGGTTCGGGGCCGGGCGTCATGCTCATGACGCCGCTGCTGGCGCACGTGGCGCAGCACTATCCGCAATTGCGGCTGGACGTGATGCGCGGTTCGCCGGAGGCGCATCTGGCGCTGTTGCGCCAGCGGCGCCTGGATGCGCTGGTGGTCGATACGCGCGGCATCGTGCCGGCGGCCGATCTGCGCATCGAACCCATTTCGGAAATGCGCGCCGGGTTCATCTGCCGCCGCGGCCATCCGCTGGCGCAGACGGGTCGGCCGGCGCGCTTCGCGGAGGTCGCGGCCTATCCGCTGGCGTCCACGTTTCTCGCGGCCGATACCGTACGCATCGTGGTCGACCATTTCGGTGTTGAGGCCGACCCGCAAACCGCGATGCGCCTGCGCTGCGATGAAATCGGCAGCGTGCTGGAAGCGGTGCGCGTGTCGGACGCGGTGTTCCTGGGCATCGTGGGCGCGGCGCGGGTCGGCATCGCCGCGGGCGAATTGACGGAGTTGCCCACCGATCCGCCGCTGCGCAGCCACGCGCTGTTCGCGATGGTGACGCTGACGGGCCGTACCGAAGCGCCGGCGATGGCGCTGGTGCGTGAATTCGTGGCCCAGCGCCTGCGCGATTGAACGCGTCGATTGAACGTGCTTCAGCGCTGCTTGCGGTAGGGCTCGTCTTCGGGCACGAAGGTGGCTTCCGCGAGCGCGTCGCGGGTCCATTCCTGCATGGCGGGCAGCGCCAGCACGGCGTCCATGTAGTCGCGCACCGGGCCGGACGCCGCGATGCCATAGGTCGTGAAGCGCGAGACCACCGGCGCGAAGAAGGCGTCGGCAATCGAGAACTCGCCGAACAGAAACGGCCCGCCCTGGCCGAATGCCGCGCGCGTGTCGTGCCAGATCGCTTGCAGGCGCGCGATGTCCTGTAGCGCAGCCGCGGGAAAGTCGATGCCGGGCAGGTGCGCCTCGACGTTCATGGGTAGCGCCTGGCGCATTGCGCCGAAGCCGCTGTGCATCTGCGCGGCGAGCGACCGCGCGCGGGCCCGGGCCCGCGCGTCCTGGGGCCACAGGCGGGCTTCGGGATGGCGTTCGGCCAGATATTCGCAGATCGCCAGCGTGTCCCAGATCGCGAATTCGCCATCCAGCAGCACCGGCACCAGGCCCGCGGGCGATACCGCGCCCACGCGGCGCGAGAATTCCTCGGTGAAGAAACCGAGCTTTTGCTCGGTAAACGGGATGCCCGCGACGCGCAAGGCGATCCATGGCCGCAGGGACCAGGACGAGTAGTTCTTGTTGCCGATGATCAAGGTGTACATGCCGCGATCCTTCCTAGCCGTTGATGTGATGATTCAGGCGCCGGTTCAGCGGCGCAGCAGCTTGCCCAGGTATTGCCCGGTGTGGCTGGCGGACGTGCCGGCCACGTCTTCGGGCGTACCCTGCGCCACTACGCGCCCACCGCCGTCGCCGCCTTCGGGACCCATGTCGACCACCCAGTCCGCAGTCTTGATGACGTCCAGGTTGTGCTCGATGATCAGCACCGTATTGCCGCTGTCGACCAACTGGTTCAGCACCTGCAGCAGCAGTTCGATGTCGCGGAAGTGCAGGCCCGTGGTGGGCTCGTCCAGGATGTAGAGCGTGCGGCCGGTGCTGCGTCGCGACAGTTCCTGCGACAGCTTCACGCGCTGCGCTTCGCCGCCCGACAGGGTGGTCGCGCTCTGGCCCAGCCGGATATAGGACAGGCCCACGTCGATCAGCGTGTGCAGCTTGCGGGCGATGGCCGGCACGGACTCGAAGTATTCCAGCGCCTGCTCGACCGTCAGGTCCAGCACTTCGCTGATGTTGCGGCCGCGATAGCGGATTTCCAGCGTTTCGCGGTTGTAGCGCTTGCCGTGGCAGACGTCGCAAGGCACGTACATGTCTGGCAGGAAGTGCATCTCTACCTTGACCACGCCGTCGCCCTGGCAGGCCTCGCAGCGGCCGCCCTTGACGTTGAAGCTGAAGCGCCCGGGGTCATAGCCGCGGGTGCGCGCTTCCGGCACGCCCGCGAAGAGTTCGCGGATGGGCGTGAACAGGCCCGTGTAGGTAGCGGGGTTGCTGCGCGGTGTGCGGCCGATGGGGCTCTGGTCCACGCTGATGATCTTGTCGAAGTTCTCCAGCCCCTGCATCGACACGTAGGGTGCGGGTTCGCTTTGCGCATGGTGCAACTGGCGCGACACGGCGACCGCCAGCGTGTCGTTGACCAGCGTGGACTTGCCGGAACCGGACACGCCGGTCACGCACACTAGACGGCCCGCCGGGATGCGCAGGTCCACGTTCTTCAGGTTGTTGCCGCTGGCGCCCGTCAGGGTGAGCCAGGACAGTTCGTCGTTGACGGGGCGCCGCTTGGGGATGGCGATGGCGCGCGCGCCGCTCAGGTACTGGCCGGTCAGCGACTGGGGGTCGCGCTGCACGGTTTCCGGGTCGCCCTGCGCCACCACCTGGCCGCCGTGTTCGCCCGCGCCCGGTCCCATGTCCACGACCCAGTCGGCCATGCGGATCATGTCTTCGTCGTGCTCCACGACGATAACGCTGTTGCCGAGGTCGCGCAGGTGCTGCAAGGTGCCGATCAGGCGATCGTTGTCGCGCTGGTGCAGGCCGATGGAGGGCTCGTCCAGCACGTACATCACGCCGGTCAGGCCCGATCCGATCTGGCTGGCCAGGCGGATGCGCTGCGCCTCGCCGCCCGAGATGGTGTCGGCGCTGCGGTCCAGCGACAGGTAGTTCAGGCCCACGTTATTTAGGAAGCTCAGGCGCGCCTCGATCTCGCGCACGATGCGCTGCGCGATTTCCTGCTTGGCGCCCGTCAGGCTCAGGTCGCGGAACCAGGCCAGGCAGGTCGACAGCGGCATGGCTTCGACTTCGTAAATGGCCTGGCCGTGGCGTTCGCCGCCCCGGGGATCCTGGCCGATCAGCACGTTGCGGGCCTCGGGCCGCAAGCGCGATCCGCCGCAGTCCGGGCAGGTCTTGATGTTGCGGTACTTGCCGAGCTCTTCGCGCACGGTGGCCGAATCGGTTTCGCGCCAGCGGCGTTCCAGGTTCGGGATCACGCCCTCGAAAGTATGGCGCTTGACCGTGCTGCGGCCTTTCTCGTTCAGGTAGAGGAACGAGATCTCTTCGTCGCCGGAGCCGTACAGCACCTTGTCGCGCAGCGCCTCGGGCAGTTCCTCGAAGGGCGCTTCAATGTCGAATTCATAGTGCGCCGCCAGGCTGGTCAAGAGCGAATGGGTGAAGGCGTTGCGGCGGTCCCAGCCGCGGATGGCGCCGGCCGCCAGGCTGAGCTCGGGGAAGGCGACCACGCGCTTGGGGTCGAAGAAACCGACCTGGCCGATGCCGTCGCAACTGGGGCAGGCGCCCATGGGGTTGTTGAAGCTGAACAGGCGCGGTTCCAGCTCGGGCAGGCTGTGGCTGCATACCGGGCAGGCGTAGCGGCTGGAGAAGACCTGTTCGCGGCCGTTGTCCATGTCCAATGCCAGGGCGCGGCCTTCGGCCAGCTGCAACGCGGTCTCAAAGCTCTCCGCCAGGCGCTGCTTGCTTTCGGGCTTGATGCGCAGCCGGTCGATGACGACGTCGATGTCGTGCTTCTCGGTCTTTTTCAACGGCGCCATGCCGTCGATTTCGGTCAGCTGGCCGTCCACGCGCAGGCGCACGTAGCCCTGCGCCTGCAGGCTGGCGCATTCGTCCTCGAAGCTGCCTTTCTTGCCGCGCGCGATCGGCGCCAGCACCGCCAGCCGGGTTTCGGGCGTCCAGGACAGCACCGCGTCCACCATCTGGCTGACGCTTTGCGCCTGCAGCGGCAGGCCATGGTCAGGGCAGTAGGGCGTGCCGACCCGCGCGTACAGGAGCCGCAGGTAGTCGTGGATCTCGGTAATGGTGCCGACGGTGGAGCGGGGGTTGTGGCCCGCGGCCTTCTGTTCGATGGAGATGGCCGGGGACAGGCCCTCGATCAGGTCCACGTCCGGCTTGTCCATCAGCTGCAGGAACTGGCGGGCGTAGGCGGACAGGCTTTCCACGTAGCGGCGTTGGCCCTCCGCGTACAGCGTGTCGAAGGCCAGCGACGATTTGCCCGAGCCGGACAAGCCGGTGACGACCACCAGCTTGTGGCGTGGCAGGTCGAGCGAGACGTTCTTGAGATTGTGGGTGCGCGCACCCCGAATGCGTATTGTCACGTCCATCGGGCTCTTTTAAGCGGTTTCAAAGGCCAACTTGGTACTATAGCGCGCCGAATCCCCCTGCGTTCGGGGCAGTACTCCAGCCTGGATAGACCCGGGGGGCGGCGCCGCACCGCCAGATCAGACCGTGAGCGTGTGACATCCACGCGCGCAGGCGAGCCCTAGTCATCGTTGAATTTTTCGCATGCAGGCAGATAAAAAACTGAAATTGACCCCGTCCGAGCGCCGCGCCAGCGTGGCGCTGGCCGGCCTGTTCGCCGCGCGGATGCTGGGGCTGTTCCTGTTGCTGCCCGTCTTTGCCGTGGCCGCCGCCGGCATGCCGGGCGGCGACGATCCCGCCCGCGTCGGCCTGGCGCTGGGCATGTACGGCCTGACGCAGGCCTTCATGCAGATTCCTTTCGGCCTGGCGTCCGACCGCTGGGGCCGCCGCCCCGTGGTGCTGTTCGGCCTGCTGCTGTTCGTGGCGGGCAGCATCGTCTGTGCGCAGGCCTCCGACGTGTACTGGATCACCATCGGCCGCGCCATTCAGGGCGCAGGCGCGATTTCCGCGGCGGTCACCGCCTGGTTGGCGGACTCGACCCGCGACGAGGTCCGCACCCGTGCCATGGCCATGGTGGGCGGGTCGATCGGCCTATCCTTTGCCGTCTCGTTGGTGCTGTCGCCCGTGCTGGTGGGCTGGTGGGGCCTGTCCGGCCTGTTCTGGACCATCGCCTGCCTGGGCGTGATCTGCCTGGCCGTGGCCGGCTGGGTCGTGCCCGTGGTGCCGCTGACCCAGGCCCGCACCATGCAGGCGGCCCGGCCGCGCGAAGTCCTGACCCATAGCGACCTGCTGCGCCTGAATTTCGGCGTGTTTGTCCTGCATCTGATCCAGGTGGCGCTGTTTGTCGTGGTGCCGGCCCTGCTGGCGAAGGTGGGCGGCCTGGACGCGCGCGAGCTCTGGAAGGTCTACCTGCCCGTCATCCTGGTGTCCTTCGTACTGATGGTGCCGGTGGTGTTCGTCGCCGAAAAGCGCCGCGCCCATCGCGGGGCCCTGCGCGCCGCCGTGGCCGGATTGGTGCTGGTGTGCGCCTTGCTGCCCGCGGCCAGCCATGGCTTCTACACCTTGGCCGCCGCCCTGACAGGCTTCTTCGTGGCCTTCAACGTGCTGGAAGCCCTGCAGCCCTCGCTGGTGTCGCGGGTTGCGCCGCAGGCCTACAAGGGCCTGGCGCTGGGCTTCTACAACACCGCCCAGGCCGCAGGCCTGTTCGCGGGCGGCGCGCTGGGCGGCTGGCTGGCCTCGCATTCCGGTTCCAACGCCGTTTTCATCGCCGCCGCCGGCCTGTCGGCGATCTGGCTGGCGGTGACCTGGGCGCTGCGGCCGCTGCCCGAGGCGGACCGCCCCGCATCGGCGCGGGCCGGCTGAAACATCTCGGATCGCACCCCCAAAAGCGGTCAATAGCCACGAAAATCGGCTCGCCAGGGTGGACGGCTTTGTCACATCCTGGTTTGGCGCGGCGGGCTCTTTTCGTCGATAATACGCATCAAATCAGGGCTTCACTCAGGGTTCAACCCGGCGTCGCCGGTCATCGTTGCGGTGACCGGCGTGTTTCATGAAGCCGGTCTTCAACATCATCGCTTTTATGTTGTTGCCGGCGCGTCCGCGGCAACGCACACGCAGGCTGTCAACAACAGAGGGACAACGGCATGGCATCGGTTAACAAAGTCATACTCGTGGGCAATCTGGGACGCGACCCGGAAGTCCGCTACAGCCCCGAAGGGGCGGCAATCTGCAATATGTCCATTGCCACCACCTCCACCTGGAAAGACAAGGCTTCGGGCGAACGCCGCGAAGAAACGGAATGGCACCGTGTCGTCATGTACAACCGCCTGGCTGAAATCGCCGGCGAGTACCTGAAGAAGGGCCGCTCGGTCTACATCGAAGGCCGCCTGAAGACGCGCAAGTGGCAAGACAAGGATACCGGTGCTGACCGCTACAGCACCGAAATCGTTGCCGACCAGATGCAGATGCTGGGCGGCCGCGAAGACGGCGGCGGCGGCGGCGCAAGCTTTGGCGGCGGTGGCGGCTACGACGACGCGCCTTCGCGCCCGGCACAGCAGCGCGCCCCGGCCCAACGCCCGGCCCCGCAGCAGCGCCCGGCCCCCGCGGCGGCTCCGGCCAGCAGCGGCGCCAATCTGGCGGATATGGACGACGATATTCCGTTCTGATCCCACGTCAGCGGAATGTGGTTTGGAAGGCCTCTGCCCATTTGGGCAGGGGCTTTTTTCTTGTGTATTGCCAACGAGACGCTTGCCGCGCCAGCACCTGGCCACGCAGGGCTTCCGAGACCCGGGCTTACGCAGTAATCTGAGTCCCGTTCAGGCGGGGGCGGCCGGCACGGCTTGGACAGCTGGCCGGCCGCTACGCTCAGCGTTGTTCTTGGATGGAGGACGCCATGCCCGGAGGACCCGACTACCCCTGCGACCATAGCGAGAAGTACTCGCTTGCAGCGCGCAACAGCATCCGCTACACCCCGGCCGCCAATAATGTTCAGGGCTTGTTCCTCACTCCCGAAGGCGATTTGCGGACCTGGCTGATCGCCTCTTATGTGCAGGACAGTCATCGGGATCTGATCACGGCGCTGGCCTACCTCGATGTCGCGGATCGGGCCGCCGCCGAGCGCAACGTGCGCGAGGCGCAACAGGACGCCACCCTCAAGGCCGAGCTTGCGGACCTGCGCGACGAAGTCCGGCAACTCCGAGACACGGTGCAGGCCAGCGCCAAGCTGGTGCAGGCGCTGGTCAGTTCGCTAGGGGTGATCGTGCCGGCCTGGCACACCCGCAAGGAAATCGAGGAGGGTGACGACATGGGCCTGACCCTGCCGAGCGCCCAGGCTCTTGGTTTGGTCATCGAGATCATTGCCCTGCAGCGCGAACCGGGCTACGGCCACGAGGACATCGTTTCAATGGAACCCGAGGCCGGAACGCTGGTGGCGCGGGGCAGCACGGTTCGTGTGCGGGTGAACTTCATGGGCTGATCGGCAGCGGGCAAGCCCTGCTTTTTCGCAACAGAAGCATTTTGTTTCACAAATCCCCCTTGTGCTATCTACCTAGTAGTAGATAAGATTCATCCATCGACGCAGCAAACCAAACACCCGCCGACGTCGAAACCAGAAATACAGTAGGACCGCTTTTTTATTTCCTCAGTCATCTACCTATAAGTAGATAGTTTTTTGAACCGCTACGCAATCGTTATCTGGAGATCAACCATGAAGACCCTCGTATCCGCCCTGATCCTGTCCGCTTCCTTCATTGGCGCCGCCCAAGCCGGCGAACTGGACTATCCGCCCGCCCTGAATACCGAAAGCACGGTGACCCGCGCTCAGGTGCAACAAGAGCTGGCCCAGGCCCGCGCCAATGGCGAACTGGTGTCTGGCGAAGAAGGCTACGCCGCCACGATCTTTGCCGACTCCGGCAACAAGACCCGCGCTCAGGTGCAGAAAGAACTGGCCGCCGCCCGCGCCCAAGGCCTGACCGATAGCGCCGAACTGGCTTATCCGCCCGTGCAAGGCTGAGTTTTTTTTCCCTTGATATCTATCTATAAGTAGATAGCTCTATCGGAACCCTGATGCAGCACCTGATCCTTACTGGAGATCAACCATGAAGACCCTCGTATCCGCCCTGATCCTGTCCGCTTCCTTCATCGGCGCCGCCCAAGCCGGCGAGCTGGACTATCCGCCTCCCCTGAACACCGAAAGCACGGTGACCCGCGCCCAGGTGCAGCAAGAGCTGGCCCAGGCCCGCGCCAATGGCGAGCTGGTGTCGGGCGAAGAAGGCTACGCCGCCACGATGTTTGCGTCGGCTGGCGACAAGAGCCGCAAGCAGGTGCAGCAGGAATTGGCCGCCGCCCGCGCGCATGGCCTGACCGACAGCGGCGAGCTGGACTACCCGCCCGTGCAAGGCTGAGTTTCATGCTGGCACATGCGGATCCCGGGGGGCGGGATGATTCCCGGCCGGGGTCCGCAAGGGTTTTGGAGCAGTGGCAACGCTGCCGGAACCGATGACGAATCAACCTATTAGTAGGTAATATTCAGCCATGGACACTCCTACTTCCAACACCACTCGCGAACAGCTTCTGGCCCACGCCGAGAAGCTGATCCGCACGCGCGGATGCAACGGTTTCAGCTACCGCGACCTGGCTGAACATGTGGGCGTGAAGACGTCCAGCATCCACTATTACTTTCCGGGCAAGGACGACTTGCTCTACGAGGCCGTCGAAGCCTACAGCGCGCGCGCGTTGGCAGCCATGCGCGGCATCGACACGTCGCTGCCTGCGCAAGCGCAGCTCGACCAATACCTGTCGATGATGGAATCGCGCGCCTGCGGGTCCGGCGAACTCTGCCTGGCTGGCATGCTGGCGGCCGAGGTCAATTCGCTGCCCGAACGCGTGCGCGGCGCATTGCAGGGATTCTTCCGCGCGCACGAGGCCTGGCTGGCCCGCGTGCTGGCCGAAGGCGCGGCGCAGGGCACGATGAAGTTCTCCGGCACGCCCGAGGCGGCCGGCCGCGCGGTGTTCGCGACTGTGCAGGGCTGCATACTGGTTGCGCGCCTGTTCCAACAGCCCGCGGCGCTGTGCGAGGCCATCGGCGCCCTGTACGTGGAGTGCGACGGCAAGCGCAGCGGCGCGGCCTGACCGTTCCCGCTCCAAACAGCCCATCAGTCACGGCCGCCATGCGCAAGCAGGCGGCCGTGGTCTTTTGCGCGGCGGGTTCAGGCCGCGAGCAGCGCCCGCGCCATGTCGACGCTGGTGCGCGCCTGGATACCCAGGTCGCGCATGCGTTGCTGGAATGTTGCCTGCGCGTCTTCGAAACCGGCGACGGGACTCATGCAGTCCGTCAGCAGCACCAGGCGCGACAGGTCGCGGCCGGGCAGGTGCTCGGCCAGGTGTTCGACGGTAGCCTTGACGCAATGGCTGCCGGCCTGGCCGGCGATCAGGATGAGTTCGGCGCGGTCCAGCGAATCCAGCAGGCTACGGTTGAGCTGGCTGCGCGGATCGTCGGCATCGGGGACTTCGGCCATAAGCGCGCTGTAGTGCTCGGTCCAGGGATTCATGCCTTTCGGCACCTTGCGCACGATGAATTGGCGCTCGTCTTCCCACCGGCTGTAGGCGGCGCGCACGTCGGCATGCACGTTATGGCCCCAGGTGCCGATTTCGCAATGCAGCGGCCATACCATCAGCGTGTAGCGGCCGCGCGCTTCGAGTTCGTCCAGATACGACAGGGTGCGCGGCAGGTCGTCGTCGTGGCGCGGACGGAACTCGCCCGCGCGCAGCTGTGCCGCCGTGATCTGCGTGTACGGCCCCACGGGCTGGCCGTCGCCGGTGGACCAGAAGGTCGGATGGGCGATGTCCAGGCGATGGTGCGAATCCAGCGTCACCGTGATCGAGGTAAGCGCAGGCGCGGCGGTGTCGATAAAGTGCGCGAGCCGTTGCATGTCGGCGTGCGCGCCGGCCACGGGCAATGCGGGCGCGTGCGCGGCGCCCGTCACGGGATCCGTGGGCAGGTAGGACTCGGGCAGATCGCAGAAGTCATTCTGCGGATCGATGATCAGGAGATGATTGGAGCGCGGCATGACGACGTTCGGGACAGGCGAACTCGAAATATAGAACGGGATGGCCATGTCTTTCTAGAAAAGTACCAGATGCTCGGCGCGGTCCGGTAGCTGCTTGAGCAGCTCGCGCCACTGCAGCCAGACGCTGCCCCCCGCTGAAACGGCGATCACTGCGATAACGATCCACATGTCAGGCTCCTGGATAATTTCGCACGACCGTGCGAAATTAAAGTGAAGAATTGCCGGCACGGGCCGGCGCTGGAAATACGGCTACTCGAGGTACTTGAAACTGCGGTAGGTGGAAATCAATCGCTCATAGGCCGCCCGCACGCGCTGGGGGGCCTTCGGATCCCGCAGGAAGCGGGCATCGTGCATCAGCCCGATCATCAGGCTGTAGACCTCGAACACGAGCTGTTCGGGATCCGTGTCCGGCCTGACGTGGCCAGCTTCCAGCGCCTGGTTGACCGTGCGCAGCATGGCGCCGCGCCAGCGCCGCAGATTGCCCTCCAGCACTGAGCGCAGCGGGGATTCCACGTCGTCGTACTCGAAGGCGCCGGCCACATAGATGCAGCCCGTCAGCGTTTCGACATTGCTGGCGCGCTCGATCCAGAGCGAGACCAGGGCGTTCAAGCGCGGCAGGCCGCGCGGATAGGCCAGGGCCGGGGTGAACACGGCCTCGAGGAAGCGCCGGTCGTATTCGTCCAGCACCGCCTGCTGCAGGGCTTCCAGCGACCCCACGCGTGAGAACACGCCGCTTTTACTGATGCCCAGGCGCTTGGCCACCTGGCCGAGCGACAGGCTCTCCATGCCTTGCGCGGCAGCCATGTCGAGGGCTGCGTCCACAATGGCCGCGAAGGTCAGCTCGCTTTTCTCGGTTTTGGCAGTCATGCGGCAAATTTAGCACGACCGTGCGAAATTGGACGGATTATTTTCCGGAATCGCGCCCCGAAAAAAAACCGGACAGCCTGGCTGTCCGGTCTTGTTGCGGCAAAACGCGCGGGGATCAGGCCTGGGCGGCCTTGAACTCCAGGCGGTACTTGTGCAGCAGCGGCTCGGTGTAGCCGTTGGGCTGGGTCAGGCCTTCGAATACCAGCGCGCAGGCGGCCTTGAACGCCAGCGAGGTGTCGAAGTTGCCGGCCATCGGACGGTAGAGCGCGTCGCCCGCGTTCTGGCCGTCGACTACCTTGGCCATGCGCTTGAAGGTTTCCATGACCTGCTCGCGGTTGGTCACGCCGTGGCGCAGCCAGTTGGCGATGTGCTGGCTGGAGATGCGCAGCGTGGCGCGGTCTTCCATCAGGCCGACGTTGTGGATGTCCGGCACCTTGGAGCAGCCCACGCCCTGGTCGATCCAGCGCACTACGTAGCCCAGGATGCCCTGCACGTTGTTGTCGAGTTCCTGCTGGATGTCCTGCGCGGACCACTTGGACGGATCGCCGACCGGCACGGTCAGCAGGCCGCCCAGCAAATCGTCGCGCACGCTGTCCAGCTTGGTGCGTTCCAGTTCCTGCTGCACGGCCTGCACGTCGACCTGGTGGTAGTGCAGCGCGTGCAGCGTGGCGGCGGTGGGCGAGGGCACCCAGGCGGTGTTGGCGCCGGCCTTGGGATGGGCGATCTTCTGTTCCAGCATCGCGGCCATCAGGTCCGGCATGGCCCACATGCCCTTGCCGATCTGGGCGCGGCCACGCAGGCCCGCGTCCAGCCCGACCAGCACGTTGTTGCGTTCGTAGGCGGTGATCCAGGCGGTGGATTTCATGTCGCCCTTGCGCAGCATCGGGCCGGCTTCCATGCTGGAATGCATTTCGTCGCCGGTGCGGTCCAGGAAGCCCGTGTTGATGAAGGCCACGCGCGCGGCGGCGGCCTCGATGCACGCCTTGAGGTTGATGCTGGTGCGGCGCTCTTCGTCCATGATGCCCATTTTCAGGGTATTGCGCGGCAGCTTGAGCAGGTCTTCGACGCGATCGAAAAGTTCGCTGGCGAAAGCGGCTTCGACGGGGCCGTGCATCTTGGGCTTCACGATGTAGACGGAGCCGGTGCGCGAATTCAGCTTGTACTTGCGGTCCTGCAACGCGGCCAGGCTGGTGACCACGGCGTCCAGGATGCCCTCGGGGATTTCGCGGCCCTCGCGGTCCAGGATGGCCGGGTTGGTCATCAGGTGGCCGACGTTGCGCACGAACATGAGCGAACGGCCGTGCAGGGTCAGCGGCGAGCCGTCGGGACGCGTGTAGTCACGGTCGGCGTTGAGCTTGCGGGTGAAGGTCTTGCCGCCCTTGGTGACTTCTTCGGTCAGGTCGCCCTTCATCAGGCCCAGCCAGTTGCGGTAGACGTGGACCTTGTCCTCGGCATCCACGGCGGCGATGGAGTCCTCGCAGTCCATGATGGTGGTGAGCGCGGCTTCCACCAGCACGTCCTTGACGCCGGCGGCATCGGTGGCGCCAATGCTGTGGCTGCGGTCGATCTGGATTTCGAAGTGCAGGCCGTTGTTCTTGAGCAGGATGGCCGTGGGCGCTGAGGCCTCGCCTTGGTAGCCGGTGAACTGCGCGGGGTTCTTCAGGCCCGTGGCGCCGTTGGCCAGCGCCACGCGCAATTGGCCGTTTTCAACGGTATAGGCGCGGGCGTCGGCGTGCGAGCCCTGGGCCAGCGGGGCGGCGGTGTCCAGGAAGGCGCGGGCGCGGGCGATGACGGCGGCGCCGCGTTCCGGGTTGTAGCCGCGGCCGGTGTCGCCGGGCGTGGCGGGAATGGCGTCGGTGCCGTAGAGCGCGTCGTACAGGCTGCCCCAGCGCGCGTTGGCGGCGTTCAGCGCGTAGCGCGAGTTGGACATGGGCACGACCAGCTGCGGGCCGGCCTGCTGCGAGATCTCGGTGTCGACGTTGTCGGTGGTGGCGCGCACGCTGGCCGGCTGCGGCAGCAGGTAGCCGATGCTTTCCAGGAATTTGCGGTAGGCGGCCGGGTCGGCGATGGGGCCGGGGTGGGCGCGGTGCCAGGCGTCGAGCTCGGCCTGAAGGCGGTCACGCTCGGCCAGCAGCGCGCGGTTCTTCGGGGCCAGGTCGTCCACCAGGGCCGCGAAGCCTTGCCAGAAGCCTTCGGCATCCAGGCCGGTGCCGGGCAGGGCTTCCTGTTCGATGAATTGATTGAGATTGGCCGCCACTTGCAGGCCGTGGTGCTGGATGCGTTGAGTCATGCGGTTCTCTAGCGGTAAGGGACTGGCCGACGCCGCGCGCCGGGCGTATCTGGTCTCGACATCATCGTTCGCGCCTGTCGCAATGTCCATATCAAAACCCACTGGTCATACCAGTTTGTGCGCTGCCGTATGGGCAAACCTGTAATTTTTATGGTTTTATATCAGCTACTTACAGGGGTGTGATGCAAGAGGTCCGATCGGGGATGCCCTTGGTCATACCACTGGTGCGGAGAGTGCATGTACGCGGAAACTGAAGAAAAGCCTCGCCAGGTGGCGGACGAGGTCGCCGAACGGATCGAACGCCTGATCCTGGACGGCGTGCTGAAGGCCGGCCAGGCGCTGCCTTCCGAACGGCGCCTGACCGAGAAGCTGGGCGTGTCGCGCACGGCCTTGCGCGAAGGGCTCAAGCTGCTGCGCGCGCGCGAAATCATCCATACCGCGCAAGGCAAGGGCTCGTATGTGGCGCACATCTCCAAGGTGGACGCGGGCCCCTTGATGCATCTGTTCAATTCGCAGCCGCGCACGCTCTACGACCTGCTGGAAGTGCGTTCGCTGCTGGAAGCCGAGTCCGCCCGGCTGGCGGCCATACGCGGCACCGAGGCGGACTTCATCATGATCCGCCGCCGCTATGACGAAATGGTGGCGGCGCAGGGCACGGCCACCGACACGGCGACGCATGCGCATCTGGACCACGCCTTTCACCTGGCGATTTGCGAGGCTTCGCACAATCCGGTGCTGGTGCATACGCTGCAGTCCTTGACGGATCTGCTGCTGGGCTCGGTCTTCGCCTGTGTCAACAACCTGTACCACCGCCAGCCGGAGAAACGCCAGATCGACCGGCAGCACACGCGGCTGTTCAACGCCGTGACCGCGCGCCAGCCGGAACAGGCGCGCAAGGCGGCCGCGGATCACGTGGACAGCGTGCGCCAGAGCCTGGCCGATATCGAGCAGGAAGAGCAGCGTCTGGTGCGCGCGACGCTGCGGCTGGAAGGCTGGAGCTAGCGTCCCGCGCTATGGCAGGGCGGGACGCCAGAGGCTGCGCGTCCTGGTTCAGCGGTCGGCCATGGCGCCGCTGCCCGCCAAGGCCAGCGGCTTGCCCGCGTAGACCCGGCCAAAGCGGTTATTGACGAACGCATCCAGATCGATGGCTTCCTGCCCGACGAACCCGCGTTGCGGCAGTGCGCCTTGCGCCACGAGGTCCAGCGCGGCGCAGATGCCCGCAGCCGTGGACAGTTGGATGGCGCTGAGACGATGGCCGTCGACGTCCGCGCCGAAGATGCGGATGGGGTAGGACTCTTCTTCCAGGCGTCCATGCCGGCGGCCTGAAGCCGAAGCCTGGATCACGATCACGTCCTGTTCGGTCGTGGGAATGGCGGCTTCGAAGATTTCCTTGAGCAGGTCGCGGCGGTCGCGCAGGCGCAGGTCATTGAGCAGCAGCTTCATGATGCTGCAGTGGCCCGGGTAGCGCACGGACTTGTAGTCCACGTTGCGGGCGCGGCCGCGCAAGGTGGCGGGCAGGGTGCCCAGTCCGCCGGAGGTGTTGAAGGCTTCGTACTCCACGCCGTCCAGCGCGAAGGTCTCGTAGCCTTCGAGCGCGGGCACGCTGGTCAGCTGGCCGTCGACGATGGCTTCGCAAGGGTTGCAGTACTCATTGATCAGTCCCTCCGTGCTCCAGGTCAGGTTGTAGCGCAGGTTGTTGGAGGGATAGCGCGGCAGGGCGCCCACGCGCATGCGCAGATCCAGCAGGGTATCGAAGCGGCGCGCCAGCGCGTTGCCGACCACGCCGATGAAACCCGGGGCCAGGCCGCATTGCGGCATCAGCACGCTGCGGGCGCTTTCCGCCAGCGCCTGGATGGCGTGCGTGCTGGCTACGTCTTCGGTCAGGTCGAAGTAGTGCACGCCCGCCTTTGCGCACAGCCCCGCCACCGCGGCGGCGCGGTGAAAAGGCAGCGCGTTGATGACCGCGTAACGCCCCTCGATGCATTGCGCCACGGAGTCGTCGCCGGAAATCTGGCGGGTTTCGCAGCCCAGTTCGGCCACGATGCGCAGCCGCTCGGGATCCTGGTCGGCGACCAGCACCGAATAGCCGCCGCTGCGTTCCAGCATCAGGGCAATGGCGAAACCGATTTTTCCGGCGCCCAGAAGTAGGACGGGCCGGGGAGAGGCGGTGGTCATGGTGCGGCTCCTGCATGGATGGGGGAGTAGGTGAGCTCATCCTATGCGCGGGCGCTGTCGATGTGTAGAGACTAAATAGTCGAATCGGCTGTAGGTAACGTCAATTCGACTTAATCAAATATCGAAACGTCAAAAACAAAGCCCTCCGGTTTGGGGCCGGAGGGCTTTGGGGCGCTGCCTGGCCGGGGAGGCCAGGGGGGGATCAGCTGCCCAGGGGCGGGTAGTCCAGGTTGCCGAAGGTGACCAGGCCTTCCGACTTGGCTTGAGCCAGTTCGGTGCGGACTTGGGCGCGGGTCAGCGAGGTGGCTTGTTCAGCCGCGGCGACGGGCGGGTAGTCCAGGTTGCCGAAGGTCACTTCACCGGCGTTCTTGGCTTGTTGCAGTTCAGCTTGCACTTGCTGCGAGGTCAGGGTCGACTTCGGGGCGATGGCGGCGGGGTAGCCTTCTTCGCCGAAGGTGTATTGGCCCGAGGCCTTGGCTTGTTGCAGTTCGGCTTGGACCTGAGCGCGGGTCGGGCCCTGATCGGCCTCGGCGGCTTGGGCGCCGGCAGCCAGAACGGACATGGACAGCATCAAAGCGGTAGCAAGGGTTTTCATAGCAGACCTCCAATGTCTTGAGCTTGGGAGCCGAACCGCTGGCCTGATTGCCTGGGGTTCGCTTGCTGTGTCCCGATGAGATGCATTCTGGGCGCAAATCATCTCCGGATAAACCCTGATTCCCTGAAAACATCTTTCCAAAAAGAAGACTAATAGGTTTCCATTTCACCAAATGGCACCATGGGTGGTGGAATTTCCATTTGATGACACCATAGGAAGTAGTCCCCCCGGGAGGGGAGAGATCTGGCGGCGGGGGAAATGGGGCGCGCAGCCCCGGGAAGGCCCCGGGGCCGGCTGGAAGGAATCAGCGGTTCAGTTCGACCAGCGCGGCGTTGTATTCCGCCCGGGCTTCGTCCAGCTTGCGCTGGGCTTTGTCGATCTTGTCCTGCTTGCCCTTGGCGCGGGCCTGCTTGAGCTCGCTTTCGCGCTCGGCGACCTTGTTCTGCTTCTCGCGCACGTCCGCTTCGCGCTGGGATTGCAGGCGGCTGTCGGTGCAATTTGCCCGGGCTTCGGCCAGGGCCTTGCGCAGCCCGGCCTCGCGGCGGGTATTGTTTTGCGCCTTGGCGGCGGCGATGTCGTTTTCGATTGCGCAGAACTTGGCTGCGCAGCCGCGCTGGGCAGAGCAATCGCTGGCGGCGGCCTGTGCTGGAATGGCCACGAACGCGGCGGCTGCGGCGGCCGTCAAGGCCAGGGATTTGAGCAATGAGGGCATGCGTGGTCTCCGTAGTGCGTTGCGGAGACTCCATCATGGCCCCAGTCGGCGCCACGGGCAATGCGCGGCGTCAACGGGGCATCGGCGCGGTCCCCAGTGCGGCGCCGATGCTGCTTTTAGCGGATCAGCGTACCCGCCAGCGCGGCGGCAACCAGCAGCGCGCCCAGCCAGAGGTTGGCGCGGAACAGCATGAAGTTGCGGTCGGGGCGCTGGATGTCGAAGACCTTCAGCTGCCACGCCAGGTGCGCCGCCACGGCCACCATGCCGACCTGGTAAGCCCACGACAGACCGATGGCGTAACCGCCCCAGGCCCACAGCGCCACGGTGGCCACGTAGAAGCCGCCGATCCAGAGCTTGCCCTGGTCGCCAAATCGCATGGCGGTGGAATGCAGGCCCAGGCTACGGTCGTCGCGCACGTCCACGTAGGCGTAGATGCTGTCGTAGCCCACCTGCCACAGCACCGCGCCGGCCCACATGGCGACGGCGGCCAGCGGCACGTGGTTCTGCGTATCCGACCAGGCCATCAGCATGCCCCAGTTGAAGCAGATGCCCAGCACCACTTGCGGCCAGTAGGTGACGCGCTTGCACAGCGGGTAGATGAAGACGAAGGGCAGCACGGCCACGGCCAGCCAGCGGCTCATGTCGTTCAGGAAGAACAGCAGCGACCCGCAGACCAGCAACTGCCCGAGCAGGAACCAGACCGCGTTCTTCATCGTCAGCTGGCCGCTGGTCAGCGGCCGGAAGCGCGTGCGCTCGACGTGCTTGTCGAAATTGCGGTCGCACATGTCGTTGACGGTGCAGCCGATGCCGCGCATCAGCAGCGCGCCCAGCGAGAACACGATCAGCCGCTGCAGGTCGGGCAGGCCGCCCGCGGCCTGGATCAGCGCGGCAATGGCCGGCAGCAGGGTCAGCCAGGTGCCGATGGGGCGGTCCAGGCGGCACAGGCGGGCATAGGGCCGCCAGGACTTGGGTAGCCAGCGTTCGACCCAGTCGGTGAAAACGATGTCGCTGAGGTCGACGGGAGATTGTTGGGGAGCGCTCACTGTCACTGCGAAACGGAATGGGAAAACCAAGAGCATAAAACAACGGCGGCCGGACATCGCGCCCGGCCGCCGCTCATGTTCCGCAGCGCCGCAGGCGCTTCGGGAGGATCAAACCTCTTCTTTCAACAGCTTGCCCAGGATGGCGATGCCGCGGCGGATCTTGTCTTCCGGCACGGTGGCAAAGCTCAGGCGCAGCGTGTTGGCACCGCCGCCGCCGCTGTAGAACGGCGCGCCGGGCACGAAGGCGACGTTTTGGGCGACGGCCTTTTCCAGCAGCTTGGTGGCGTCGATATGCTTGGGCAGCGTGAGCCAGATGAACATGCCGCCCTCCGGCTTGGTCCAGCTGACGGTGTCAGGGAAGTCCTGCTTGATGGCTTCGAGCATGCAGCTGCCCTGGGCGCGGTAGATCTCGCGCACGTTGGGCAGGTGTTCTTCCAGGAAGCCGTCCTTGACGATCTCGTACACGGCCATCTGGGTTAGGGTAGGCGTGTGCAGGTCGGTGGCCTGCTTGGCTTGCTGCAGCTTGTTGATGAGCGCCTGTGCGCCGACGATGTAGCCCAGGCGCAGGCCGGGGGCCAGCACCTTGGAGAACGTACCCAGGCGTACGACGTTGGCGCCGTACTCGGCGGCCAGGGCGATCAGGCCGGGCTGAGGCTCGCCCGCGTAGCGGAGTTCGCCGTAGGGATCGTCCTCAACGATGGTGAGGTTCAGTTCGGCGGCGCGCTTGAGCAGTGCGATGCGGCGCTCCAGGTTGAGCGTGCGGCCGGTGGGGTTCTGGAAGTTGGGCAGGGCGTACAGGAAGCGGGCGCCGTCGGCCAGTTCGGGCGTGATGGCTTCGGGGATCAGGCCACCGTCGTCGCTGGGTACTGGCACGAACTTGGGCTGGTACAGACCGAACGATTGCAGCGCGCCCAGATAGCTGGGGTCTTCGACCAGGACCTTGCTGTTCTTGTCGATCAGCACCTTGCCCAGCAGGTCCAACGCCTGCTGCGAGCCCGACACGATCAGGACCTGGTCCGGGTTGACGTTGACGCCCGCCTTCTTCATGTCGTCCGCGACCCATTGGCGCAGCGGTGCGTAGCCTTCCGTGGGGCCATACTGGAGTGCCGCGCGGCCGTTGGTGGCCAATACCTTGTCGAATGCCGCACGCACCACTTCTACCGGGAAACCGCCGGGCGCCGGCAGGCCGCCAGCGAACGAGATGACCTCGGGGCGTTCCGTTACCTTGAGGATTTCACGAATGGCGGAACTGGTGAGTTGCTGGGCGCGTTCCGAAAAGGAAAATGCGGGTTCGAGAGGTTTATCCATGAGTGCTCTTTGGAAGGGTAAGGAAATGCGGGCAGTTTGTCCGTTGGGGGTGGGCTAGGGCAATCTAGAAATTATTGTCCCACACGACCGTCACCCGGCCCTCTTAATGGCCGCAGCCTCTAAAATCACCTGCATCGATAACCGCCTGTACAGTTACATTTCCCATGTTCGAAGCCGCTCCCATCGTCGCCGATTCCAAGGCCGCCCTGTATGCCGGACTGGTCGCCCAGGCCCGTGCCCTGCTCGAAGGCGAGCATGACCGCATCGCCAATGCCGCCAACCTGAGCGCGCTGGCCTATCAGGCCCTGCCCGAACTGAACTGGGCGGGTTTCTATTTCTTCGACGGCACCGAACTGGTGTTGGGCCCGTTCCAGGGCAAGCCGGCCTGCGTGCGCATTCCGCTGAACCGCGGCGTGTGTGGCGCGGCCGCCAGCCAGCGCCAGACGCAGCTGGTGCCTGACGTGCACGCGTTCCCCGGCCACATCGCCTGCGATGCGGCCTCGCGTTCCGAAATCGTGGTGCCGCTGGTGCACCAGGGCCAATTGATCGGCGTGTGGGATGTGGACAGCCCCGTGCCCGACCGCTTCGACCAAGACGACCGCCAGGGCATGGAAGCCCTGTGCGCGGTGTTCCTGGCGAGCCTGGGCTGAGGCGCGGCGTTGACAGCGTTGCGGGCTCCCGGTAGATTCCCGCATCTGCGCTTGCAGATCACTGCATTCAATCCATACATGATTCATCAGGCCAACCAATCCGCTTTCCCGTTCCGCGCCCAGGGCGTGGTGCTGGTTTGCGCCGGCCTGAAATCCAAAAAACAGCCGCTCATCTGACCGGAGCATGCTGTTCCGTCAGATGGGCGACGGAACAGCGGCCTCCTGGCGGCGCTTGGCGCCGTCCGCGCATCCCCTGACATCCCGAGCACTTCTGTACGGTCCAACCACGGTCCGCTTACACCGAAGGAGTGTTCTCATGCAATCTCATCATCAATCTCCGATCCAGGGCGTCTGGGTGCCTCTGGTCACGCCGTTTTCCGGCGGCGCCGTCGATGGCGGGGCCTTGCGCCGCCTGGTGCGCCACTATGCCGCCGCGGGCGTGGACGGGCTGGTGGTGTGCGGCAGCACCGGCGAAGCCGCGTCGCTGGATGATGCCGAGCAACTGGCGGTGCTGGACGCCGTGCTGACCGAGGCGGGCAGGCTGCCCGTCATCATGGGCCTGGCGGGCAATCATCATGGACACGTGATGCAGCGCCTGGCCGCCTTCGGCACGCGTCCGCTGGCCGGCATCCTGGCGCCCGCGCCGTATTACGTGCGCCCCGGCCAGGAAGGCGCCGCCCTGTATTTCCGCTGCCTGGCCGATGCCTCGCGTTTCCCCCTGGTGCTCTACGACATTCCCTACCGCACCGGCACTACGCTGGATACAGCGATCCTGCTGGCGCTGGCCGCGCATCCCAACATCGCGGCGATCAAGGACTGCGGCGGTTCGCTGGAAAAGACCATCGCGTTGATCGCCGACGGCAACATGAACGTGCTGGCGGGCGAGGACCTGCAGGCGCTGTCCGTGATGAGCCTGGGGGGCGCGGGCATGATCGCGGCCGCCGCGCACATCCGCCCCGACCTGTTCGTGGCCATGCACCAGGCGGTGAAGGCGCAGCAACTGGACCTGGCCAGGAAGCTGTTCCACGCGCTGGTCCCCATCATCCAGCTGACCTTCGCCGAGCCGAACCCCGGCCCCTTGAAGGCGCAACTGGGCCGCCAGGGCCTGCTGAGCGACGAACTGCGGCTGCCGATGCCGGCCGCAAGCACGGGTCTGGCCGCGCGCATGGACGCCGCCGTGGCGGGGCTGAACCGGCAATATCCCTGCCAGTAGCCCGAACTTGGTGAGCAGTCCGCCAGCTTTGTGGTCTTCGGATTCATTTTGTAATAAATGTCCTACCGGGAAGCTGACGGATTGCTTATCATGCGCCCATTCTTCGGGTGAAACAGAACGTTCATGGCCCAAGCTTTTGTAGCCTTGTCCGCCTGGCAAGTCATGCTGGCGGGCCTGCTTTTCTTCGGCGGCATCTATCTGGTCTTCGGCGCGGCCACCTGGCTGCTGACGCACCATATCCTGCCCGCGCTGGGCATCGGACGTCCGCTGGATCCGCGTCCGCTGGCGCCGGGCCAGCTGCGGCGCGAGTTCGCGCAATCCGGCTTGTCCATCCTGCTGTTCGGCACGGGCATGATTTTTCCGTGGGGCCTGCTGCAGCTGGGCTGGGCGCACCTGGACCCTGACGCCAGCTGGCAAAAGATCACGCTTGAAATCCTGGTGCTGGTGGCCTGGAACGACGTGCATTTCTGGATCAACCACCGCCTGCTGCACACCAAGCTTTTGCGCCGCTTCCACCTGCCGCATCACCGCTCGGTGGTGACCACGCCATTCTCGACCTACAGCTTCCATCCCATCGAGGCGCTGATGCTGGGCAACGTGATCATGCTGCCCATGGTGCTGCATGATTTCAGCTTCTGGGCGCTGGCCTCGGTGCCGCTGTTCAGCCTGTTCTTCAACTGCATCGGCCACGCCAACTACGACTTCTTCCCCAATGTGTCCTACGCGCATTGGTTCGCCGCCAGCCGCCGGCACCACCTGCACCACGCCTGCTACAACGGCAATTACGGTTTCCAGTTCACGTTCATGGACCGCCTGTTCCGCACCCGCCTCAAGGCCGAGGCGGCGCAGTCCCAGCTGAATGCTTTCCGGCAGCGAGAATCGCTTGGCGGGCGCGCTTAAGCGGCAACGCAGGCTGCCGTCGCTGCGCAACTGGCGCGACTGGCAAAGCCTGGCCTATCTGGCCGCGCTGCCCGCCCTGGCGGCCTGGCAGTGGGTGCACGGGTTCTGGTGGCCGCTGTACGGCCTGATGCTGTTCCTGACCCTGGGCGTGGGCGTCATCCACCACAATCACACGCACATCCGCATGTGGCGGGGGCGCTGGACCAACCGCGCCACCGACTTCTGGATCACGCTGCTCCAAGGGCATCCGACCTTTGTGTTCTATCCGGCGCACGTGGCCAATCACCATCGCTACAAGCACGGCGCGCGCGACGTGGCGCGCACCTATCGGTTCGGCGGCGACACCAATCACCTGTGGGGCTACCTGATCCATCCCTTGCAGGCCGGCTGGGTGCTGTACCCGCTGTTCTTCGCGTGGCTGGGCCGCCTGCGCCGCCACTGGCCGGGCGCGTGGCGCTATTGCATGGCGCAGTACGGCGTGTGGCTGGGCCTGTGGGGCGGGCTGTTGGCGGTGAACCCCATGAAGGCGCTGGTGTTTGTCATCGTGCCGCAGCTGCACGGCCTGCACTGGCTGCTGGCCACCAACTATCTGCAGCATGCCCATGCCGATGGCGGACCCCGGTCCGTCGCAGGCCTGAACTATGCGCGCAATTTCGAAGGGCTGGTCAATCCGCTGCTCTTCAACATCGGCCTGCACACCGCGCACCATGAGCATCCGCGGGCGCACTGGTCCGAACTGGTGCGCCTGCACCGCGAGCAATACCGCAGCCGCGTGAATCCGGCCTTGAACGAGCCCGGCCTCACGCCCTACATGTTCCGCGTGTTCGTGCTGGGCGCTTTCCTGCCGCGCTTTCGCAGCCGTTCATGCATGGCGCCCGAGCACATCCGCTAGCGCCGCACCCCTATATCCACCAGAGGCCTCTCATGCCCATCGCGTTTCATCGTGTCTATCTGGAAAGCGCCGGTTATTTCATGCCGGGCGAACCCGTGTCCAACGATGCCATGGACAGCTACATCGCGCCGCTGAATCGCATGTCCAGCCGCATCAAGAGCCGCATCCTGGCCGAGAACGGCATCAAGCAGCGCTACTACGCGATCGACCCCGAAGGCGCCACGGTGTTCAGCAACGCGCAACTGGCGGCCAACGCCATCCGCGATTGCCTGCGGCGTCACGACAGCGACCTGTCCGCCGTGTCGCTGCTGGCCAGCGGCTCCTCGGGCGGGGATGCGTTGATGCCGGGCTTCTCCAACATGATCCAGGGCGAGTTGGCCGCGCATCCGATGGAAACCCTGTCGGTGCACGGCATCTGCGCGGCGGGCGTATCGGCCATCCAGACGGCCGCGCAGGGCGTGGAACTGGGCGGACATGCCAGCGCCCTGGCCGTGGCCAGCGAACTGCCGTCGCGGCTGTTCAAGCGTTCGCGTTTTGCGGCGCGCGGCTATGACGCGGACTTCGACGCGCATTTCCTGCGCTGGATGCTTTCGGACGGCGCGGGGGCGGTGCTGTTGGGCAATAGCGGCCGGCCCCTGCCGGGCGCGTCGCAAGGCGTGCGCCTGCGCCTGAAGTGGGTGCACCAGCGCTCGTTCTCGGGCGACTATCCGGTGTGCATGCAGCTGGGCCTGTCGGCCGACCGCGCCCGCGGCCATCTGGACTATCCGTCCTGGAACGAGGCCGAGGCCGACGGCGCGTTGTCGCTGCGCCAGGACATCCGCCTGCTGCCGCACCTGTTCGACATCGGCATCCATGAATACGCCAAGCTGGTGCGCGATGGTTGGGTGGATCCGGACCAGGTCGATCACTTCCTGTGCCACTACTCGTCGGAGAAATTCATTCCTGTGGTGGAAGACCTGATGGAGAAGGCCGGCCTGGTGATCCCGCGCGAACGCTGGTTCAGCAATCTGGCGTGGCGCGGCAACACCGGCGCGGCGTCCATCCTGATCATGCTGGCGGAGTTCCTGGAAACGCGCGAAGTGAAGCCGGGCGAACAGATCTTCTGCTACATCCCGGAATCGGGCCGTTTCATGGCCGCCTACATGCTGCTGGAGGCCGAGGCGGTCCATGCCCCGCAGATCGCCGCGGGCGCGCCGGCGGCGGCTGCGCCGCGCGAGGACGCGAACAGCGATGACGCTGCAGCCATCGCGCCGCCGCATGACCCGGACATGGCGCCCCAAGGCCTGGGCCAGCTGCTGACCGAACTGGCCGCGATCTGGCACGACTACCGCTCGCGCGTGTGGCGCACGCCGGTGGTGCGGCGCCTGCGCAACCGCCAATTCCAGACGGCCGACTACCTGAACTGGATGGAGAACTGGATTCCGCAGGTGCGCGAAGGCAGCAAGTGGATGCGCGAAGGCGCGGCCTCGCTGACGGAGCAGTACGCGCCGCTCGCGGCCTTGATCGACACGCATGCGGGCGAAGAGCAGAACGACTTCCAGATCCTGTTCCAGGACTATCGCACCGCGGGCGGCGCGGTCGCGGACATCGACGCCCTGCGCCGCAACCCCGGCGGCGAGGCGCTCAACGCCTATCTCCACGGTTTGGCCGCCACGCGCGACCCCATTGGCCTGCTGGGCGCCATCTACATCATCGAAGGCACGGGCCAGCGCATCGTGCCCGCGCTGCTGCCGCTGCTGAAGGCCAGCCTGAAGCTGCCGCCGGACGCCTTCCGCTTCCTGGAGTACCACGGCCACAACGACGAGCATCACCTGGCGCGCTGGCTGTCGGCGGTGGAGCTGGCGCTGGACTGCGACGAGGACGGCCGCGCCGAGCAGCGCATCGTCGACACGGCGCGCCGCACGGCCGCGCTGTACCTGATGCAGTTCCACCATGTGATGGAAGGCGAAGCGTAATGAGCAAAGAACCCGAATTCCTTGCCAAACCGCACGATCCCGCCGACCCCAGCCCCTGGCTGGCGCTCTACCTGGACCGCAGCACGCCCTTGCCGGACAAGGTGAAGAAGGCCTGGCTGACCGATTCCAGCTGCGCCTCGCGCCAGTACCTGCTGCCGTTCCTGCGGCCGTTGGCGCGCGCCTTCATCATCCTGATCCAGGTCATCAAGACCTTCCTGCCGCGCCGCTGGTCGCATTCGAAGCTGTTGCACCGCATCCTGGCCTGGGGCCTGAAGCGCTTCGTGTCGCCCGAGGCCAACTGGCTGATCCTGCGCCACTTCCATCTGGGCGCGCAGATCCTGTCGTTCATTGCCGCCAACTCGCCGGTGCGCGTCACCACCACGCCGCTGGAACCGCGCAACATCGATGATCTGAAGGACGAACTGTTCGTCAAGCACGACCTGAACCTGTTCAACTTCGTCATTCGCCTGAACCAGGCGCTGCGCGATGCGGGGGTGGAGATGCACGCGCCGCAACAGGTCGATTTCTCGATGATCCGCGACCCGGACCTGTCGCTAGAAGACATGCCGCAAGGCAAGCTGAATTTCCTGGACCTGCAAAGCGCCATCGAGCTCTTCACGCCGCTGTATCAGCTGATGCTGACCGACAACGACTTCTGGCGCGCGGCCAATTCGCTGCAGCTGGACGAGACCATCGGCATTTACGCGGCCAAGCTGCTGGGCGCGCCGCAGCACCTGATCCTGGTCAACAACAACCATCCGCTGGTGCCGATGTCGACCCTGCGCGCGGGCTACCGGCTGGTGCTGCACGGGCTGTCCACCGAGATGCTGCACAGCCTGCTGATGGAAATGAAAGAGGCGCAGCAAGGCGGCGAGCCGCCCGCGCCGATCGCCTGAGTCCTCAGCGCTTTTCGGCGTACACGCCGAAGCGCTGCAGCTGGGCTTCGCTGTTGGCGATTTCGCGCAGGCTTTCCTCGCCGCTGTGCGCGACCAGCATCGCGGCCAGCGTCTGGGCGATGGACAGCGCAGGCACCACCGAGGGAAACAGCGAGGGCGTGTCGTTGGCCACCAGCAGCAGCGCCTTGGCGCCCGGGGCGATGGGCGACACCGCGCTGTCCGTGACCGCCACCACGCCGGCGCCGCGCTCACGCGCGAACTCCACGGCCGTGACTGCCGCCTGCGCATAAGGCGCCTGGCTGAAGGCGACCAGCGCGTCGTCCGGTCCGATGCGGCGCAACTCGTCGGCCAAGGTGCCGCCGACGCCGCTGAGCAGGGTGACCTTGTCCAGGAACATGCCGCAGGCATAGCTGAAGTGATAGGCCGCCGGATACAGGCTGCGCAGGCCGATGACATAGACGCGGCGCGCGCCCGCCAGCAGGCCGTGGGCGGCCTTCAGCGCCGGCAGTGCGGAGGGACCGAGGCTGCTGCCCAGGTTGCGCACTTCGGCGTCGAGGATGTCGGCGACCAGCCCGGCGTCGGCGTCGTGCTGCGGACGCTTGCGCAACGCGGTGGCGCGGCCCGAGAAGCTGGATCCGCCGGCGGCCAGCCAGTCGCGGTAGGGCTGGCGGAACGCTTCGTAGGTATCGAACCCCAGTTGCCGCGCCAGGCGCAGCATGACGCCGGCCTGCACGCCGGCGTGGCCGGCCGCGGCGCGCATCGACTCCAGGGCGATGTCCTTGGGATGATCGATTGCATAGCGGGCCGCCTGCCGCAGCTTGGGCGGCAGGGAGGAGAACTGGGTTTCGATCAGTTTGTCGATGGCGGCTTTATCCATCTGCGCTCCGGGTAAGGTGCCGCGTATTATGGCGTATCGTCCGCCAGCGCCAGGTCGATGGCGCGGGCCAGCGCGTCCGCCGCAAAGGCCAGCTCATCGGCCGTGCTGAGGTAAGGCGGCGCCAGCAGCACGTGGTCGCCAAGCTTGCCGTCTATGGTTCCTCCGCCCGGATAGCACAGCAGGCCCAGTTCGCGCGCCTGAGTCTTGATGCGCGCATGCAGGCGGCGCTGCGGCGCGAATGCGCGCAGGCTGCCGGGATCCTCGGCCAGCTCCACGCTCCAGAACATGCCGCGGCCGCGGATGTCGGCGACGTGCGGATGCCTTTCCAGGCTCGCCGCCAGCATGGCGCCGAACTGCGCGCCCATATCCGCCACGCGCGCCACCAGCTTGTCGCGCAGCACGATGCGCTGCACCGCCAGCGCCGCGGCGCAGGCCACCGGATGGCCGACATAGGTGTAGCCGTGCTGGAACGCGCCCGAGCCCGCGTTGATGGCGCCGATGACGCGGTCGTGCGCCAGCACGGCGCCGATGGGCACATAACCGCCGCCCAAACCCTTGGCCAGCGTCAGCAGGTCAGGCGTTACGCCTTCCTGTTCGAAGGCGTGATAGCTGCCGGTGCGGCCCAGCCCGCACATGACCTCGTCCAGGATCAGCAGCACGCCATGGCGGTCGCATACCTGGCGGATCTTGCGGAAGTAGCCCGGTACCGGCGCGACCGTCCCCGCAGTGGCGCCGACCACGGTTTCCGCGATGAATGCGGACACGGTATCCGGACCCAATCGCAAGATCTCTGCGTCCAGTTCCGCCGCCAGGCGGTCGGTGTATTGCTCGTCGCTTTCTCCGGCTTCGCGGTAGTGCAGGGCAAAGCAGGGCGAGACGTGGTGGCTTTCGATCAGCACGGGCTGATACAGCGCGCGGCGTCCAGCGTTGCCGCCTACCGACAAGGCCGCCAGCGTGTTGCCGTGATAGCTCTGACGCCGGGCGATGTAGCGATAGCGCCCGGGCTCGCCGCGCTCGACGTGGTACTGGCGCGCCATCTTCAAGGCGGTCTCGACGGCTTCCGAACCGCCCGAGACGAAGTAGGCATTGCCCAGGCCCGCCGGGCTGTTGGCCGCCAGCAGTTCGGCCAGTTCTTCGGCGGCCGGGGTGGTGAAGAAGCTGGTGTGCGCGTACTCCAGCGCATCCAGCTGCGCGGCAGCCGCGGCGCGCACTTCGGGGTGCGCGTGTCCCAGGCACGAGACCGCCGCGCCGCCGGAGGCGTCGAAGTAGCGCCGGCCTTCCTGGTCGACGATGAAGCTGCCTTCGCCCTTGATGGCGACGGGCAGGGGGCTGGAGTTGCGATGGATGATGCGGCTCATGGCGTCGTGCGTGGTGTGGTTGGTAAAATAAAACACATGGTATATTTGTTGTGAAAATAAACCAAACGGTTTTATTGTCGCGTAGGCCGTTGCATCGTCATCATTCGCTCAAGGGGGCGTCATGAAGTTTTCCCATCTGTTGCGTCGTTGGACTTTCGGGATTGCGGCGGCTGCCGCGTTGGGCGCGGCCGGGCAGGCCAGCGCCGCGTGGCCGGAGCAGCCGGTGCGTCTGGTGGTGCCGTTCGCCGCCGGCGGCACGACCGACTTGCTGGGCCGCCTGATGGCGGAGGGCCTGGGCGCCGAACTCGGCCAGTCCGTGGTGGTGGTCAACAAGGCCGGCGCGGGCGGCAGCCTGGGCGCATCCGAGGTGGCGCACGCACAGCCGGACGGCTACACCTTGCTGCTGGGCACGCCTGGCACGCAGATCATCAACGCCTACGTCTACAAGAAGATCGGCTATGACCCGGTCAAGGATTTCGCGCCGGTCGCCTACGTGGCGCAGGTGCCCAACGTGGTGCTGACGCATCCCGGCTCCGGCCTGAAGAACATGGACGATCTGCTGCGCACCGCGCGCGCCGAGCCCGGCCGCTTGAACTGGGGGTCGCCCGGCGTGGGCAGTTCTGGCCATCTGGCGCTGGAGATGATCAAGCGCATGGGCAAGGTGGACATCCGCCACGTGCCGTACAAGGGCGCGAGCCAGGCCAACAATGACCTGCTGGGTGGGCAGATCGATCTGTCGGCCGACAACCTGCCCACCGCTTTGCCGCTGATCAAGGCAGGCAAGCTGGTGGCCCTGGGAGTGACCTCGGCCCAGCCGGTTGCCGCAGCGCCGGGCGTGGCCGCCATCGCGCAGTCCGTGCCGGGCTTCGAGCTGACTTCGTGGTTCGTGCTGATGGCGCCCGCCGGCACGCCGCAGCCGGTCGTCGACAAGCTCAACGCCGCCGCCCAGCGGGTGCTGCAATCGCCCGCCACGCGCGAACGGCTCGAGGCGCTGGCCGCGCAGCCCGTGGGCGGCACGCCGCAAGCGCTGGGGCAGCATCTGCAGACGGAGCGCGAGAAGTACCGCGTCCTGATCGAAGGCACCGATATCCGTCCGGAATAAACGGGGAAACGCATGGGCAAGGGCACGAAGAAACGGCTGGCGGTGGCACGCTTCTGGTACGAAGGCAACGCCTTCTGCCCGGCGCCTTGCTCCATGGCGGATTTCGAGCGGCGCGAGTGGCGCAAGGGCGGCGACGCCCTGGCGGCCGCCGCTGGCACGGCCACCGAACTGGGCGAAGTGGCCGAGTTCGTCCGCGCGCATCCGGACTGGGAGGTGGTGGCCTTGCGCTGCGCGTCCGCCCTGCCTGGCGGGCCGATAGACGACGCCGTGCACCGCGCCTTTACCGAAGAGGTGCTGGCCGGACTGGCCGCGGACGAGGATGGCTGGGATGCCGTCTACCTGTCGCTGCATGGCGCCGCCATCACCGACCTGCGCCAGACGCCCGATCTGGATTTCGTGCGGGCCGTGCGGGCCTTGCTGCCCGAAGTGCCTCTGGGCGCGAGCTTCGACTTGCACGCCAACCTGGCCCCTGAGCTGGGCGGCCTGCTGGATTGCGCCAGCGGCTACAAGACCTATCCCCACATAGACATGCGCGAAGCGGCTGGGCGGGTGCTCGGCATGCTGTTGCGCACGCAGGCCGGCATGCTGTCGCCGCGCGTGCTGGTGGCCAAGCCGGATTTGCTGTTGTCCAGCTTCAATATGCGCACCGATGCCGGACCCATGCGCGAATTGCAGGATCTGGCCGCAGTCCAGGTGGGCGAGGGCGTGGTGGAAGTCTCGGTGTTCGGCGGCTTTCCGTATGCCGATACCGTCGATACCGGCGCATCGGTGCTGGTGGTGGCCGACATGGCGCGCGATGCCGCAGGCGCGCGGTCGCAGGCCGTGACCGAGACCATGACGGCGGCGATGCGGCGTCTGGCGCCCGCATTTGCGGTCAGCTTGCCGACACCGCAAGAAGGGCTGGCATTGGCCATGGAAGCGGCGCGCGCGGGCGGCTTGGTGGCCGTCACAGACCCGGGGGACAACCCCTTGTCGGGCGGCGCATGCGACACGCCCGCGCTGTTCCGCGCCTTGCTGGATGCGTCGATCGACCTGCCTTGCGTGTTCGCCAGCTTCGCGGATCCGCAGGCGGTGCGGCGCGCGTACGAAGCGGGTTTGGGCGGCGCTTGCGAACTGGACCTGGGCGGCCGCGTGAGCCGCGATTTCGGCGCGCCGGTGCGTGCGGCGTTCCGGGTCGAACGCTATACCGATGGCGAATTCCGCAATGCCGGCCCGATGGAAACGGGCGTGCGCACGAGCTGCGGACGCACCGCGCTGCTGTCGCTGCGCGACAGGCCCAACGTGCAGGTCATCATCACCGAGCTGGTGGCGCCAGCCAACGATCCGGGCTTCTTCACCTTGCATGGCATCGACCTCGGTCAGGTGCGCTTGCTGTGCGTGAAGGCCAAGAACCACTTCCGCGCGGCTTTCCTGCCGCTGTGCGCCGCGATCATCGACGTCGACGCGCCCGGCCCCGCGGCGCTGGACCTGCGGCTGCTGCCGTTCCGGCATGCGCGCAGGGCGCAGTGACCCGCCCGCGAGACTTGGGGAACTAGCGGCGCGGACCCGCGCATCTTGGTGTTGACCCTGCGTTACACGGCAAGGGCCTTGCGCTATATTGCGACCCTTGTCCCGCAGGCCCGCCGGGCGGTGTCCGCGCTGTCGTATCCCTCTTCCGGAAGTCGTTTACATGCCCCAGACACTTGAAGTCATCGCCACCCTCCTGTTCGCCGTGGCGGTTCTTCATACCTTCTCGGTTCCGTTCTTCGCGCGGCTCGCGCATCGTGGCGGACCGCATGCGGGCATCTGGCATCTGTTCTCCGAAGTCGAGGCTGTGTTCGGCGTCTGGGCCTTCGTGCTGATCGTGGCGATGGCGGCGCTGGCGGGTCCCTCGCATGCCATCGAGTACATGGACACGCGCAACTTCACCGAGCCGCTGTTCGTCTTCGTGATCATGGTGGTGGCGGCCAGCCGGCCGATTCTGGAGCTGGTGGGCATGCTGGTGCGGCTGGTGGCGCGCGTGCTGCCGCTGCCGCGCGAACTCGCCACGTTTTTTGTCGTGATGTCGCTGGTGCCGCTGGGCGGCTCCTTCATCACCGAACCCGCCGCGATGACGCTGGCCGCCATCCTGTTGCGCGACGCCTATTTCCGCAGCAGCGGGCGCGCGGGCTTCAAGTACCTTACGCTGGGCGTGCTGTTCGTCAACGTCTCCATCGGCGGCGTGCTGACTTCGTATGCCGCGCCGCCCGTGCTGATGGTGGCTTCCACCTTCGGCTGGGACTCGAGCTTCATGGCGCAGCATTTCGGCTGGCGCGCCGCGATCGCCGTCTGCCTGAATGCGGCGCTGTTGACCTTCATCTGCCGCAAGGCGCTGCTGGAGCGCTCGGTGGGCACGGGCGGCGGCGTGGACGCGCCCGAAGGCGGCGATGCGCGCGGGCCGGTGCCGCTGCTGGTCATGCTGGTGCACCTGGTCTTCCTGGTCGCCGTGGTGCTCAGCGCGCATCATCCGGCCATCTTCCTGGGTCTGTTGATGATGTTCATTGGCTTTGCCGAAGCCTACAAGCGCCACCAGAGCCGCCTGATGATCAAGGAAGGCCTGATGGTCGGCTTCTTCCTGGCCGGGCTGGTGGTGCTGGGCGGCCTGCAGAAGTGGTGGCTGCAGGACCTGCTGGGCGGGCTTGAACCTTTCGTGCTGTTCTGGGGCGCGACCGCGCTCACCGCCATCACCGACAACGCCGCGCTGACCTACCTGGGTTCGCTGGTCGAAGGCACCAGCGAGGCCTGGCGCTACATGTTGGTGGCCGGCGCCGTCACGGGCGGCGGGCTGACCGTGATCGCCAATGCGCCCAACCCGGCCGGTTTCGCCATCCTGAAGAACCACTTTCCGGACGGCAGCATTTCATCGGGGCGGCTGTTCCTGTCGGCCCTGGCGCCAACCCTGGTGGCGGCGGTCATGTTCCTGCTTCCCGTATAGGGAGACGGGCCCCGGGAGGCCCCTGAGGCGCCGTCCAAGGCGGGCCGCCGGGGCCGGACACCGGCCGTTCACGAAAAACCGCTAAAATTCAAGACTTTCCCGTATTTTTTCCGGCCTCGCCCACCCGCCGCTTCCGTTCGGACCAGGTCTTGCGACCCGATCCGGCCCCGGACATTGCGTCCGGCGACAGCGGCTCTTGATACGCCGGGCCCGCGCCTGGGAGCCCTAGATGCCCATTTACGCTTACAAGTGCAGCGCCTGCGGCCATGCCAAAGACGTCTTGCAGAAGATTTCCGATGCGCCGCTTTCGGTTTGCCCCGAATGCGGCGAAAGCACGTTCTCCAAGCAGGTGACCGCGGCTGGGTTCCAGCTCAAGGGCTCCGGCTGGTATGTCACGGACTTCCGCGGCAACGGCAGCGGCGGTTCGGCCTCGGCCAGCACGACGGCCCCGGCCGAAAGCGCCGCGCCCGCAGCCGCACCTGCCGCCGCGCCCGCAGCCCCGGCCGCTCCTGCGGCGCCCGCTGCCGGTAGCACCGCCTCCTAGAGCACACGCGATGCGTATGCGCGTCATCAAGAAGTACTTCATCACCGGCCTGCTGATCTGGGTTCCCCTGGTCATCACGGTGTGGGTGCTGGGCTTGCTGGTCGCGACCCTGGAAGGGTTCGTGCCTGGCTTCCTGTCGTCCGAATCGCTGTTCGGCGTCGACATTCCCGGCTTCCGCTTCGTCCTGGTCGTGGTGGTGGTGCTGCTGACGGGCATATTCGCGGCCAACCTGATCGGCCGTACCATGGTGGACCAGTGGGAAAACCTGCTGGGCCGCATACCGCTGGTGCGTTCGATCTACAACTCGGTCAAGCAGGTCAGCGATACCGTGCTTGCCCCCAACGGTCAGGCGTTCCGCCGCGCGGTGCTGGTGCAGTATCCGCGCGCCGGCAGCTGGACCATTGCTTTCGTTACCGGCACGCCCAGCGGCGAAGTGGCCGACCGGCTTCCCGGCGATCACATCAGCGTGTACGTGCCGACCACGCCGAATCCCACGTCCGGCTTCTTCCTGATGGTTCCGCGCGCTGACGCCATGGATCTTCAGATGAGCGTGGACGCGGCCCTGAAGTACATCGTTTCCATGGGCGTGGTCGCCCCGGTCCAGGCGGCGACGCCCGCGGACCGGCCGGCCGCGCCCGTCCCGGCTCCCGGCGTGCAAGACACGCCTCGCGCCGATTCGTAACCCTTACGCTATAACCAAGCACATAAACGGAGTCCCCCGCATGCGTACCTGCTACACCGGCCAGGTTTGCCGTGACCATCTCGGCCAGACCGTCACCCTGTACGGCTGGGTGAACCGCCGCCGCGACCACGGCGGGGTCATCTTCATCGACCTGCGCGACCGCGCGGGCCTGGCGCAGATCGTGTTCGATCCGGACAACGCCGCCTTCGCCACCGCGGAGCGCCTGCGCAACGAATTCTGCATCCGCGTCACCGGCCTGGTGCGCGAGCGTCCGGCGGGTACCGCCAACGCCGAGCTGGCTTCGGGTGAAATCGAAGTGCTCTGCAAGGAAGTCGAGATCCTGAACGCGTCGGTCACGCCGCCGTTCCAGCTGGACGACGACAACCTCTCGGAAACGACGCGCCTCACGCACCGCGTGCTGGACCTGCGCCGTCCGCAGATGCAGCGCAACCTGATGCTGCGCTACCGCGTCTCCATCGAAGTGCGCAAGTTCCTGGACCAGCTGGGCTTCATCGACATCGAAACCCCGATGCTGACCAAGAGCACGCCCGAAGGCGCGCGCGACTACCTGGTGCCTTCGCGCGTCAACGCCGGCCACTTCTTCGCGCTGCCGCAATCGCCGCAGCTGTTCAAGCAGATGCTGATGGTGTCCGGTTTCGACCGCTACTACCAGATCACCAAGTGCTTCCGCGACGAAGACCTGCGCGCCGACCGCCAGCCCGAATTCACTCAGATCGACTGCGAAACCTCGTTCCTGAACGAGTTCGAGATCCGTGAAATCTTCGAAAACATGATCCGCCACGTGTTCAAGGTGGTGCAGGACGTCGATCTGCCGACGCCGTTCCCGATCATGACCTGGACCGAAGCCATGCGCCGCTACGGCTCGGACAAGCCGGACCTGCGCGTGAACCTCGAATTCACCGACATGACCGACGTCATGCGCGACGTGGACTTCAAGGTGTTTGCCGCCGCCGCCACGGCGCCCGGCAGCCGCGTGGTCGCCTTGCGCGTGCCCGGCGGCGCCGAGATGTCGCGCAGCGAGATCGACGGCTACACCCAGTTCGTCGGCATCTACGGCGCCAAGGGCCTGGCCTACATCAAGGTCAACGAAGTGGCCAAGGGCCGCGACGGCCTGCAATCGCCCATCGTCAAGAACCTGCATGACGCTGCCCTGGCCGAACTGGTCAAGCGCACCGGCGCGCAGGATGGCGACATCATTTTCTTCGGCGCTGACCGTGAAAAGGTCGTCAACGACGCCATCGGCGCGCTGCGCGTGAAGATTGGCCACAGCGAATTCGGCAAGAAGACCGGCCTGTCCACCGCCGGCTGGAAGCCGCTGTGGGTCGTCGACTTCCCGATGTTCGAATACGACGAGGAAGACGGCCGCTACACCGCCGCCCATCACCCCTTCACCAGCCCGAAGGATGGCCACGAGGACTTCCTGGAATCCGATCCCAGCAAGGCTTTCGCCAAGGCCTACGACATGGTGCTGAACGGTTGGGAAATCGGCGGCGGCTCGGTCCGTATCCACCGCGAGGAAGTGCAGAGCAAGGTGTTCCGCGCACTCAAGATCGGCGCCGAGGAAGCCCGCGAGAAGTTCGGCTTCCTGCTGGACGCGCTGCAATACGGCGCGCCTCCGCACGGCGGCATCGCCTTCGGCCTGGACCGCATCGTCACGATGATGACCGGCGCCGAATCGATCCGCGACGTGATCGCTTTCCCGAAGACCCAGCGCGCCCAGTGTCTGCTGACGCAAGCGCCGTCCGAGGTCGACGAGAAGCAGCTGCGCGAACTGCACATCCGTCTGCGCAACGTAGAAGGGAAGTGACCCCCCCCGAAGCGCCGTAGGCGCTTCCCCCCCAGGGGGGCGCCGCTACGGACCGGCGGAGCCCGGATCCGTGCGGCCCCGATTGTGGGGCGCTGTTTGCTAGCAGCGCTCCTGCCTCGAATGAGCAGGAGCCGTTGCTTGCATGGACCGGGTGCTCGCCGCGACGGTGGGAACGGTCTTCTGAATTGGAGTAATCTGGCAAACGCCGCCTGATCTGGCGGTGCTGGCCGGGCTTTTTTTGCGGCCGGCGGTTTCCCAGTTTTGAAAGGCGCCATTCTCCATGTCGCTCATCCGCGTCGTCAGCTACAACATACACAAGGGCCGCTCGGCATTGGGCCGTCGCGACTCCCTGAATGAATTGCGTCTGGGCCTTTATGGCCTGCGTCCGGATCTGGTCTTCCTGCAGGAAGTCCAGGGCCGCAATGAGCAGAAATCCCTGCTCGACGCCCAGCACGAATCGCTTGCCGCCGCCTTGCGGCTGGATGTGGCCTACGGCCGCAATGCCATCCGCAGCGAGACGGACCATGGCAACGCGCTGTTGTCGCGTTTCCCCATCCTCGAGCACGAAAACCAGGACATCTCCGACCATCGGCTGGAGCAGCGCGGGCTGTTGCATGCGCGCATCGAGCTCGACGGGCGCGCGGTGCATTGTTTCGTGGTGCATCTCGGCCTGTTCGCAGGCAGCCGCAGCCGCCAGATCCTGGCGCTGACCGAGCGCATCCGCCGCATGGTGCCGGATGGCGAACCCATCCTGATCGCGGGCGATTTCAATGACTGGGGCGATCGCCTGGCGCCCCTGTTCGTGCAGCAGCTGGGCCTGTACGAAGTGTTCTCGCATGCCCCGCGCAGCCATGGCGGCGAATTGCCGCGCCTGCGCGACTCCGTGAAGCGCCTGAGCAATGCGCTGCGCGGGCTGCCCAATAGCGGCGTATCCGTCATGGAACGCACCAATCAGCTCGGCATGGATGGCAATTCACGCCTGCTGCTGCCGCCGCCGCGCACCTTCCCCGCGGTGTTTCCCTGGTTCCGCCTGGATCGCATCTACCAGCGCGGCTTTGCCGTGCGCAGCGCCCGCGTGCTGCGCGGCCGCGAATGGGCCAGGCTTTCCGATCATTCTCCCTTGCTGGCCGAGCTGGAACTGCCGTGAGGGCAGAGCAGTCCAAGCTGGACTGGACGCTGGGCAACGACATCCAGTTGCTCCAGAACGGTTCCGACTTCTTTCCCGCGCTGTGCGCGGCCATCGACGCCGCCCAGGTCAGCGTGCACCTGGAAACCTACATCTTCACGCCGGACCGCACCGGCTCCCAGGTGCTGGACTGCCTGGAGGCGGCTGTCCGGCGCGGGGTCAAGGTGCGCGTCGTGCTCGACGGCTTCGGCAGCGCCGAGTTCGTCGACCCCGTGCGCACGCGGCTGACCAATGCCGGCGCGCAATGCCGCATCTTCCGCCCCGAGCCGCGCTGGTTCGCGCGCTATATCCCGTCGCGCAGCCGCCTGCGGCGCCTGCATCGCAAGGTCACTGTGGTGGATGGACGTGTCGCCTTCATCGGCGGCATCAACATCCTGGATGACTACGACGACCGGGATCCGACAGACGGGCTCACCGGCCCCCGCTTCGATTTTGCGGTGCAGGTGCAGGGGCCGCTGGTAACCGAAGCCGCCTATGCCCAGGAACTGCTATGGGTGCGGCTGAACTGGGCGCGCCTGCGCCGTCATCCGCGCGACTGGAACCGCATGCGGCTGCTCAAGCCGCGCCACGCCTCCGTCGCACCCTGTGGCAACCTGCGCGCGGCGCTGGTGCTGCGCGACAACCTGCGCTTTCGCCAGACCTTCGAGCGCGCCTACCTGTACGGCATCGCGCATGCGCGCCGCGACATCCTGATCGCCAACGCCTATTTCTTTCCCGGCCGCCAGTTCCGGCGCGCGCTGGCCAAGGCCGCCGCGCGCGGGGTGCGCGTGCGCCTCTTGCTGCAGGGCAAGGTCGAGTACCGCATGCAATACCATGCCACGCGCTCGCTGTACGACCAGCTGCTGCGCGATGGCATCGAGATCTACGAATACATGCCGAGCTACCTGCACGCCAAGGTAGCGGTCATCGACAACGTGGCGACGGTGGGCTCGTCCAACCTGGATCCCTTCAGCCTGTTGCTGGCGCGCGAAGCCAACGTGGTGGTGGACGACCAGCCCTTCTCCTGGGACCTGCAGGAACGGCTGGAGACGGCCATCCGGGAAGGCGGGCGCTTCATCCGGCCGCTCGAGTACCAGCGCCGCGGATGGTTGCGGCGCTGGGTCGACGCGATGTCCTATACGTTGCTGCGTATCGGGGTGGCGCTGACGGGAACCTCGGACAAGTACTGAGCGCGGGCGCTCAGGCGCGCCGCTTCAGCAGTCCCAGCGCCAGCGCGGTGCCGACCAGGATGATGGCCGCGCCTGCGGCGATCGACGGCGTGATGCTCTCGTCCAGGAGCCACGACCCCCACAGCACGCCGAAGATCGGCACCAGGAACGTGACGCTCACGGCGCCGGTGGGGCCGACATTGGCGATCAGGCGGAAGAAGATGATGTACGCCGCGCCCGTGCACACCACCGCCAGCAGGATGGTGGCGATCCAGGCCTGCATGGACGCGGGCGATTCGGGCCAGTGGGTAAGCGCCAGGGGCAGCAGCACCAGCGTCGCGCCTATCATGCTGCCGGTGGCGTTGGCCAGGGCATCCACGCCGGTCAGGAAGCGCTTGGTCCAGTTGGCGGCGATGCCGTAGAACACCGGCGCGGACACTGCCGCCAGGACCGCCGGCCCCGTGCCGCCGTCGCTGAAATTCAGCTTGTCCCACACCAGCACCACGATGCCGACTACGCCTATCATCAGCCCCAGGCAGCGGGTCCAGGGCAGCTTGTCCTTGAGCCACAGCCAGCCGATGACCGCGCCCCACACTGGCGTCACGGCATTGGCCACCGACAGGAAGCCGGCGCCCAGCGATTGGGCGGCATAGGCAAACAACAGGAAAGGCACGGCCGCGTTCAGCACGCCCACCATCAACAAGGCTTTCCAGTGCCGGGCGATGACTGGCAGCTTGCCGCGCCACAGCGCGGCGGGCAGCAGGACTAGCGCGGCCAGGCCCACGCGCAGCTCGATCAGCGCGATCGGCCCGAATTCCGGGACCGCCAGGCGCATGAACAGAAAGGAGCCGCCCCAGACTGCGGCCAGGAGCAGCAGATCCAGCAAGTTGCGTTGACGCATTTTCAGTCCCGCGTGGGGCTCATTTGCGGTTTGTAGCCAGGTTCTTCATCTTGACCCGGTAGGCCAGCAAGGCGCAGGTCAGCGACAGGACAATACACAGCACCAGGCCCGCGCGCACTCCGTTTAGTACCGTGCTGTGGGAAATGATGATGCCGACGACAGCCGTCCCCAGCGCGCTGCCTATCGCGCGCGTGGTCTGCACCAGGGCCGATGCCACGCCCACGTCGCGCCGTTCGCTCAGCATCTGCATGAACAGGGTCAGATTCGGCAGCAGAAAGCCCAGCGCGCAGCCGTTGACGAAGAAGGCGGCCAGGATCCACCAGGCCGAGGTTCCGGGCGAGATCAACAGTACCATCAGCGAACCCGCCGCCAACAGACAGCCGCCGAACACCATCAGGCGCTGCGGTTCGGTCTGCTTGGGAAACAGGCGGCCGTTGATGATGCTGCCCACCGAAATCGCGGCAACCAGCGGCGTCAGCAGCAGCCCGGCTTCGCTGGGCGTGTAGTTCAGCACCTGCTGCAACAGCAACGGGCTGTAGAAGATCAGCACGAACATGACCGCGCCCACCATCATCGCCGCCAGGTTCAGCAGGCGTGATTCGGCTCCGCCCAGCACGCGCAGCGGGAAAATGGGGGAACTCACGCGCCGTTCCGTCGGGATCAGGATGGCAATGGCCGCCACGCCCACCACGGCCAGGGCCAGTCCCAGCATGGGGTGGGCGTGGTCGCCGCTGGCAAACGCCAATTCCAGCGCGGCCAGCGGCGCGCCCACCGCCAGCACCAGCAGGATGGCGCCCAGCCAGTCGATCTTGCGGCTGCCGTCGTGGATCGGTCGGATGCGGGGGAAATAGCGGGCCAGCAGGAAGAAGGCGCCCGCGGCCGCGATCGGCGCGATGAAGAAGGCCGCGCGCCAGCCCAGCGCCTGCGTCGCCGCCCCGCCCAGGACCGGGCCGATGCCGCTGGCCATGGCGAACGCCGCTGACACCAGCGCCATCCAGCGCACCCGCTGCTTGGCATCGGGGAACAGGTCAGCCGGCGCGGCGAACGCGGTCGCGATCATCATCCCGCCGCCTATGCCCTGCAGCGACCGGAAAATGATCAGTTGGGTCATGGTTTGCGACAGGCCACAGGCGATGGAACCCAGCGCCACGATCAGCACCGACAGCAACATCAGGGGCTTGCGGCCGAACATGTCGCCCAGCCGCCCGAAAATCAGGATGGACGCCGCGGTGGCCAGCAAATAGCCCGTTCCCACCCAGGCGTACAGCGCCATGCCGTTCAGCGCCTCGGCCACGCGCGGCAGCGTGGTGCTGATGATGGTGGAATCCAGCGCGGCCAGCACTACTGTCGCCGAAACCCCCGCCATGCCCATCAGCAGGTCGCGTCGTGTATGGGCGGGGGTGGTGGGGGGCGGTGATTCGGGCGGCGGCGTCATGCCGCAGAGCATATCACCCGCGCGTCAGGGATTTCACTTATAGAAGGCGTGATAACCCCAGAAGACCGCGATGACCAGCACCACCATGATCCACGACCAACGCGAATTGGACAGCCCGCGCGGCTCCGGTTCGGGGGGAGGGGGCGGCGGTGCCAGGCGAGGCTGGACGGCCATGTAGTCGATGAAGGCGGCGAAGAACTTTTCGATGATCTTTTCGCCGGCCTTCAGCACCACCCCTTCGCCGTATTCGGCCAGCTTGCCCCCCGTCATCCCGGCGACCGTGTAGGCCACCCGAGTGCCCTGGTCCTTGGTGCTGAGGTTGATCTGGGCGGTGCCGATGGCCAGACAGGCCGCGCGGCCCTTGCCTTCGAACACCAGGGTGCAACTGTCAGGCGCATTGACGTCCGAGAGCAGGATCTCGCCGTCATAGTCCGTGTCCAGGCCGGCAATCTTGGCCCGGAGCGTGACCGCATATTCCGTGTCGCTGCGCTTGTCGACAGCGATGCATCCGGGGATACATCGCTGTAAAACGGCCGGATCCGTCAGAGCGTCCCAAGTCTGGTGCTGGGTTGAAGGAATCCACTGGGCATCTGCAATGCGCATGATTGTCTCCTTGGAAGAGCCTTACATGCCCATTGTGATACTGCTTGTCGTGTTTGGCTACTGCCTGGCGAGATGCGACGCCTTTTCGTCTGGAGTGTTCAGCGCAATGAGCCATGCCACCAGCGCGACGTACAGGCTGATCGTGCGCATGCCTCGGAACATCAATTCAGTCAATCCGAAGATCGCGAAACCGACCGTCAGCGCCAACCCCATCGCTGCGGCGGTACGCAATGCTTGCGGATGGCGTGCGCCAAATCCGCGAAGAAAAACGATAGCGGGAACACCATAGACCATCAGCAGTGCAATGCCGCCAAGCAGGCCGAAACTCGTCAGCATGTGCAGCATGTCGTTGTGGGGTTCTCCGAAATCTGACGCCACGAACGGGGACACGACGCCGGTGGCCACGCGGGCCTGCAATTCGTTCTGGAATTTGTCGGTAGACCCGAGGCCTGTCCATGGAGAAGCTTCCACCATCTGTACCGAGGCGCGCCACAACTGGAAGCGTATGCAGACGGACGTGTCAGCAATGGTGTTGGCGGACTGACATTCTTGGACCTCATGGAAGCCTTGCGAAACCCGCTCCCGCAGAGCCTGACTGCTGGCGCCCAGAGCGACGAGCAGGGCAAGGCCGACCGCAATGACGCCGACCAATTTGAGCGGATGGCGGAAATTGCCGAAAAGCAGCAGGCCTATGGCGAAAAAAAACGGAACGGCCATCCAGCCGGTGCGAGTCTGTGTGAGGACGAACGCGCCGAACAGGACAATCGCCGTGATCGTCTTGAATGTCTTCTCGGCGCGGGCATGACGCGTGAGGCTCCAACGCACGCTATAGGCGACGAGAACGAGCGTCAGCAGCAGCAAATTGCCATAGCCAACGGCGTTGTACTCGGGGGTGTCGGGGCGATTGAAATTCGGCAGGCTCAGCCAAAGTATGGTAGCTGTAGCAGCCCAGCCGGCGACCAGGAACCCCCAGATTGCCTGCCGTAGTGCTTGACGGTCGACAGAGAGAAATGCGCCCAGCATGATGGGAAAGGCGATGGAAAACCGTGCGCCCCGCTCCAATGACGGTGCGTGGACCGTTCCGTGTGCCAGTTGGCTGACCACGATGGCAATCAACGGCAGGGACATCGCAGCGATGACAGCTTTGTTGTCGCCGAGTGAGTTGATGGTTGCTTGAATGCCTCCTTCGCGCGTGAAGCAGCGCAGCATACAGGCCAGCAGCAGGGCATAAAAAAGGCCGCTGCCGCCGCCGGTCGTCAGATTGACGATGGGCAACAGGGCTGTCAGTAGAACCAGAGCAAGGGTCATGCGGCGGAACAAATAGAAGAGAAAATTTACCGGCGCGTAGCGCGCGGGTGGGGCAGCGTTCCGGTCTAGGGCGCGGAACATGAGCATTGCGTCCCAGCGCTGGGCGCACATTTGTGCAGATAGGCAGAGGACTCGGGGCGCTGAGCCGGTGGCTGTGAGCGGGTGATGATACTGCGAAAGCGCACGTCGCTGCCTGACACGCATGCACCAATACGGAAAAGGCCACGCAATCCGCTGAAATGCGGCGGAAAACTACTTCTGTTCCAAGTGAGGCGCTGCGGAAAAGGAAACTGGCCGTCCTGAGCTATCGTTTATTAGGGGTCACAATTCAGGCAGGTCTAGGTACAAAATCATGCATTTGGGGTTTCGTCGTGGTTGGACGCGGGCTCGCGCGGGCGGGTACAATTTCAGCGTTCGAGCACGCTGCGGCGACACTGCAGTGTTGGGGGGACGCATCAATAGGATTGTGACGATGTGTGGTGTTCACCACACAGCGGTCGTCGTTACCCCTTTCGCGCGGCAGTCGTTGCGCATTACGATCTGGCCGCGTCGGTACGGAGCCTTTTCTTGTAGTGCTTAGGAAGTCGTGACGGGCCGCGTGGATCGTAGTGTGACCGTCATGCGATACGCATGGCAGGTTCAAATTCGCGCCCGCCGCTTCTTCTTGCAACGAAAGAAAAGCAATTTCGCGTTATTTACGTTGCAGAAAAGGTATTTATATAACGCGTATGGCACGATAACCTCCACGCTTGGGCTGCGATAGTAGTAAGCAGTCAGGTGAAGGGCAACAGGTCAAGTGGGTAAATTGGCTAATCTGTTGATCGAATAGAAAGTGCAAGGCAATCTAATTAATAAAATGCCTGGTTCAGCGGATGTCAATAAAATATGCTTTACTTGCTTGTCGCTTTTCTGGTTTCATTGATCGTTACCATGTTGTTGGTGCGTTTTAACGCGCTCCATGGTCATTTTTTTCTCGATCATGAAACGAAAGGCGTACAGAAATATCACGACCGCCCCGTCCCCAGAGTCGGGGGGATCTCCCTTGTGTGTGCGATGGCTCTCGTCATGGTGTTAGCAACCTTGCGCGAGCCGACCCTTGATTATGAGCCGCTAATATTGCTGGCGGTTTCAATGCCCGCATTTTTGGGTGGCTTGGCCGAAGACTTCACAAAGAAAGTTAGGGTTTTGTCGAGATTGATGTTTGCCATGATTTCGGGGATGGCGGCATACTATTTTCTGGGCGCCACGCTCGATCGGCTTAATATTGTTGGTGTCGACTGGTTGTTGCAGTTTGGTCCGATTTCATTTGTTGTTACTGCAATAGCTATCGCAGGTGCGGCCAATGCTATCAATATTATCGATGGATATAATGGCTTGGCGGCCGTTGTTTCTGTAATGATTTTTGCGGGCTTTGCATACGTATCTTATTATATCGGCGATCGATTGCTTCTTACTGTTTCAGTCGGGATGATGGGTGCGATCGTCGGTTTTCTGGTCTGGAATTACCCACGAGGTCTAATTTTTCTTGGGGACGGCGGGGCCTATTTCATAGGCTTCATGATTGGGGTGGTTTCCGTCTTGATGATCGCGCGGCATCCCAATGTGTCGGCATGGTTTCCCCTGCTGTTGTGCATCTATCCGGTGTTCGAGACGCTGTTTTCGATGTATCGGAAGAAGTTGCTCCGCGGACAGTCTCCTGGTCTGCCAGACGGCGTGCATTTGCACATGCTCATTTACAAGAGACTGGTGCGCTGGGCGGTCGGCTCGAGCGATATCCGGCGCAAGACGCAACGCAATGCCATGACGTCGCCATACCTGTGGCTGCTCTCGTCCTTCGCGGTTCTACCCGCAGTACTATTTTGGCAGAATGAGCTTCTATTGATGCTATTTGTGGTGCTCTTTTCGGCTCTGTATATTGGTCTCTATCGTAGGCTAGTGCTGTTCAGGATGCCGAAGTGGATGGTGATCAGCCAAAAACAGCGCGCTGCACGGGCTGCTGCAAAGAAATCGATGAGAAAAGTGCGACGCTGAGTTTGTAGCGGCCGACGTCGGCTCTCCCCAGGTTTTGGTGCTTACTATTGAGGTTGGTTGAATGGCTCAGAACGAGCGCTTCTTGATTTTTATCCCGTGCTACCGGTGCGAAAAGCAGATTTCCCGCACCTTGACCCAGTTATCCGGAGTGGAAGGCCTGGATTGCGAAATCCTTGTTCTGGATAATCGTAGTCCAGATGGTACGGTGGAAGTTGCCATTCAGACGGCGGACAAGTTGGCGATGCCTGTAAAGGTTGCTCGGAATGATGAAAATTATGGACTTGGCGGCTCGCACAAGGCCGCGTTCGATTTTGCGATCGAGCACGATTTCGATTATTTGATCGTATTGCATGGCGATGATCAGGGCAATGTCGCCGACTTGCTGCCGTTGATTGCTGCGGGGAAGCATCGGGATGTGGATTGCCTGCTAGGGGCGCGTTTTATGAAAGGCTCGTGTTTGCAGGGCTATTCGGCCTTCAGGACTTTTGGCAATCGTGTTTTCAATCGCCTTTTTTCGGCGGTCGCCGGGCAGCGGCTTTACGATTTGGGCGCGGGCCTCAATTTGTATAAGGTAAACTCCCTGAAAAAATCCCAGTGGCGGTATTTTGGCAACGATCTCACCTTCAATTACTACATGATTCTTGCGTCAGCTGCCTGGGGTTGGTCGTTGCGGTTCTTCCCCATATCATGGCGTGAGGACGACCAGCTATCCAATGTGAAGCTCTTCCGGCAAGCCAAGCGAACTATCTCGCTGCTGCTTGAATTCGCTTTTGCGAAAAAATCATTCCTTGCGAAGAATCATTCAGGCAGGGAAAGCGGGAAGTACACTTCCACGATTGTTTATTCGAATCGCGCGGACCAGGGTTCCCAAGATGCGTCAATGCTCTAGGTTGCTTAGGTTTGCAACACTCGTACTCGGGGTCGGTAGTGTAGTTTGGGCGTTTTATGTCACTGTACCGCAGGTGATGCGAGCCTTCGAGCATGGGCCGGCCGGCATGCAGATGCTGGTTGTCAGCTTGGTTCTGTATTTGGCCTCGCACGTGGTGCGCATGGCTCGATTGTGGCTTCTTATCGGCGGCGGCAGGTTGAGGGAATTGTTGCGACTGTATTGGTATACAACCGCTGTTTCGCTCGCCATGCCGTTTAAGACGGGGGAGCTCATTCGCATACTGGAAATCGGGTGGAGTACCAAAGGGCCGCGATTTGGCTTGGTGGTCGTCTGGGTGGAGCGAGCATTCGATGCCGCATTGCTATCGCTGGCGGCGATCGGCTTGGCGTACTCGAGTCAGGACGCCCGGCCTTTGCTGTTGCCGCTCATCGGCGTATTACTGCTGTTTGTGGCCTTGTCGCTAATTTTCTTATGGGTCGTGCCTGAGAATTTACCTCGCATAAATCTGCATATCATGCGATTGTATTCTGGGCGGCGCGCTGTCCGCCTGATGCGGAGTATCGCCTACATGAAGACATTCGCAGAGGATGCACGAAGAATTCTCAGAGGACGCATGGCGACTTTCGCAATACTCACGTTGCTGATATGGACCTTTGAACTGTTTGCCATTGCCAGTGTCATGGCTCCAGATTTTCCCGCTATTACGGGCTTTACTGAGCTTCTCACTAAGCTGGTACCTGGCTTGTCGCAGGTAGAATCTAGCGCGGGTATGAAGTTGTGGACGATGACTGCATTGTCCCAGACGCTGTTGGTACTGGTGTTTGGCTTGGTTGCCCTATTTCCCTATATTCGCCAGCGTCTGAATGGTCGCGGCTTTACTGGAAATCGCGATGACAACGCTGGTTGTTTACGATAATACTTTCGATGTCCCTGGCGATGTAAGCCACCACCTAAGTCTCTCTAGATTCGCAGATTTGCGAGTAAGACGACGCACGCTTCGTCATCGTATCCGTGCCGCAGTGGAGCGGCTGCGCCCCAATGTGCAGTTGCTGGTGGAGGATCGAGGCACTTCTCTGGATGACCATAAAGTGCGCAAGGCCCTGCATGATGGAGCCAGGGTTGTGTATGTGCCATCCTACCTTGCCATGCTGAACGATGAGGCGACGCTCGCCGTCTATCTCGAGAAGCTCTGCTTGGCTGAGTGTTCGGTTCGGGTCGTGGTCGCTGCAGGGGCCGGTGATGTTTTCGAGGGATTACCCGTCGTCGTGCTGGTGGGAACGGATGCGGCCGATTTTTTGGACGCGATGCGCCGAGGAGATCATCGCGCGATCTTGGTAGATTTAGTGGCGAATCTCGAGCCTGTCCCTGACGATATTGGGATGGCAGATCTGAGGGACCCGGCGCAGTTCCTGTCGGTAGCCACTTCCACGTTCGACGTTCGACACTTCAATTCCGTGGCGGCCACCGACCGGTTCACAGTACTCAAGCGTTCTAGCGACAAGGCGAAGTTGCGGCGCGAGTTCGATTTTTTTGCCCTGCTGCCGGCGGAGATGCAGCGGTACTTCGTGCAGCCCTATGGTTTCAAGGAAGAGTTGGAGACCGCCAGCTACAAAATGGAGCGCCTCTTTGTTCCGGATGTGGCGGTGCAATGGACTCATCGTGCGTTTACGGTGCAGCAATTTGAGCAGATGCTACGCCGGATTTTTCATTTTGTGAGCGCTCGGGTAGAGCGTGCTGATTCTGGCGCCAGTCCTGAACACGAAGGCCTTTTTCTGTCGAAGGTCGCCGAGAGGGTGGGCGCGCTTGAGCGTACGGATATTTTCCCTGGGCTCGAGGCGCAATGTAAGGTCGCATTTGGCGGGGTGCGCGCACTGTTCGAACGATACCAACGCCTATATGCCCTCTTGACAAAGGATGTGAGGTTTCCGCGCCCGGTTCTGAGCCATGGTGACCTGTGCTTTTCAAATATTCTGTACGGGCGCGCGGAAGGTACGATGAAATTCATCGACGCGCGCGGTGGCTCGCGTCTCGAAGACCTGTACATGCCTGCCTACTATGATATTGCGAAGCTTTCGCATTCCGTTGAGGGGGCATACGACTTTATCAATGCAGGTTTGTTCAGAATCGAGTTGGACGACGTTAACCGGCCGCAGCTGGTTATCAAGGACGGCGACCACACTTCGTATATCCGCACGTTTCGGAAGCACTGTGAGGAAGCCGGGTTCGTGCCTCGCTTCGTGCGGCTGTTCGAAGCCTCGCTATTCATTAGTATGACTCCGTTGCATAGCGAATCGCCCTTGAAGGTATTGGCGTTTTTGCTGAACGCGCAGCGCATACTTGATCAGGTTGAAGATAAGGCGTATTGGAGTTGATTTTATGATTCGCAGCGAGAAGGTATTGGTTTTTGATGTCGATGGAACACTCTGCGAGATAAGACGCCCCGAGCAGTCATATGCGGACGTTGAACCAATTTGGTCCGTCGTCGATAAGCTCAAGGAATATAGCCGTGCTGGTTTCTATATTGTTTTGAATTCGTCACGGAATATGAGGACGTATCAAGGAAATGCCGGCCTTCTCAATGCCAATACCCTACCAGTACTCGTGGATTGGCTGAAGAAACACGATATTCCCTTCAACGAAGTGCATCTCGGAAAGCCTTGGCCTGGAACTGACGGATTCTACGTAGATGATCGCACTATCAGGCCTGACGAGTTTTGCCGTCTGAACTACGAAGAAATACTCGCTTTGCTGGGCGTCGAGAAGGGAAAGGAATGATCGTAATCATCACGATGGCCGGTATGGGAAAGAGGTTTCGAGACGCTGGCTGGGATGTCCCAAAGTACCAGATCGAGGCGCATGGCCGCACTTTGTTCGCGTGGTCGATGTTGAGTCTGCGCCAGTTTTGGAAAGTGAAGGCGCAGCCCATTTTTATTGTGCAAAGGCAGGATCAAGCGTCCGAGTTCATCAAGGCAGAGTGCGCACGGCTAACCATTGTCGAGCCGCAGATTGTGGAGATCGACGGCCTTACGGACGGACAAGCAACGACCGCCATGTTAGGGATGAATGCGGCTCACAACGATAACGTGCCGGTATTTGTCTACAACATTGACACATTCGTGCATCCCGACAGCCTTGCTCCTGAGAATGTTCGAGGCGACGGTTGGATTCCGTGTTTCGAGGGCGCGGGAAATGGTTGGAGTTTCGCGCGTGTCGACGAGAACATGCGCGTAACGGAAATGCGCGAAAAGGAACGCATTTCGAATTGGGCCACGGTTGGACTTTACGGCTTTAGTTCAATCGCGCTTTACCGTGAGCTGTACGGCGATTTCTTTAGTGATGGACAAGGTCTGGCCAAGGGCGAACGTTACATCGCTCCTATGTATAACCGGATGCTGGAACAGGATAAGCAGGTATATGTGCAGCCCTTGCCGCTGTCGGCAGTGATCCCTTTGGGGACTCCTGCTGAACTGAAGCAGTTCTTGGAGGCACAGCCTCCGGTCCTGTGACGGTCTGGAAATGCGCGGACATATGATGCGGAAATTTCTGTTTGCAGGGGGGCTCTTGGTCGTATTGGCCGGAGCTTATGTGCTGGCATCGGGCGACACGCTGTCCGCTCGGGGGCCGCTTGTGCTGCTAGCATTGGTCGTCCTTGGAGCCATTCTCCTGCCGAACCGCGAGTGGCCGCCCTTGGGGATGCTGGCGTTCCCCGCAATAGTCGCCGTTCTGTCCGCGCTGGCCTTTTGGCAGGCAGCTCCTTCTGTTTCTACATACCCGACTGTCACGCTGACAGTCACCGGGGAGAAGCATCCTGCAGCGTTGGCAGCAGAGGTTTGGATGGCTGGATTGGGTCAGCCTTCGCAGGAGTTGAGCGTCAAGGGCTTTGACGGCTGGGCGTCTCGCGGCAACGCCGTGGTTGGCTTCGAAAGTACGGAGAAGACTATTCGAGTTCCGGGCCGCTGGTCTGAGGGGGCGGTCATCCGGTTCGGAAAAGGTCCATATTCCGGCGTAGTTGAAGTTGCAACTGACGGTCAACGTTCCAGAATTGACCTCTATTCTCCAACGCCTGATAGCGTGGACGTGGCGCTGCCGAAGCCCGTTGCGGCCCCTATTTCCGTGCCGTTCAGGGCGTTGTCTACTTTTCTGTTTGCATGGGCTCTTTTCTTGCTATGTGCCCGCACGGCTAAGAAACCCTTGAGTTTCCGGTATTGCGTGGCTTACGCCGCAATATTGACTGGTATTCTCGCCTGGCTAAGTACAGCACACATGTCGGCTGCGGGCGATGTAGAGTTGCTGCTCGTCGATGTGGGGGCGGCAACGGAGAAGACCGGTGACGCGACGGCATTCCTCGGTACGGGCGCCGGCTATGCGGAGCGACTGCCCTTGCCGATTGGAAACTATGCAAACCAAGCATTTGTGGTTTCGCGCGATGCCGCTGCGTTGACTCTAAGAACGAACATCGCTCCGCTAGCAATTTGGAAGCAAGAAGGTGGGGGCGGGGCGGTGGCAACCTCGCTTACATGCAGTCCGGACCGGCCTCTGGTTGCGGAGTTTGCCACACATAGGCAAGTTAGCGTCCAAGGAGTCATGAGTGCAGGAACGGAGTTTGTAGTTGCGGCCCCTAATCTGCCCGCCGGAAAGGATGGCGCTTCTGCGGCTGGTCGGCGTTTCCTAGTGTGCTGGCCGTATGAAGATGGCATGTTGGTAGCCTGGTCGAGCGCATACCTGAAGTACGGCGCCTGGACCGGGCCCGTGGGAGCCATAGAACGGGTGCGGATAAACGTCCCTGGTGCGCCTGCGGCGGTTTTGCGATTGTCCTCCAGCTCATTGACTTTCGCGTCCTTGCATTCCCTTTGGGCTGATGAATTTGCCTATCCGAGAATTTCATCGCCCTTGTCCCATGCCGATCAGGCTCGACGGTTCGCCACATCGTTGATCGCCGGGTTGTGTGTGTTGCTATTGCTTCCGCTGGGCGAGGTATACAAGCTGCTGCGCATGCCGAGAGACCGCGTCCAAGGTTCGGCCGCGGGTTGTTGCTTGGCGATTATCGTCACTTGGGCATTGTTTACCATCGGAGTAACGTGGCCGGGCATTATTGGTTGGGATGCTATCAGTCCGTTTATTCAGCATGGCACCGGTGGCATGGCCTTGTGGTATGGCGTCGGGTATCCCCTGTACATCTCTGCCATGCTCAATCTCGGTGGGCCAGAGTTATCTCTACTGTTGAAAGTACTGTTGGTCGGTGTGGCTACGCTGTGGGTCGCGGTGCGTTCGTTGCATGCAGGTGTGAAAGGTTGGCTTGTATGTGCCTATCTAGCCGGCATGCCCTTGCTTACGGGAACCACGATGGTCGCCGCAACCGAATTGCGCGATGCAGTCAACGGGGTGGCACTCAGCGCTTTTGGGATATATGCATTCGCATTGTTGATCCGGTATCGCTCGATAGGCTCATCGCTACCGGCATTGCAATATTGTCTCCTGGCCATTTTTGGAGCGATGGCGGTCTTACTACGCACGGATAATGTCGTTTTCGTAGGGACGCTATTGGCGGGCTTCGCGTTGGGGCGAGGGTGGCGGCGAACACTGCCGGCATGTCTGGCAATCGCGGTACTCTGGATGGGTGTGACGCCTGCAGTTGTGCGATATGTGATGGATAGTGGCGACGGGGGGCAAGGGGAGATGAGGCTGTATAAGCAGTCGGCGTTTGTCAACCCACTGGTGGGAATGCTGCGTGGCGACTTTCTTACGCCCGACGAGCGCGCAGAGTTGTCGGCGACCTTGAACAAGGTGCTCAAGGTGGATTACTCGATTGAACATTGGACACCATCGGACGTGGTCTACTGGCACCAAACGGAGAAGGGGCAGGGAACGCCGGAGATCCTGGCCGAGTTGCAGAAAGCCTTTTTCATGAATGCCATAAAGCATCCCGTTGAGTTTGCGACGCTCCGTACGATCACTTCCCTTAAGGCTCTGGGCATGGATGCCGCATCTGCATGGTTGGCCCAAAAGTACATTGATCGTCCGTTTGTACAGCCTCCATATTTTGACCACTTGGCTGGAAAAGATGCTCATTGGCAAAGTATGGTGGTTCTCGCAGGGTATCGGCCGCCAGCGCATCTGTTTCCCGAGATGACGACGAAAGTCCATAGTTGGTATGAACGCATCGCGCTGGGAGGGCCGCAGGTATTGTTTGCTTTGGTGTTGCTTTTTGGATTCCGTCGTTTTCCCGCAACTGCGCTGCTCGCGGCCGCGTTGCTTCTGCGTGTGGCAGTTTTCTGGTTAATGCAGCCGGCATCGGTTTTTCTGTACTTGGCGGAATTGCAGATTTTGGGAACGTTACTGCCCTTGCTGGCATGGACGGAATGGCGTTTGCGTTCTGCGGAGGGGCATCGTGCTCATTAAATTTGGCATGATATCCGGCATAGGCTGGTTGATCGATTTTTCTATTTTTACCTTCTTATGCAATGTTGGGATGATTCCAGGCTACGCGAATGGAATCGCTGCGACAGTTGCGGTCACATTTGTTTATTTTTCTTCGCTGCGTCCGATATTTAAATACCGCGGAAGTTATGTTTTCCGAAAACTACTAACTTATTGGACGTATCAGGTCGTCGCTGTTGCCGCGGCGTCGTTGGCAGTAAATTTGATATCCAGTCTAGAAGTTCATCCTGTTATAGCGAAAATAATCGTCACTCCATTTACCTTTGTGGCGAATTACTTATTTATGCGCTGGCTGGCGGGTGTGGCCGTACCCCGTCCATCTATATGACTCTCTTCCAGAGCTTCTGGGGTGCCAGGAAGTCACGCAAAGAAAAATCTGGCAATATCTATACAAAATGACAGCAGAATGACAACGGGCTGGTTTCATCATCGCTAACTGAGCTTTTTGAACTAAAATCCTGGCGCTTGTGTGAGTCGTTCTTCTGCGGCATGTCGCGTGCGGAACCTCGCCGACACTCCGTGGCTCGATGGAAGCCGTTGTTCAGGTGATACCGCTTCGTCGCTGTCGGTCCGGCCGTTCCGATCCTTGACGTACAACTACATGACTATTCGTCCGATGCCTGCCGCCCGTTCTTCGGGAGGAGCTGAGTCGTCAGCGCCTTCTAGTTCGCTCACCTCTCCCGATGTTGCGGCGATAGAGCGATTGGAGGCGCAACTGGCTCAATCGCAACTGCAGCTTGCCGAGTTGGCCCAGCGGTATGACGAGATCAGCCAGTCCACCGCGTATCGCGTTGGGTCAATGCTCTCACGTAGCCCTTTGGGAACGCTCTATCGCATGTTGGCCCGCAGTAAGACCGAGGTTGCCGGTACAGCAGCCGAGTCGCCTGCGGCTGTACCGACCGTGTCCCCCGTGCAAACGCAGCGAGTTCCCCCTGTGCAGCTGCCGCCGGACATGCTGGCGGCGTTGGAAGCGATTCAAGCAGGCGAGCCGGTGGCCGTGGCCCACCCGGACTGGCTGGGCATACGCAGTTCGGCAACCCAAATGTTCGAGCATCTGCTGTGCGTGGGCGATGATCTGACGCCGGCTTATGCGCAGCTTCTGGCGTTGCGCCTGGCCGAACGAGGGCCTTCGGCCATCGTGTTTCAGGGTTTTCCCTACACATACCAGTATCTGGTGGAGGCGCTGCACCGCGAGGCCAACCATCTGCCGCTCTACGCGGTGTGGCACGGCACGTTCATGCAGGCTAGCGAAGACTACGCCTGGCGCAGCTTCCGTCTGGTCTGTGCGCTACAGCGGCAGGGCAAGATCCGGCGCATCGGTTGCGTCAAGCGCGGACAGGATGAAGTGCTGCGCCATAACGGCGTGGAAGCGGGATATTTGCTGAATGGATACCGCCAAGTGCCGTCGGGCGCTTCGCAGCTCGCTGCCGGACCTGCCAGGCTGGGTATCTGGAGCATATCCGAACTCAAGCACAAGCCCCCCTATGAGATGCTTGCTGCGGCTTCGATGATCGATGGCGCAATGGTTGTGGGCTCGGTAGCGTCGCCTCGAATGCGGGAGTTCTGCCAGGAATTTGGCGTTGCCTATGACTTCGTCGGCAGCATGGTGCCGCAAGCCCAAATGCCGCAGCACTTGGCGACCTGCCATGTGAATCTGTATGTCACCTTGAACGAGTGCGCGCCGATGCTACCGCTGGAGAGCTTCGCTGCGGGGGTGCCTTGCATCGTCGGACCGAATACGCCCTACTTCGAGGATGATCCCTACTTGCATGAAAAGCTCGTTGTGCGGGTGCCGGACGATGCCAAGGAGATTGCCGAGCGGATCAAGGGGGTGCTGCTAGAACGGGACGCGATCATGGAGGCTTACCGCGTCTACGCGCTGCGGCACAACGCCGCGGCGGCTGAGACGATCGCGCGGTTCCTGGCCTGATGCATACCATTTGTTTCGTTACCTACGAGCTGTACCCCGTGACCCGCGGCGGTTGCGGTGCGCTATTGCACAATCTGGCGACGCAATTACTCGCGGCGGGCGACCGTGTGGTGTTCCTGCTTGATGTTGCCGAAGACATATTTGAACGGTTCGAAAAGGTTGAACGCCTCAAGCTCCCGAATCCGCACAATTGCGTGGCGTATCGTGCTCAGTCGCTGGTGGGCGGCGAGGCCATGGACCCGGTGGGATTTACTTCCTGGTACGACTGGCGGGCGTATGTGCTGCATCAGGCAGCTCTGCGCGTGCATGCGCTGGAAACGCCCGAGCTGATTGAGTTCTTCGACTATTACGGCACCGCATTCTATGCTCTGAACGAGAAAATTGCTTTAGAGGCTTACAAAGGGACGCGGATGGCGGTGCGATTCCATGCCACGATTGAGGCAATGGATACCGTCGATTTGACGAATTCGCTGCATCCCGATTTGTACGCGCTTTATTCGTTGGAGCGGGCTTCGCTGGCCTTGGCCGATACGGTTATCGTGCCGTCCAACTCTTTTTACGAGCGGTCGCTCAAGCCTCTATACCCGCGTACGCAGGGTCGCCAAGCTGTCGCAGTGCCGCCGTTGCGCAAGACGCTTGCACCTGTGCAGGTCGAGCCACAGGCCGAAGGAGTGCTGTTTTACGGGCGCTTGTTCGCGATAAAGGGTGTGGACCTGTTGGTGGATGCCGCCATCTCGTGGCTGCGCAAACGGCCGGAGCTACCGGCAGAATTTTATTTTCTGGGCGGCGACTCGAATCAACCGCCGGATGGTGCGTATCCGTATGTCGATTATCTGACCCGTCGGATTCCGACGGACCTGCGCGCGCGATTTCACTTTCTGGGCCATATGCAACATGCGGAGGTGGAGCAGTTGTTGAAGAAGGTCCGGTTCGCCGTTTTTCCCAATCGCTACGAGTCATTCTGCTACGCGGCGCATGAGCTTTATGCGGCTGGCGTGCCGCTGGTTGTTTCCGATATTCCAGGCTTTGCGGACTTTTTTAAGAATGAGCGCAACTGCCTTTCGTTCGACGCCGGCTCTTCGGATGCGTTGTTGTCTTGCATGGATCGGATGTGGGACGACGAGGCGCTAAGGGCTACGCTGGCCTATCCCTATCCCGTCGTAACGGACGAAGTGGCTAGCGTTTACCACGACATGCCCGCCGCGATCGAAGACGTATCCGCATCGACTACGACCGTCCGGACCCTGGCGCTGGTCGTGGCAGACAGTTTCGAGGCATCCCGGCATGCACGTGAAACTCTGTCGCAGGCGGGTTGTGAAGTCGCTGTGCTGCTGCGCGTCGCCGCAAGTTCGGATGAGGCGTCGGCGCTGCTTTTTGGCAGCAATGTGCATTGTGTCGATGCGTCGGGACGTGCGCTGGACCTGCAATCCGTGAGGGCCTTGGATGCGTTGCTCGTATTGCGCGCAACGGATCGCGTGGATCCGCGGTTTTTGACGGTCGCGGCGCGCGTATTGGCGGCTCGGCCGGACCTCCCCTATGTAAGCTGTTGGCGTTACCAAGGAGCCAGCCTTCACGCTTATGCATTGCCCCTGTTCCTTGATGTTGCTCCCACCTCGGGGCGCAGCCCCTTTACGCGTAGTGTGATGCGAACGGAAGCTGGACGGCTGTTACTCGATCTATTTGATGCAGGCGTCGGCGAGTATGCAGAATTGAAGTACCTGTGGGATTTGACGAGCGACGGGGCGCCGGGCTTGGTAATCCCACGGCCGTGGATCCGCATGGAGGATGAAACGCCCTCTTATCCAGGTCCAAAACAGTTTTCCTATTTGCTGAATGGCAATCGCGATTTCGTGCGCAAGGAGCGCATCGCGCAGTACGCGGTGGCCAAGTGGAATGCGTCGACCGGCCAGGACGCGCAAGTAAGAAAATCACTTGATGAGATCGGCGGCTTGCCAGCCTCGGTCATTACCGCCCTGGCCCGCCTGGGGAGTTTCGTAACCAGAAACTATCGGCGTGCCAGGTCCATACGGGGACGAGCGGCGCGGCGGCTGAAAGCGTTGCGGCCGCAGTCGAGCAGTCGAGCAAACTGAAGAATTATCGATTATGAGAGGTCTGTCTTGATTATGGAAGTGCTCCAGCTGCTGCGAGGCATGCTGACCCGCCATCGGCAATTGATATTGCAGATGATAAAGCGCGAAGTGCTGGGCCGTTATCGTGGGTCAGTGCTTGGCTTGGCCTGGTCTTTCTTCAACCCGTTGCTGTTGCTGCTGGTCTACACCTTCGTTTTTTCGGTGGTGTTCAAGGCCAAGTGGGCTGGGGCGGGAGCGTCCATGACACAATCCCATGGTGACTTCGCGGTAATTCTATTCGCCGGGCTGATCGTGAACAACCTGTTCGCCGAATGCCTGAACCGAGCCCCTTCCATGGTGTTGTCCAACGTCACTTATGTGAAAAAGGTCGTATTTCCGCTGGAGACTTTGGTTGTCATCGGCTTCGGCTCCGCGGTGTTTCACCTTTTGGTGAGTTTCGTCGTGTTGGTCATCGCCCAACTCATTTTTCTAGGGCACATTCCCTGGACCGCAGTGTATTTCCCGATGGTCCTCGTCCCTCTGGCCTTGTTCACTCTCGGGATTTCGTGGTTCCTGGCAGGGCTCGGCGTATACATCCGCGATACTGCGCAAGCGGTGTCGCTGCTGACGATCGTGCTGACGTTCGTCTCGCCTATTTTCTATCCCTTGTCCGCTATTCCCGAGCGGATGCAGGGGTACGTCAAGCTCAATCCGATGACCTTCGTTGTGGAAGAGACCCGCAATGTGCTGATCTTCGGCAAGACGATGGATTGGCTCTCCTGGGGGATTTACACGCTGGTGGGGACCGTCATATTTTTTCTAGGCCTGGCTTGGTTCCAGAAGGTCCGTAGGGGGTTTGCTGATGTCCTCTGATAACACCTCGATTCATGTAGAGAACCTGGGCAAATGCTATTCAATCTACGCGAAGCCTCAGGACAGGTTGAAGCAGGCGCTGTTCGCGCGCGGCGCAAATCTGTTCGGGCGTGAACCCAAGAGCTATTCCGAAGACTTCTGGGCTCTTTCGGGCGTGTCCTTTGATGTGAAGAAGGGCGAAACCGTAGGTATTGTCGGTCGTAACGGATCGGGGAAGTCGACCTTGCTGCAGATGATCTGCGGCACGGTCACGCCTACCACGGGATCCGTAAGAACCCATGGGCGAGTGGCGGCGCTGCTGGAGCTGGGCGCCGGGTTCAATCCGGAGTTCACCGGGCGGGAGAATGTCTATCTCAATGCCTCCCTGCTTGGACTGACGCATGAGCAGATCAATGACCGCTTCGATCAGATCGCTGCATTCGCGGATATCGGCGAGTTCATAGAGAGCCCGGTCAAGAAGTATTCCAGCGGCATGTTCGCGCGCTTGGCATTTTCGGTGGCAGTGCATACGGAGCCGGAAATCCTGATCGTCGATGAGATCCTGGCTGTGGGAGATGCGGCATTTCAGCGCCGATGCCTGAAGAAGTTCTACGACATCCGGGATGCCGGCTGCACGATCCTATTCGTATCGCATGACCAATATCAGGTGAAGTCGATCTGCAACCGTGCCCTCTATCTGAACCAGGGCCGCCAGATCGAATTTGGGCAAGCTGGCCGCGTCATCGACCGCTATACCATCGACATGCAGGCCGCTTTGCGCGAGTTCGAAGAGCGCGAGACTGCGGCAGGTCATGGCCACACCGCCGCGATGCCGAAGGAGCTGGATGTGCTGGATACGTCTTCTCCCGAGGACGCGCCCGACGCAGGCGTGGGGGCGGACGACGAGGCGGTTGTCGCGGCTGAGGTTCAAGAAGCCGTGATGCAGGAGCCCGCCGTGCAAGCTGCGCCCAACCCTGCACCGACGCGCGAACCCGAAAAGCTCTTCGTGATCGACGATGTCTGGCTCACGCGCGAAGGCAGCGATGAGCGCATCGCGGAAATTGAAACAGGGCAGGATTTACGGCTGAACGTAGCATTTCATGCGCTGAGCAGCCATGTGCCAAAAAAAATCAGTTTTGTGTTCAATCTTTATCGTCACGATGGACTTTATATCTGCGGCACCACGACGTTGATGGAAGGCATGCTCCCGCATGATGGGTGTGCAAGCGGAACCTATTCTGTGAAATTTCCCGCTTTTCCGCTTTTAGGTGGAAGCTACAAGTGGCGGGTGGCAATCAATGACGAGGGCGGATTCGTGGTGCACGCCGATGCGACCAATGTGTGCGCGTTTCAGGTTGTGGACAATTTTGAGGCGGTGGGCATAGTGTCGTTGCCGCGCGAGTGGGAATTCAAGCTCGAAGCAGCGCGATGAACGAATTAGCCATCGATATTGAGAGAATAGAATGGAACGATTGAGCTTTGATCAGAGTTCACGATATGACGGGCTGGAAGCCGCCATTCATATCGCTAGGTACTCCTTTGCCCGGCCTTATTGCTTGAGCAAACGCGTGCTGGACATTGCATGCGGCGAGGGGTACGGATCCCATTTGCTGGCGCGTTGGGGCGCGGCCGAGGTGGTGGGGGTAGACGTTTCGGCTGAAGCGTTGCAAGCGGCAAATGCTCATTTCAGCGGTGAGCATGTCCGCTTCGTGCAGAGCGAGGGCGAGACCCTGCTGGATAAGTTCGAACCGGAGAGCTTCGATCTTATCGTGTCGTTCGAGACGATTGAGCATGTTAGCGATCCCATTAAGTTCCTGAGCAACCTTAAACGCCTGGTGAAACCCGAGGGATTCATTGCTATCAGTTGTCCCAATGACTGGTGGTATTTTCCGACTGACGAAGAGAAAAATCCATACCACCTGCGGAAATATCATTTTGACGAGTTCAAGTCGCAGACCGAAGGCGTGCTCGGTGAGGCCCGGGGGTGGTTTCTGGGAGGGCCGGCGACAGGTTTCCTGAATGTGGGTTACGAGCGTTATCCGTCGGACGAGGAGAAAGGTGGGCAGCTGCAAATGCTCAAAGCGGTTCCCATGACGGCGGGCTTTATGGTGCCGGCTGACCGCAATGCGGGTCCGCAACCCGCCAACGCCAGTTATTTCCTGGGGCTTTGGGGGGAGGGGGAGCTTGCCGAAGGAGGCGTCAGCGCTGGCGCGGCTATTCTGCCGCTATCCATGGATTCGTTTCGTACCGGCATCTTCCAGGGCCATATGCCTTCAGTGAAAGAGGCGCTGGCTGCGCAGGAGGCCAAGCATCGGATCGAAAAGGCCGATTTGGACAGTGGATTGCGGGCAGCGGAACTGCGCGTGGAAGCCATGGGCGTCGAGTTCCAGTTCATGCGCGAGCAGCTCGGGGAGCGTGTCCACCACCTGACATTGCTGGAGCAGAACCACTCCGAACTTGAGCGGGTCCACTCTGAGTTGGTACAGAAGCACGCGGCACTCGAACAGCACAATGGCGAACGCATCGACTGGGAGCACAAATTGCGTGCCGCTTCATTGCGTGTGGAAGCGTTGGGCTTGGAGCTGCAACTAACCCGCGAACAACTTGGCGACCGCGTTCACCGATTGACAGTGGCGGAACAGAATTATTCTGCGCTTGAGCAGACGAGCGCAACAATTCAACATAGTCACGAAATACTTCAACAATCACATGCCATACTGACTCAACGCAACAGTGAATTGGAATGGGCTGCTGCGCGATACGCAAGAATCAGTTCTGCAATTCCGTCATGGTTACGTAAAATAATGGTTTTCTTATACCGTCATCTCTGGAAGAGTGGTCGTGGCAATTGAGAACCTGCTGGTGCCCGGGTTGAGGTCCTATTCGTATGTTTCTGACGACAGACATCGAGTACTGCATCAACAGCCGGGTAGCTTGGCAAACATTGGTCCAAATGGCGTTAACCTCACCATCAGCTGCCTTTCGCTTAACCGAGCCGCACTGACCGAGAAGCTTCTTCGTTCAGTCGCGCAGCACATTCCGAAATTTGCTGGCGAATTCCTGATCATTGATAACGGTTCCGGCCAGGAAACCGTGGATCAATTACACGCGATCCGCGAGGAAATGCCGTTCCGTACCCGCATCGTGCGGTTGGACAAGAACTACGGCGTGGCGGGGGGGCGCAATCGGACCATGCCCGAGGTGTGCACGGAATGGGTATTGTGTCTGGATAATGACATTTTTCTCACGATGGATATCCTGCCCAGGATCCAGGAAGATATTGCCACGCTGGGTTGCCATTTCCTGAATGTGCCCTTGCTTAATCCCGACGGTCAGACGGTTTTTGCCGCGGGCGGACACCTGTATGTATGCACTGAGCCGGCGGGCTTGCACCTGGGCGCAGGCAGCGCCTGCAGGCAGGCGGTGCTGGACGCGAACGCACTCGAACCGTTTCTGTCGACGTTCCTGTTGGGCGGCGCTTGTGTGCTCAAGAAGTCGACGTTTGGACGCTTGGGCGGTTACGACGAGAACATGTTCGTGGGATTCGAGGATATCGATTTCTCCATTCGCTTGTTCCAGGAAGGCTACAAGGTCGGTACGACTTCCGTGCTGGGCCTGATTCACGATCATCCCCCACCAGTTTCCGACAGCGACCGAGACTATGAGCGGGAGCGTTTCTCGCGCAACGTCATCTACCAATCGGCGCGCTATATGGAACGCAAGCACGGTTTCGATATCTGGGGCGACGGGCTGGAGCATTGGCTGGCGTTGCGTCACGAAACTCTGGGTCTAAGCGAGCCATCCCAGGAATCGGTTGTTGCGACCGAGCCGCCATCGTCGGCGGTCCGGCCAAAGATTGCATTGGTCATCGATGTCGAGGGATGGGCGTTTTCCAATATCGCGCGCCAACTGCAGCGCCATCTGGGAGATCGATTCGACTTCAAAGTGATCTCCTCGCAGGATCTGCCGGAGGTGGGGCACATATTCATGGCCGCCGCGGAGTGTCATCTGGTGCATTTCTTCTGGCGCGAGTATCTGCGCCTCGTCGATCATGAATGGACGCATGGCTGCATTCAACGGACTGGCATCAGTTTTGCAGACTTCGAGCGGCGGTTCATCAAGAACAAGCCGGTGACCACCTCGGTCTACGATCATTTGCATCTGGATAGCGGTGAAATCGTCGAACGCATTCCCTTTTTCCGGGATCGAGCGACGGGCTATACGGTGGCGTCGGAGCGGCTCGCCGGCATATACGGCACGATACCGGGTATGCCGGCGCCGGCGTGCGTGGCGCAGGATGGCGTCGATTTGGAGCTTTTTGAGCCGCGCAGTCCCGCGTACTACCAGAATATGGGTGACCGGCCGATCGTTGTAGGTTGGGCGGGGAATAGCAAGTGGGCTTCGGAGCTGCCCGATGTGAAGGGGTTTCACTCTATCCTGTTGCCGGCGATCGAGTTGCTGCGCGAACAGGGTGTGCCGATCGAAACACGGTTCGCGGATCGGCAAACGGGTTTCATTGCCCATGCCGACATGCCTGGGTATTACCATTCCATCGATCTTTACGTGTGTCCGTCGGCAATAGAAGGAACGCCCAACCCTGTGCTCGAGGCCATGGCTTGCGGCGTAGCTGTCGTCTCGACGGACGTCGGCATCGTGCCGGAAGTGATGGGGCCGGAACAGAAGGCGTTCATTGTCTCGGAGCGGACGCCCGAAGCCATCGCTGCCGCCATTCGCAAGTTCCATGAAGACCGTTCATTGTTCGCCAAGCTGGCTGCAGAGAATCTGGAATCCATCAAGCCTTGGAGCTGGAAAATTCGAGCCGAAGCATTTGCGCGGTTCTTCCAGAATACGTTGGACGGATTTCAGAGGCATCGCGTCTAGGTATTCAACGTAAAGGATTTCAGTGTCGTATTTGGAGTGCGGTCCGGGAGGGGCATGGACCTGAAGGTCATATCGATGTTTGCCGGTTTCGGCGCGGGAGAGGCCTCCCTGTTGGTTGACAGGGCAGGCCCCGTTGTCGTTCGCGAACGGCCGGATGCGGTCCTGAAGTTCGCGGAGGAGCACAAGCTTGCGAGCATCCAGTTGTGCGGAGCATTTGCGGCAATGCCCGAGGATGCCCGCATGCGGGTGTTTTGCCACGCCGAGGCGACGGGGCCGGGTCTATGGTCGGTTACCGGTGGTCTCGACTCATGGCAAGGTCAGGCAGAGGCTTTCGTGCGCGCTAATGCCGGTCAAGGATCCTGGGCGATCAGCGCGGGTTTTCTGGCCGATCTGGCCGACCCTCGACCGTTCCTGTTGGCGATTAAGCGGTTCTGCCTCGAAACAGGTAGGCCGGTGTTGTTCCTGCATGGCGCAGACGAGGGCAGATTCCGCAAATGGACTTCGGCTCAGTTCGGTGCGTTTCTGGATGCTGGCGGTTTTGCAGCCAGCAGTGAAAACAGGCAGGGGACGACAACGGCGCGCGTCGCCGTGCTGTCCGAGACCGGCTACCGGGATCATTTGACTGGTTTGGGTTTTTCAGCGGGCCTTGCCTGTTCGGATCTTCTGCTGGTCACGACAGAGGACGCGTCGATCCGTCCGACGGGAGGAATCGGCACCTACACGAGCAACATCAAGGCGATCGACCCTAAGGTTTCCGTGCTGTTCTGCGACATCGATCTGCCGGTTGCGACAGCCAAGGACGGGCGTACATTTTTGCCGCGGATGTTCGGCGAGCAAGGCAGCAAAGAGTGCTTCTTTGACGGGCTCGGCTTGCTCGAATCGCTATATTGCGTTTTGTTTCTGCTGCCGGATTTGGTTGTCGTGGAGATCCAGGACTACAAGTCCATCGGGTTCCGCATTGTGCAGGCCAAACGGACCGGCTGCCTACCCGCGTGGTTGAACGTGCGCATTTTCATGCACGGTTCGATCGACTATGTGAAGTACGGCGCCCAGGACGAGGGCGCCATGAATTACACGCCGTATGAAGCGGCGCAGGCAATCCGAGACGCCTACCTGTTCAAGCACGCCGACGAATGCTATGCACCGTCGTCGTATCTTGGAAAGCAGTTGTTGCAGCAGGAGTTCGGCTACGAACCGGCCAATCTGAGCATTACGCGGCTACCCTTTGACCTCGATCTGGTGCGGGACACCGGTACGATTTCGTACAAAAAGATCAAACGTATTGTTTTCGTCGGCAAATATAACCAGCTCAAGGGTTGGCCGGATTTCGTCAAGGCGATTGAAGCGTTGGGCGAAACCGGGCGGCTGAAAGATATCGAGGAGATTGTATCGCTCGGGCCGCTGGCTCCGTCGAAAGAAGACAGGGTCCGTCTTGCGAAGTACGCAAGCTACAAGGACATGCACCTGACTCATGCGCAGCTCATCGAGTTTACGCAGGAGCACGCGGCTGACAGCCTCTTCGTGGTGCCGTCGCGCGGCGAAAATTATCCCTTCGTGATTCTTGAACAGTTGTTGATGGGTACTTTGCTGGTGGCGTACAACACCGGCGGGGCCATTGAGGTCGTCGACGATCCGGAGCACGTCGCGCGTTTTTTTTCCGCGCCCGACGCGATTGCGCTGCAGCGCAAGATGGACGAAGTGTTGACTGTCGAGCCTGCCGGCTACGAAGCGGCTCTGAACCACTCGCGCCAGCGCATCCGTCAGCGACAGCGCGACATCAACGCTTGGTGGTCTCGCAAGGACCGGCCGACGTCCGTCCCCGCGTGGCCAGTACTGGATACGGAAGCCGCGTGCGATCTGAGTATCGTCGTGCCTGTCTACAACACGGATTTCGCGTTGCTCGGAGAACTGCTGCAGTCCATCTGCGCGTCTCGCCTGTTGCCGAAAGAAGTGATCATCGTGGATGACGGTTCACGCGAGGATTACGCTGCGCAATTGCAGGCACATGCGGTGCGGGCTCTCGGAGACCGCGTGCCGCTGCGTGTGCATCGTCAGCAGAATCGCGGCTTGGCAGGGGCGCGCAATGCGGGGCTCGCGCTGTCGGGAAGCGAGCTCACCTTCTTTATCGACAGTGACGACGTCTTGTTGCGTAATACGCTGGAAAGGGCTGTTATGGCCATGCGCGCGGATCCGTCGCTGCTGGCTGCGACCGGCTTTGCGATCCATTTCACCGATATCGATGACCTGCGGAACGGCGCTCAAGCCTTGCGCGAAGGCTGGTTTTGGAAGGCGCTGGGCGTGCCTGAAGCGCGCGCGCTCGCGTTGCTGGAAAACCAGTACATCACCTCCAATGTGATGGTGCGCACGCAGCCGTTGAGGGACTTTGGCGGATGGGATGAGTCGGATCGGTCGGTCTGGGAAGATTGGGCTTTCTACTCGCGCCTTGCCTGGAGCGGAAAACGCTTCTCGCTGATTCCGAGTGCTGGCTATCTTTATCGCAACACGCCTTCCAGCATGTCGAAGACTTACAACCGCTACTTCGGCCGCCGTCGGTTGGTGCGCAATACCTCGGGCCTGACCCGTCTGGATGCGAATGTGTTGTACAGCCTGGTTAATTCCTCCGACGTGGGTGGCACGCAACTGGCAGGTCCCAGTCTGTCGGAGAAGGAGGTCGAGCTGGTCAATTTTGTGCGACGCATGGTGCAGCGTCCGCGGCTGCGGCGCATGATGATCGCCATGTACCGGTTCTACAGCAGGGTGCGGAGACTAATCTGATGCCGCTGTCGACGTCTTCGACGGTGGTTGCGCGCCAGCCTTGGGCCTTCTCCGTGTTGATGGCGGTGTATGCCAAGGAGCAGCCCGCTTATCTGGCACAGGCGCTGGAAAGCCTGTGCAATTGCCATACTCCCATCCAGGAAGTGGTCCTGGTGGAGGATGGTCCGTTGACCAGCGCTTTGCACGACGTGATAGCTAGCTTTCGCGCGAGGCTGCCGCTGAAGTCGCTTGCCTTGCCCCAAAATCAGGGTCTGGGACCTGCGTTGACCGCCGGTTTGCGGATCTGCTCGACGTCTTGGATAGCCCGCTTTGACACGGACGACCTGCTCGTGCCGGACAGATTCGAGCGCCAAATCGGCTGGCTTCGCGCGCATCCGGACCTGGATCTCTGTGGCGGATGGATACGGGAATTCGATGTGGATCCGCAGACCGAGGCTGGCCGCATCCGACGGGTTCCCGAAACGCATGAGGCGATTGCCGCCTATGCCCGCGGCCGCAACCCTTTCAATCACATGACCGTGATGTTCCGTCGCGAAGCCGCGTTGGCTGCGGGTGGGTATGGCAACGAGCCGATGTACGAGGACTACGCGCTATGGGTGCGTATGTTGCAGCGGGGAGCGCGTACCGCTAACCTCCCGGAAGTTCTGGTATTGGCCAGGACAGGGCATGGCATGTTCGAACGGCGGGGTGGCTTGAAGTACGTGGCCAGCGAATGGGGCATGCAACGGACTTTCTTGCGCAGCCGTTTTATCAGTCCGTTTCGTTTTTTGGCCAATCTGGCGCTCCGTCTGCCCGTACGATTGGCACCCAATGGAATGCGCAAATTGGTATACGAGCTTTTTTTGCGCCGCTGATGGCGCCGAGTCGAGAATGAATCAAAAACTGCTAGTCACCGGCGGGGCCGGCTATATCGGGTCGCACACGCTGTTGGCCTTGTTGCGGAGCGGTTTTACTCCGATCGTGCTGGACAACTTCTCCAATAGTTCGCCCGAGGTGCTTCGGCGTGTAGAGGCGCTTGCAGGCGTGGCGCTGGAAGTCGTGTCTGGAGATATCTGCGATGCTGCGCTGTTGGACCGGATTTTCGCCACGCAGCGCGATCTTGGCACGCCTGTTTCCACGGTGGTCCATTTTGCAGCCCTAAAGGCGGTTGGCGAGTCTGTGGAGCAGCCTTTGCACTACTACGCCAACAACGTTGGAGGTACGATCACGCTGCTGGCTGCCATGGATAGGGCTGAGGTCCGAAATATGGTTTTCAGCTCTTCCGCCACGGTGTACGGCGAGCCAATCTGTCTGCCGTATACGGAAGATCACCGCATTGCGCCTACCAACCCATATGGTTGGTCCAAAGCGGTCGTCGAGCAGATCCTCAAGGATTGGGCCCACATCGGCGGAGGTCGCTGCGGCATTGCGTTGCGCTATTTCAATCCCATTGGCGCGCACGAGAGTGGGACGATAGGAGAGGCGCCCAGCGGCATACCGAATAACCTGTTCCCCTACATAACCCAGGTGGCGGTGGGCAAGCGCGAGCGCCTCGCGGTGTTTGGCGATGACTATGAAACTGTGGACGGGACGGGGGTGCGCGATTATCTCCACGTCGATGACTTGGCCGAAGGCCACGTCAAGGCGGTCGACGTGGCCTTGAAGGGCCACGCCGGCTTTACTGCCGTAAATCTAGGTACGGGCCGCGGTACTAGTGTGTTACAACTCGTCGCGGCCTTTGAACAGGCCAGCGGACGCAGCATTCCTTACGAGGTCATGCCGCGCCGAGCCGGTGACATCGCTTCGGCCTGGGCCAATCCCGAACTTGCCCATCGGCTGTTGGGGTGGCGTGCTGAGCGCACGATCGAGCAGATGTGCGTGGACGGCTGGCGCTGGCAATCGCAGAATCCCAAGGGCTACGAGGGCTAAGCTTTGTTGTAAATTCGCAGCTTCACCCGTATTGCCCCACACTTGATGCCTACAAGAATTCTCATCGTCCGCACCTCATCGCTAGGTGATCTCGTGCACATGTTGCCGGCAATATCCGACATTGCCCGCCATGTGCCCGATGCCCAGATCGACTGGATCGCGGAAGAAGCCTTTGCCGACATTCCTGCCTGGCATCCGGCGGTCAATCAGGTCATCAAGGTTGCTCATCGCCGTTGGCGCAAAGCCTGGTGGTCGGCGGAAGTGCGGGCGGAGCGCAAGGCGCTGAAGGAGCGGCTGCGCTCGGTGCAGTACGACATCGTCCTGGACATGCAGGCGCTCTTGAAATCCGCCTGGCTGGTGCGCCAGACCCGCGGCGTGCGGCATGGGCTGGACTGGCGTTCGGCGCGCGAACCGCTGGCTTCGCTGTTCTACAACGTGCGGCATCGGGTGGAGTTCTGGCAGCCGGCGGTGATCCGCCAGCGCAAGCTGGCCGCCCTGACGTTCGGCTACCAATACGCCGGCGCGCCCGATTTCGGCTTGCAGGCTTTTGCGCGCCAGGCGACGCAGCCTGCGGCGGACCCGGTGCTGGAAGTCGGCAGCGAGGGTCTGAACGTCGGCGAACTGCCGCGCTTGCACCACCTGGATACGGACCGCGGCTATGCCGTGATCATGCCGTCGGCCAGCCGCGACGACAAGCTCTGGCCGGAAGAAGACTGGCGCGTCGTGTTCCGCCGTCTGCGTGACGCAGGCTGCACCCTGAAACTGCTGGCGGGAAATGAGCAGGAGGCCGAGCGGGCCCGGTTGCTGATTGCCGGCATGGATGGCGCCGAGGTGATGCCCCGCATGGACCTGACCGCGGTGGCGCGTTTGCTGGCTGGGTCCCGCCTGATGGTGGGGCTGGACAGCGGCCTGACCCATTTGTCGGCCGCGTTGGGCCGGCCCACCATCGGCATTTACCGTGCTTCCACCCCGGTGCGCACGCCGCTGGTCGGTTCCAGCTACACCGCCAGCCTGGGCGACCGCGGAGCTTCGCCGTCGCGCGAAGCCGTGATGGCGGCGGTGGAGCAGGCTTTGGCCGCACAGTGACATGAACCGCGGCGTCTACTCGCTGGCGCTCAGGGCTCTGTCACCGCTGGTCTGGCTCTGGATGGGCCACCGCGCCCGGCGCGCGGGCGGGCAATGGGAAATCTTCTCTTCTGAACGCTTCGGCCATGTCGGGCCCGCCGCTGCCGCGTCCTGGACCGCTCCGGTCTGGGTGCACGCCGTCAGCCTGGGCGAGACGCGTGCCGCGCAGCCTCTGCTGCAAGCCTTGCTGGACCGCGGCCTGCCGGTGCTGCTTACGCACATGACAGCCACCGGCCGCGCCGAGGGCGCGCGCCAGTACACGGAAGCGATTGCCCGCGGCCAGTTGCGCCAGGCCTGGCTGCCTTATGATTTTCCCGGCGCGACCCGCCGTTTCATGGCGGCGTATCGGCCGCGCTGCGGCCTGCTCATCGAACGGGAGATCTGGCCGAACCTGCTGGCGGCCGCGCGCGCTGCGGGCGTGCCCATGGCGCTGGTCAGCGCCCGCTTTTCGGCGTCGTCGCTGCGCCAGGCGGGCAGGATGGGCGGCGTGATGCGCGAAGCGCTGGGCGGACTGGACTCGGTGCTGGCGCAGACCGCCGAGGACGCGGGCCGGCTGGTGCAGGCCGGGGCGCCGCAGCCCGTCGTGACGGGCAATCTGAAATTCGATCTGGTCCTGCCGGCGGCGCAGGTTGCCGCGGGGCAGGCTTGGCGCGAACAGCTGGGCCGGCATGTGGTGGCGGTGGCCAGCACGCGCGAGGGCGAGGACAGCGGCTTCATCGAGGCCATCAAACGCCATGCGGCTGCGCCTGGTGCGCCCCTGTTTTTGTTGATTCCGCGCCATCCGCAGCGCTTTGACGAGGCCGCGCGCCTATTGTCGGATGCAGGGTTGCCGTACGTCCGGCGCTCCGAAGGCGTGGCGCCGGGGCCGGGCACGGCCGTGCTGCTCGGCGACACGTTGGGCGAGATGGCGTTCCACTACGCCGCGTCGGATGTCGCGATCGTGGCGGGCAGCTTTGCGCCGCTGGGCGGGCAAAATCTGATCGAGGCCTGCGCGGCGGGCGTGCCGGTCATCGTCGGCCCGCACACCTTCAATTTCAAGCAGGCGGCGGAAGACGCCATCGCGGCGGGCGCCGTGCTGCGCGCGGCCGACGCCGGCCAGGCGGTGGAGGCGGCGATGGCGCTGCTGGCGGACGAACCGCGCCGCCAGCGCACGGCTGAGGCGGCGCTGGCATGGTTCCGCATGCATTCGGGAGCCACGGGGCGCACGCTGGACGCGCTGGCACCCTGGCTGGAGGCAGGAAAGGCGGGCTAGCGCCCGCGCTCACCGGCGCGTGCGCCGGATGGGGCTCAGGGGGCGGCAGGCGCGGTCTTGGGAACCAGGGTCACCGCGCCCGGATTCAGTTCCTGGTTGAAGCGGCGCGGATCGCGGCCTTCGTCCTCGGGGCGCACGCCCAGCCAGCCCTGGCCCAACGCATAAACCCCCAGATTCGCCAGCAGGATGAGGATGAAGAGCACGCGCATGGCCGGGGTCTCCCGTTCAGGCTTGGTCGTCCAGGGTGGCGCGGGCGACCGCGGCCAGGCCGTCCAGGACGGGGTGATCCAGATAGATGGGTACGGGGGCCGCACCTTCGGTGCCGCCCGCGTCCGCCAGCAGGCGTTCGATTTCCTGGTGCACTTCGGGCCAGCCGCCGCCCGCCGCGTAGATCTGCGGCGTCTGGCCGTAACGCTGGCGTCCGGCCAGCCATTGGCGCACGACGGCGCCGGCCTGCGCGGCGGCGATGCCGGAGGCGATGGCCTCGTGCGTGTCCGTGGGATAGGCCACGACCTGGCCATTGGCGATGGGTAGGTTGGCGGTGCCGTGGGCCAGCGCGCTGCGCATCATGGCCGGACCCGGCAGGATCAGGCCGCCGGCAAAGACGTTGTCGGGGCCGACGGTGTCGATGGTGGTGGCGGTGCCAAAGCTGGCCAGCACGAAGGGCGGGTGTGCCCCCGGCAGGCGCGACAGCACGCCCAGCAGCGAGGCCCAGCGGTCGGCGCCCAGCTGCGTGGGCGTCTTGTAGCTGTTGATCAGCCCCAGCGTGGTTGCCTGTGACGGCGACCAGGTCACCGCGCAGCCATGTTTTTGCAGGATGGCGGCGATGGCCGCGCCGCGCGCCTCGCCGGCAACGTTCACACCCAGCGCGCGCAGGGGACGGCGCGGCAGGGCGGCCAGCCAGCGGTCCAGGGCGTCCAGGTCCAGGCCGTCGAAGGCGACCGCCGCGGGTTCGCGCGGCGCGTCGGAGTTGCCGGCGTCCAGCCAACCCACCTTGAGACGGCTGTTGCCGGAGTCGATGAGAATAATCATGCTTGGCGTCGAATCGAGATTTCACCGACCAGGATCGGCTGGGTGCCCTCGGGGGTTTGCACCAGCAGGCGGCCTTGTTCGTCCACGCCGCAGGCGGTTCCGCCTAGAAGAATAGCGCCCTTGTCCAGCACGTTGACCTTGCGGCCGGCCAAAGCGTCCACTTGGTCGAAACGTGGCTTGAAGGCGCCAAAGCCCTCGCGCTCCAGCGTCCGCACCGCTTCCAGCCAGGCCATGGCGCTGGCGCAGACCAGGTCGGCGGCGGAGGCCTGGCGGGCGGCGGCTGCCTGCACCTGGCTCCAGTCGGCGACTTCGCGTTCCAGCGCGAGCGACAGCCGGGCGGCGTCGGTCAGGTTCACGCCCATGCCGATGACGACCGTATGGCCGGCCTCGCTGCCGCCGGGGTTGCGGGTGGTCTCCACCAGTACCCCTGCCAGCTTGGCGTCGTGCCACTGCACGTCGTTGGGCCACTTCATGCACAGCCCGGCGGCCTGCGGGCCGGCGACGGTGCGCAGAGCCTCGCAGGCAGCGATGCCGGCCAGCGGCGACAGCGCGGGCAGTTGCGCGGGCGGCAGGTGCACGTCGAAGGCACAGGAGAACATCAGCGTGGAGCCCGTGCGGTTCTGCCACGGACGGCCGGCGCGGCCGCGGCCGGTTTCCTGCAGGTGCGTGCCCAGCAGCCAGGGTTTGCCGCCGCCGCCTGCGCGAGCGCGGGCCAGGAGGTCGGCATTGGTCGATCCGGTGCTGCCGGTCCAGGAGATGTCCTGGAAGGCGGGCAGGCGCGTGCTGAGCATGCGGGCCAGGGTTTCCGGCGCGGGCAGGTCGATGGGGCTGGCTTGAGCGGACATGGCGGCGATTGTAGGGCACGCGGCCTGCGCTCGCGGCCGGACGGCGCCAGCGTTTATGATTGGCGATACATTTTGCATCGGTATTCTGTCTTCATGCCGCATTCCGCTTCGTCCACACCTGCCGCCGCCGCGCCCTTCCGTTTCGAAGGAGGCGTGTGCCATGTGGCCGGCGACTGGAGCGTGCTGGCGCTGGCCGAGCCGGGCGAGGTCCAACGTCGCCGCGAGGCGCTGGCCTGCGCCACGGATGGCGGCGCGCGCTGGGACCTGCACGGCATCGGCCGGCTGGACACCATCGGCGCGCTGCTGATCTGGGAAGCCTGGGGCCACAAGCTGCCCGAGCGCGTGCGCTGGTCCGCCGGCCAGCAGGACGTGTTCAACGCGCTGGCCATGAACAAGGGCGAGACCCCGGCCGCCGCGCCCAAGCGCGATCCGTGGGGCTGGCTGAGAGCGGTGGGCGAGGCGATATTCCAGGCTATCGACAATGGCCGCGCCTTGCTCATCATGCTGGGGCAGCTGGTCCTGGACCTGGGCGGAATGCTGCTGCGGCCGCGGCTGGGGCCATGGCGCGAGATTTCGGCGCAGGTGTACCGCACCGGCGCGCAGGCGCTGGGTATCACGGCGCTGGTCGGCTTCCTGATCGGCGTGGTGCTGTCCTACCTGTCGGCGCAGCAGCTGCAGATGTTTGGCGCCGATCGTTTCATCGTGCGCCTGCTGGGTGTGTCCATCGTGCGCGAGCTGGGTCCGGTGCTGGCCGCCATCCTGGTGGCGGGCCGTTCGGGCTCGGCCATCACGGCGCAGATCGGCGTGATGCGGGTGACGCAGGAGTTGGACGCGATGCTGGTCATGGGCATTTCGCACGGGCAGCGGCTTATCCTGCCGCGGGTGGTGGCGCTGGCCATCACCATGCCGCTGCTGGTGCTGTGGACGGACGCCATGGCGCTGTTGGGCGGCATGCTCGCCGCGCAAATGCAGTTGGGCGTGTCGGCGCAATGGTTCCTGCAGTCGCTGCCGGACGCGATTTCGCTGACGAACTACTGGATCGGCATCCTCAAGGGCGTGACGTTCGGCATGCTGATCGCGCTGATCGCCTGCCATTTCGGCCTGCGCATCCAGCCCAACACGGAAAGCCTGGGGCGCGGCACCACCACCTCGGTGGTCACCTCGATTACCGGCGTGATCCTGCTGGATGCGCTGTATGCCGTGATCTTCAGCTCGGTGGGCATCTGATGAATAGCGCCGCCCAGCACAAGCTCTTCGCCGAGGACGGCGTTACGGTAGAACCCGTCATCACGGTGCGCGGGCTGCGCACGGCGTTTGGCGATCATGTGGTGCACGACAATCTGGACCTGACCGTCTTCCCGGGCGAGATCCTGGTACTGGTGGGAGGTTCGGGCACGGGCAAGACGGTGTTGCTGCGGCAGATCATCGGGCTGGACCGGCCAGCTGCGGGCACGGTGCGGGTGCTGGGCCATTCGTTGTTTGAACTGACGGCGGCTGAACGCCGGCGGCTGTCCTATCGCTGGGGCATGCTGTTCCAGGCGGGGGCGTTGTTCTCCGCGCTGTCGGTGTTCGACAATGTGGCTCTGCCGCTGCGCGAATTGCGCACGGTGCCGGAAGACCTGGTGCGCGACGTGGTCATGTGCCGGCTGGCGATGGTGGGCTTGTCGGCGCGCGACGCCGACAAGCGGCCGTCGGACCTGTCGGGCGGCATGGTCAAGCGCGTGGCGCTGGCGCGCGCCTTGTCGCTGGATCCGGAACTGCTGTTCCTGGACGAACCCACGGCCGGCCTGGACCCGCTGCGCTCCGACGAGTTCGTGGACCTGGTGCGCAGCCTGCACCGGCAATTGGGATTCACCGTCGTCATGGTGACGCACGACCTGGACACGCTGCTGGCGTTGGCCACGCGCGTCGCCGTGCTGGCGGACAAACGGGTGATCGTGTGCGACACGGTGCCGGAAGTACTGAAGGTCGATCACCCGTTCATTCACACATTCTTCCTGGGCGAGCGCGGTTTGCGGGCGCTGGGGGATCTGGCGCCGAAGGGATTGCATCATGGAAAACCGTAGTCATGCGCTCATGGCCGGCATCTTCACGCTGGCCTTGCTGGCCGCAGCCGCCTTGGTGGCCATCTGGATCGGACGCGACCGGACTCAGCTTCAGCCATACGAAATTATCTCCGCGACCGCCGTCAGCGGCCTGAATCCGCAGTCCACGGTGCGCTACCAGGGCGTACCGGTGGGCAAGGTGCAGTCGCTGGCCCTGAACCCGGACAAGCCCGGGCAGGTGCGCATCCGCATCGGCGTGGCGCCGAACACGCCGATTACCGAGTCCACCTGGGCCGAACTGGGCGTGCAGGGCGTGACCGGCATTTCCAATGTGGAGTTGCGCGACGACGGTTCCTCGATGAAGCGGCTGGCCTCGTCGGCGGCGAATCCGGCCGCGATTCCGCTGCGTCCGGGCTTTCTGGACCGCATCGAGCAGCGTGGCGGCAAGCTGATCTCCAACGTGGAAGAGGTCACCGAGCAGTTGCGGCGCGTGCTCAGCGAGCAGAACGTGCAGGCGCTCACCGCCACGCTGCAGAACGCCACCGACATCACCCAGTCGCTCAGGGGCGCGAGCCAGGATCTGGCGCCCACGCTGGCCAAGCTCGGTCCCCTGATTGATTCGCTGGACAAGACCTCGCGCCAGGCCGACCGCGCCGCGCGGGAAGTCGGCGACCTGGCTGCGCAGGCCCGCCAGTCGCTGGCGCGCCTGAACGCGCCCGACGGCCCCCTGTCCGCCGCCACCAGCAGCCTCAATGACATCGCCCTGGCCGCCGCGCGGCTGGATGGCGAGACCTTGCCCGCCATCACCAGCATGGCCACCAACGTCAGCGCGGCCGCGCGCGGCGCCACCGTTACCCTGCGCCGTGTGGACAACACGCCGCAATCGTTCCTGTTCGGCCCGGCGCCCCGCGAGCCCGGGCCCGGCGAGGCCGGCTTTGCAGGCTTCGGGAGATCGCCCAAATGATGAAGATGCGTAGCGCCGTTCTAATCCTGACGCTGGCCCTGGCCGGTTGCGGCATCGGCCGCGTGGCTGCCCCGCCTTCGGTGTTCGACCTGGGCCTGGACTCCCGGCCCACGCCGGTCTTGCCCGCGCGGGCGCCGCTTGCGCTGGTCTTCCAGGCCGTGCCCAGCCTGTCCGACACGGGGGTGATCTGGCGCGTGGGCGACAGCGCCGCGCCCAAGGCCTATGCCAGCTACCGCTGGGCCTCGCCGCCGGCGGACCTGGTGCGTCAGCGCCTCACGGAGCGCCTGTCGCGCCAGGGGCCGGTGCTGGACGAGCGCGTCACCCTGCAGACGCCGCAAATGCAGGTGTCGTTGTCCCAGTTCGAGCAGGTATTCGCCGCCGACGGCCAGTCCAGCGAAGGCCGCGTGCTGCTGCAGGCGGTCTTGCTCAGCGGCCGCAGCGTGGTGGGCCAGACGCGCATCGAGGCGCGCGCGCCCGCACCCACGCAGGACGCGCAGGGCGGGGTCGCGGCATTGCGCCAGGCGACGGACGATGCCGCGGATCAATTGGCGCAGTGGCTTGCCACGACGCTGAAGCCCGCCGCCAGGCCGGGCGGTTAAGATCGCTGTTTTTCCCGCATCCTGAGTCACGCCATGTCCGCACGTACTGAAACCCATGCCTTCAACGGAGCCGCCGGCCGCATCGATTGCGCCGTGGACTGGCCCGCGGGTACGCCGCGAGGCTGGGCGCTGGTCCTGCATCCGCACCCGCTGCAGGGCGGCGCGCGCGAGAACAAGGTGGTCACGACCCTGTCGCGCGCCTGCGTGCAGCATGGCCTGGTGGCGGTGCGGCCCAATTTCCGCGGCGTCGGGCAGTCCGAGGGCACCTTCGACAAATCCGTCGGCGAAACCCAGGACATGCTGGCGGTCGTGGCGCAGATGCGCGAACTGCATCCGGAATTGGCCCAGGCGCCGTGGGTGCTGGCCGGCTTTTCGTTCGGCACTGCCGTCGCGGCGCAGACCTATGCCGCACTCGCCGAACAGGGCGATACGGTACTGCCCTCCGCCCTGATGCTGATGGGCCCCGCCGTGAACCGTTTCCAATCGCACGAAGTGCAGGTGCCGGACGACACGCTGATGGTGCACGGCGAGGAAGACGAAGTCGTGCCGCTGTCCGAAGCCATGGACTGGGCGCGCCCGCGTTCCATCCCCGTGGTGGTGGTGCCGGGCGCATCGCACTTCTTCCACGGCAAACTGCTGGTGCTGCGACAACTGGTGCAGGCGCGGCTGAAGGTCGCGCTGGACTGATCCGATTTGAAGCAACGAGCCTGAATGCGGCCGCAGGTTGCATCAGGTTGCATGTTTTCGACTCGCGGGAACCCCGGGCGGGCCGGACGGGTCTGATCGACTGCCTATAATTGTCAGCCACTTGCCCCGCGCCGGCGGGCGTCATTACTGGACCCACGTTGCCGATGAAGAATTTGCCTTACTCCGCTCACTCCCCCGTTGTCTTTACCCGCCGCCTGCTGTCAGGCGCGGTGCTGTCAGCCATGCTGGCGGCTTCGATGCCGGTCTGGGCGCAGCAGGCTCCCGCCGCGGCACCCGCTGCAGCTGCCGGCGCCGCGGCCCCGGCGCCGAATGCTTCGGCGGTGGTGCCCGTGGGCGACGTCTCGGCCGTGCCGGCCCCCACGATCGCAGCCAAGGCCTGGATCGTGATGGACGTGAACAGCGGCCAGACCCTGGCCGCTTCCAACCCGGACATGAAGGTGGAACCGGCCTCGCTCACCAAGATCATGACGGCCTACGTCGTGTTCAACGCGCTGGACGAAAAGCGCCTGACGCTGGAGCAGACCGTGCCGGTGTCCGAGCGCGCCTGGCGCACGGGCGGTTCGCGCATGTTCATCGAACCGCGCAAGCCGGTCACTGTCGACGAGCTGAATCAGGGCATGATCGTGCAGTCCGGCAACGATGCCTCCGTGGCCCTGGCCGAGGCCGTGGGCGGCAGCGAGGCCTCCTTCGCTTCGCTGATGAATCAGGAAGCCGAACGCCTGGGCATGCGCAACACGCACTTCATGAACGCCACGGGCCTGCCGGATCCGCAGCACATGACGTCCACGCGCGATCTGGCGATCCTGTCTTCGCACCTGATCACCGACCACCCGGATCACTTCCACTACTACAAGCAGAAGAGCTACACCTACAACAAGATCACCCAGCCCAACCGCAACCGCCTGCTGTGGGCCGACCCGTCGGTGGACGGCATGAAGACCGGCCACACCGATTCGGCCGGTTACTGCCTGGTGTCGACCGCGGTGCGCGGCGACCGCCGCATCCTGGTGGTCGTGGTGGGCACGGACAGCGAAGCCACGCGCGCCGAGGAAAGCTTGAAGCTCCTGAACTGGAGCTTCCAGAACTTCGACACCGTGAAACTGTTCGACAAGAGCCAGCCCGGCATCGACGCGCGCGTCTGGGAAGGCACGGTTGAAAACGTCAAGCTGGGCCCGCCCAACCCCGTGTCGATCGCAGTGCCGCGTGGCAAGGCTGGCGATCTGAAGCCGGTGGCGCAGCGCACGGATCCGCTGATCGCCCCGCTGGCCAAGGGCCAGCAGGTCGGCACCCTGCAGTTCACGCTGGACGGCAAGGTGCTGCGCACCGAACCGCTGGTGGTGCAGGACGCGGTCGAACGCGCCGGCTTCTTCGGCCGCATGGTCGATACCGTCAAGCGCTGGTTCGAGTAATCCTGCCGCGCCGCGGGCGCTATCGCGGGTGTAAGCTAGCAACGGGCGTTTCGCATGAAACGCCCGTGCTCTATTCACGGGACGGACCGGACGGTTCGTCCCTCTCCATTTCATATTCAGGAGTGCCTCATGATTCCGGGCGTGCCGGGCGAAAGCCAGGTGTATCTCAACGGTGAGTTTCTGCGTGTGGACGAGGCCAAGGTCTCCGTCCTGGACCGCGGCTTCATTTTCGGCGACGGCATCTACGAAGTCGTCCCCGTGTACCAAGGCAATGCATTCCGCATGGCCGAACACCTCGACCGCCTGGACCGCAGCCTGGCTGCCTTGCGGATCGCGCAGCCCTTCGACCGCGCAGGCTGGATCGACCTGATCCAGCAGCTGCTGGCGCGCACCAACCTTGAAACCTGCATCGTCTATCTGCAGGTGACGCGTGGCGTGGCCAAGCGCGACCACCAGTTCCCCTCGACGCCCGTCGCGCCGACGGTCTTCGGCATGATCTCGGCCTGGGCGCCGCCGCCTGCCGCGCAGCGCGAACGCGGCCTCGCCGCCATCAGCATCCCCGACGAACGCTGGCTGCATTGCGAGATCAAATCGGTGTCGTTGCTGGGCAACGTGCTGGCCAAGCAGCAGGCGGTCGATGCGCAGGTCGACGAAGTGGTGCAGTTCCGCGACGGCTACCTGACCGAAGGCTCGTCCACCAACATCTGGGTGGTTTCCGGCGGCAAGCTGCTGGCGCCGCCGAAGAACAACCTGATCCTGGAAGGCATCCGCTACGGCCTGATGGGCGAGCTGGCCGCCGAGGCCGGCATCCCGTTCGAGTCGCGCCCGATCTCGCGCCAAGAGGTGGAAGAGGCCGACGAGCTGATGCTGTCCTCGGCCACCAAGGAAGTGCTGGCCATCGTCTCGCTGGACGGCAAGCCGGTGGGCTCGGGCAAGCCCGGCCCCGTTTTTGCGCAATTGCGGGCGGGTTATGATGCCCGCATCGCCGCGCTCTGAGTCCGGCGTTACCGGGCGGCTCCTGCGGGGCCGCCCCGGCGGCCTTGCCGGCTGGCGGTTTGCCCCCATATAGACAGGATCTGGCCGCCTCGTGGCAGGCATCCTCGGGTGCAGTATCGAGCCGTGGCCGCGCCCTGTGGGGCAATACCTTATAGGCACATCATGCAACATATCCCGCCCGAAGACTCCCTCATCGAATATCCCAGCGACTTTCCCATCAAGGTCATGGGCAAGCAGCATCCCGAATTCGCGCAGACGCTGACCGAAGTCGTGTTGCAGTTCGATCCCGAGTTCGACGCCGCCACGGTGGAAATGCGGCCCAGCAAGGGCGGTAACTACATGGGCCTGACCTTCACGGTGCGCGCGACCTCGCGCGAGCAGCTGGACGCGCTCTACCGCGCCCTGCATGGCCATCCGATGGTGTCCATCGTCCTCTAGCGCAAGAGCGGGACAGCTGTGATCAAGTGGCTCGCGCGGCCGGCCGACTACCTGTCGGTCTGGCACGACATGCAGGCGTACACCAATCTGCGCGGCGCCGATACGCCTGACGAGATCTGGCTCTGCGAACACGCGCCGGTCTACACCTTGGGGCAGGCCGGCCTGCCCCAGCATGTGCTCAACCCCGGCAACATCCCCATCGTCCATTGCGACCGCGGCGGGCAGGTGACCTATCACGGGCCTGGCCAAGTCATGGCCTATGCGCTGTTCGATCTGCGCCGCGCCGACATCTACGTCAAGGAATACGTCAATTTGCTGGAAGGCGCGGTCATCGACACGCTGGCCCAGATGGGCGTGGCCGACGCCTGCCGCAAGCCCGGCGCGCCGGGCGTTTACGTGCCCGATCCGGACGGGGGCGAACTGGCCAAGATCGCCGCGCTGGGCATCAAGATCCGCAATGGCCGGGCCTATCACGGCGTGTCGCTGAACGTGCAGATGGACCTGGCGCCGTTCCTGGGCATCAATCCCTGCGGCTATGCGGGCCTGCGCACCGTGGACATGGCGGCCTGTGGCGTGCGCCGCGAGCCCACCGAGACCGGCGAGGCGTTGGCGCGCAACCTGGCGCAGGCCTGGGATCGCGCAAGGAACAAGACATGAAGACCTATACCGCGGCCGATGTAGCCGCAACCACGCCAGAAGAACTGGCCCGGCTGCGCGAACAGGGGCCGGCCGAGGACTACGCGGCATGGATCCGCGCGGCGGCCGAACTGGGGCTGATCGAAGCCCAGACCATCTACGGCCAGATGCTGCTGGACGGCACGGGCGTGGAGCGCGATCCGGAACAGGGGCTGACGTGGTTCAAGCGCGCCGCCCATGCCGATCACCCCATGGCCATCAACATGGTGGGCCGTTGCTACGAGAATGGCTGGGGCGTGCCGCAGGACGACACGGTCGCCGCCTACTGGTTCCGCCTGGCCGCGGACAAGGGGCTGGACTGGGGCATGTACAACTACGCCCACATGCTGCGCAGCGGCCGCGGCAGCGTGGCGCAGAATCCCGCGGCGGCGTTGGCGCTCTATCAAAAGGCGGCAGACGCCGGCCACGTGAAGTCCATCGGCGTCGTCGGCCGCTTTTACGAGGCCGGCGAGGTGGTCGAGCAGGACATGGAGCGCGCCTTCGGCTGCTACCAGCGCTGCGCCGAAGGCGGCGACTTCCGCGGCATGTTCCACCTGGGCCGGCTGCTGTTGCTGCGCGGACGGAAGCAGGATGCCGCGCAATGGCTGGTGCGCGTGCCTGAAACCGCCACGCCTGCGTTTCTGCGGGAAGCCAACATCATGCTGCAGGAAAGCGGCTTTCCGGCGCTATATGAGTAGATTCGTGTAGCGCGGCAGGGGCACGGCAAGCGCGCTTGGCTCCCACCGCGTGCAACTCGTCCTACGTACTCAATCTTTCCTCAAAAGCCACTTCCACCGTAATCCTTTCGCCCGTGCCGCGTTCGCCGTCCAGGCGGTCCAGCAGCAACTGGCCGGCGCGCCGGCCCAGAATGGCGGCGTCGGCGCCCAGGGTGGTCAAGCCCTGCGCCCACTGCGCGGCGCTGCCGTCGTCCGAGTAGCCCAGCACCGCCAGGTCCTGCGGCACTTGCAGGTCGCGGTTGTGGGCTTCCGAGACCGAGGCCGCGGCCAGCAGGTCGGTCGTGCAGAACACCGCGTCGAAGATCGTGTTGGTGGTCAGCAGGCGCAGGAAGGCCATGCGGCCGTCGTTCATGTGCTGCACCTCGGGCTGCACGATGTCCGCCACCAGCTCCAGCCCAAGTGCGGCCGCGCTGCTGATGAAGCCTTCACGCCGGGCGCGTTCCCAGGGGGTGTCGGCGCTGACGCAGGCGACGCGCGCATGGCGCTTGGCGGCCAGGTGCCGCGCCGCCATACGGCCGGCTTCCGCGTTGTCGACCACCACTGCGCTGTCCAGTGGCTGGGCGGATGCGATCCAGGTTTCCACCGTGGGAACCTCCAGCGCCGCCACGGCGGCGCGCAGGGCCGGGTCGTCCAGCGGACCGATGACCAGCGCTGCGACGGGGCGCAGTTCGCCAAGCCGGGCCTGGGCCTCGCGCCAGGGGCCCGCTGCCAGGTAGTAGCCGGCGGACAGCAGCAATTCGGCGCAGGCCTGGATGGCGCGGGCCGCGGGCGCCCAGTCCAGTCGGGGCGCGATCAGGGCTATGGGGCGGGGCGGGGGCAGGGAAGACATGGGTAAAACCGGCGGATTCATCAGGCGTGACGATAACCCAGCCTGGCTCCGGCCGAGGAGGCCCGCCGCCTGGGCGGCGGGACCCCGCCCGGCGGATCTGGTCGGCGAAGGGTAAAATGCCGTTTTTGTCTCAGACCCGGCGCGCCCACGCGCCGGTCGTGAAGGTGCTCCATGTCCACGCTCGCCGAGTCTCCTGTCCCCTCGAACGAATCCGCCGCCGCGCCCGCGGAAGCGGTCTACGATCCGACGCAAAAGCAGAAATCGCAGGCCAAGACCGCACGCATCCCCATCAAGATCGTTCCGGCCGAGCGCCTGAAGAAGCCTGAATGGATCCGCGTGAAGGCCGCCGCGCCCGGCTCGCGCTTCTACGACATCAAGCGCATCCTGCGCGAGCACAACCTGCACACGGTGTGCGAGGAAGCGTCCTGCCCGAACATCGGCGAATGCTTCGGCAAGGGCACGGCGACGTTCATGATCATGGGCGACAAGTGCACCCGCCGCTGCCCCTTCTGTGATGTGGGCCATGGCCGTCCGGATCCGCTGGACACCAACGAGCCCCTGAACCTGGCGCGCACCATCGCCGCGATGAAACTGTCCTATGTCGTGATCACCTCGGTGGACCGCGACGACCTGCGCGACGGCGGCGCCGGCCACTTCGTCGATTGCATCACGCACATCCGCGAACTGTCGCCCACCACCCGCATCGAGGTGCTGGTGCCCGACTTCCGCGGCCGCCTGGACCGCGCGCTGACCATCCTGAACGCCGGTCCTCCGGACGTCATGAACCACAACCTGGAAACCGTGCCGCGCCTGTACAAGCAGGCGCGTCCAGGCTCGGACTACATGCATTCGCTGAAGCTGCTGGCCGAGTTCAAGAAGCTGCACCCCGAAGTCCCCACCAAGTCCGGCCTGATGCTGGGCCTGGGCGAGACCGACGAGGAAATCCTGCAGGTGATGCGGGACATGCGCGAGCACAACGTGGATATGCTGACCATTGGCCAGTATCTGCAGCCGTCGGAGCACCATCTGCCGGTGCTGCGTTATGTGCATCCGGATACCTTCGCGATGTTCGAGCGCGAGGCTTATGCGATGGGCTTCTCGCATGCGGCGGTGGGGGCGATGGTGCGGTCTTCGTACCACGCCGACGAACAGGCCCATGCTGCCGGCGTGAACTGATTCAGCAGGCCGGCGCGTCGGCGAACGGCGCGCCGTTGCGGTCCTTCTCGGACAGCAGGGGCGGCTGCAGGCATGGCCAGGCGATCGCCAGCTGCGGATCGTCCCAGCGTATGCAGCGTTCGTGCTGCGGCGCGTAATAATCCGTGGTCTTGTACAGCACCTCGGCATACTCGGACAGCGTCAGGAAGCCGTGGGCAAAGCCTTCGGGAATCCACGCCTGGCGCCTGTTCTCCGCGCTGAGCAGGGTGCCCACCCATTTCCCGTATGTCGGCGAGCCGCGCCGCATATCCACCGCCACGTCGAAAATCTCGCCCGCGCACACGCGCACCAGCTTGCCCTGCGCCTGTTCGACCTGATAGTGCAGCCCGCGCAAGACGCCCTGAACCGAGCGCGAATGATTGTCCTGCACGAAGCAGGGGCGCAGCCCCGTCGCCGCTTCGAACGCGGCCTGGTTGTAGCTCTCGAAGAAAAAGCCGCGTTCGTCGCCCACCACCCTGGGCTCCAGGATCAGCACATCGGGGATGGCTTGAGGAATGACTTTCATCAGAACACCTTGTCCACCAGGATGCGCATCAGGTATTCGCCGTAGCCGCTTCTGGCCAGGGGCGCGGCCAGCTTCGCCAGCGCGTCGGCGTTGATCCAGCCCTGGCGGAAGGCGATTTCCTCAGGGCAGGCTACCTTCAGCCCCTGGCGATGTTCCAGCGTGGCGATGAACTGGCTGGCTTCCAGCAACGATTCATGGGTGCCGGTATCCAGCCAGGCATAGCCGCGCCCCATGATCTCCACGGCCAGCCGGCCCTGTTCCAGGTAGCGCTGGTTGACGTCGGTGATCTCGAGTTCGCCGCGCGCGGACGGCCGGATGTCGCGGGCGATATCGATGACGTCGTTGTCGTAGAAGTACAGCCCGGTCACGGCATAGCTGGAGCGCGGCCGCGCAGGCTTTTCCTCGATGGACAGGACCTTGCCGCGCTGGTCGAATTCCGCCACGCCGTAGCGTTCCGCGTCCTGCACATGGTAGGCGAACACGGTAGCGCCTTCCGTGCGCGCATCGGCCCGTTGCAGCAGTCGGGGCAGTTCATGGCCGTAGAAGATGTTGTCGCCCAGCACCAAGGCGCAGGCATGGCGGCCGATGAAGGGCGCGCCGATGAGAAAAGCCTGGGCCAGACCGTCGGGCGCAGGCTGCACCGCGTACTCGAGATTCAGCCCCCACTGCGAGCCGTCGCCCAGGAGTTGCTGGAAGCGCGGCGTGTCCTGCGGCGTGGAAATGACCAGGATGTCGCGGATGCCCGCCAGCATCAGTGTGGTCAGCGGGTAGTAGATCATCGGCTTGTCGAAGACCGGCAGCAGCTGCTTGCTGATGGCCAGCGTTGCCGGGTGCAGCCGGGCGCCCGAGCCGCCCGCCAGAACTATGCCTTTGCGCGCCATGCGGGGTCTCCAGGGTTGACGAGTTGCTCCAGGGCGCGGTCGACCTGTTCGGTCCAGGGCGGCATTTGCCATTGCAGCGCGCGCGACAGCGCGGCGGTGTCCAGCACGGCGTTGAGCGGCCGCTGGGCGGCGGCGGGATAGTCGCGCGTGGCGACGGCGCGAATCCGCTCGGGAGTCAGCGTCAGGGCAGCGCCGCGCGCGGCGGCGCCAGCGACGATGTACTGTGCGTAGCCGTGCCAGCTGGTGGAGCCGGCGGCGGCCAGATGGTAGGTGCCCGCGGGCAGCTGGTCCGCGCGGCGGCGCTGGATCGCCAGCGCCGTCAGGTCGGCGATCAGTGCGGCCGACGTCGGCGCGCCATGCTGGTCCGCAACCACGTCCAGGCTGTCCCGTTCCCGCGCCAGGCGCAGCACCGTCTTCAGGAAATTGCCCCCATGCGCCGAGTAGATCCAACTGGTCCGGAATATCAATGCATCGCAGCCGCTGGCCAGGATGGCGCGTTCGCCTTCGAGCTTGCTGCGGCCGTACACGTTTAGGGGGTTGGGAGCGTCGGTTTCCGTATAGGGCCGCTCCTGCGTGCCGTCGAATACGTAGTCGGTCGAATAGTGCACCAGCAACGCGCCGGCCGCGCGCGCATGGCGGGCCAGGGCGGCCACCGCGAGCGCATTGACCTGGTGAGCGGTGTCGGGATCGCTCTCAGCCTGGTCCACCGCGGTGAAGGCTGCCGCATTCACGATCACGTCAGGCCGGTGGAGCGCCAGGGCCGCGAGCAGCGCGTCCTGGTCGCGCAGGTCGACGTGGCCGCGTCCCAGCGCCACGACCTCTCCCAAGGGGAGCAGGGCGCGGCACAGTTCCCGGCCGACCTGGCCGTCCTTGCCCAGCAATAAGATCTTCACGCGGCCCTTGCTAAGTTTCGTAGCGTTTTTTGGCCCAGTCGCGATAGGCGCCACTGGCGACGTTCGCCACCCATTGGGGGTGGTTCAGGTACCAGAGTACCGTTTTTCGAATGCCGGTTTCGAATGTTTCGGCAGGCGTCCAACCCAGCTCGCGCCGCAGGCGGCCGGCATCGACTGCATAGCGGCGGTCATGGCCGGGCCGGTCGGTGACATGCGTGATCTGGGCGGAATAGGGTAGCCCGTTGGCCCTGGGGCTGAGCTCATCGAGCAGCGCGCAGACGTGGCGCACCACGTCGAGGTTGGTCTTTTCGTTCCAACCGCCCACGTTGTAGGTTGCGCCCGGTTGCCCGGCCTCCAGGATCTTGCGGATCGCATCGCAATGGTCCGCCACATACAGCCAGTCGCGGATCTGCAAGCCGTCGCCATAGATCGGCAGGGACTTGCCGGCCAGCGCGTTGTGGATGACCAGTGGAATCAGCTTTTCCGGGAACTGGTAGGGGCCGTAGTTGTTGGCGCAGTTCGAGGTCAGTACGGGCAGGCCGTAGGTGGTGTGGAAGGCCCGCACCAGATGGTCGCTTGCCGCCTTGCTGGCGGAATAGGGGCTGTTGGGTGCGTAGGGAGTCGTTTCCGTGAACGCGGGATCCGTTTTTCCCAGTGTGCCGTAGACCTCGTCGGTGGACACGTGCACGAAGCGCAAGCGCGCCTGCTCGCCTGCCGGCAGGCCGGTCCAGTAGTCGCGCACCGCCGTCAGCAGGCGCGACGTGCCCACGATGTTGGCCTGGATGAAGGGCTCGGGATCGGCGATGGAGCGGTCGACGTGGGTTTCGGCGGCGAAATTGATCACGGCCCGCGGTTTATGGGCGCGCAACAGGCGCGCAACTGCCTCCTGATTGCCGATATCACCCTGTACCAAGGTATGCCTGGGATCGCCGCGCAGCGGCGCCAGATTGTCGGGGTTGCCGGCGTAGGTGAGCTTGTCCAGCGTAACGACGGGTTCGTCGCTGCGGGCGAGCCAATCCAATACGAAATTGGAGCCGATGAAACCGGCTCCTCCGGTGACCACGATACTCATCTCTTCAAATCCTCAGGCCCCTGCAGCGCAGCAGGGCCGCGAGACTACTTGCGCGCCTGGGCGCCTGCCCAGAACGTGTCTTTCTGTCCCGCATGCTGGTTTATACAACGCGCCAGCACAAACATCAGGTCTGACAGCCGGTTCAAGTATTGCCGTACGGGCGGGTTCACCTGGTCGACCCGCGCCAGTGCCACCACGGCCCGTTCGGCCCGGCGGCAGACCGTGCGCGCCACATGCGCCTGCGCCGAACCGCGCGAACCGCCGGGCAGGATGAATTCGCGCAGAGGCGGCAAGGCCGCGTTGTAGTGGGCCAGGCGCGCGTCCAGGCGGGCGATGTGCTCGTCCGTCAGGGCGGTGTGACCGGGGATGCAAAGTTCCGCGCCCATGTCGAAAAGGTCATGCTGGATGGCCAGCAGATCTGCGGATATCTCGGCGGGCAGATCCTCGGTCAGCAATACGCCGATTCCGCTGTTCAGTTCGTCGACGTCGCCGATGGCCGCGACGCGCGGGGCGTCCTTGGGCGTGCGGGATCCGTCCCCCAGACCCGTGGTGCCGTCGTCTCCCGTGCGGGTGGCGATGACGGATAAGCGGTTGGCCATGGGAGCTCCTGAAATGAGTGACGAAAGGTAGGGGTTTTGCGTCCAGCCATGTATCGGGGCGGCGCGGCCCGCGTATTCCGCAATCAACTGTCAGAATTGTTGCGTCAGGGCGGGGGAACTGTTGCACGAGGGCGGTATCCTAGCACTATGGAAAGCGGGGACGCCGGTTCCGCGCTTTCCCTGCAATCGGAGGATATCTGCATGATTTTTGACCGCAAGTATGCAATGCCCATGGCCGCCGCGGCGGCGGTGGCCGTCATCACGCTGGCCGCGCCGCTGGCGTTCGCGCAGCAGGCCGAGGCCAGCGGGGAAGTGCGGCGGGTGGATCCGGCCGGCGGCAAGGTCACGATCAAGCATGACGCCATCAAGGCGCTGGACCTGCCCGCGATGACGCTGGTCTATGAAGCCGATCCGGCGCTGCTGGCCAAGATCAAGGCGGGTGACAAGGTGCGCTTCACGGCGGTCCGCAAGGACGGCAAGTACATCGTGACCGCGATCAGCAACTAGCGTTCCGGTAGGTGCCGCGTCCAGGCCGGGCCTGCCGCCCGGCAAAAGAAAACGCCGTCCGCAGCGCTAGGCTGCGGACGGCGTTTTGCTGGCGGCGCGCAAGGCGCGGCCGCGGGGACTACAGCACGTAGCGCGCCAGGTCCTGGCTGCTGGCGGCTTCCGCCAGTTGCGCGTTGACGTAGGCGGCGTCGATCTTGACGTTCTTGTCGCTGCTGGCGGTGGCGTCGAAGGACAGCTCGTCCAGCAGTTTCTCCATCACCGTGTACAGGCGGCGCGCGCCGATGTTCTCGGTGGTTTCGTTGACTTCGAAGGCCAGCTCCGCCAGGCGGCGCACGCCTTCTTCGGTGAACTCCAGCTGCAGGTCCTCGGTCGCCATCAGCGCCGTGTACTGCTTGGTCAGCGAGGCATCCGTGTCGGACAGGATGCGCACGAAGTCCTCGGCGGTCAGCGATTCCAGTTCGACGCGGATCGGGAAACGGCCCTGCAGTTCAGGGATCAGGTCCGAGGGGCGCGACAGGTGGAAGGCGCCGGACGCGATGAACAGGATGTGGTCGGTGCGGACCATGCCGTAGCGCGTGTTGACGGTGGTGCCTTCGACCAGCGGCAGCAGGTCGCGCTGCACGCCCTGGCGCGAGACGTCCGCGCCGCCAGATTCCTGGCGGGCCGCGATCTTGTCGATTTCGTCCAGGAAGACGATGCCGTTCTGCTCGACGTTGTTGATCGCCACGGTGCGCAGGTCTTCTTCGTTGACGCGCTTGGCGGCTTCTTCGTCGACGATCAGCTTGAAGGCTTCGCGCACCTTCATCTTCTTGGGCTTCTTCTTGTCGCGCGCCATGCCGGCGAACATGCCGCGCAGCTGTTCGGCCATTTCTTCCATGCCGGGGGGCGTCATGACGTCCATCTGCGGCACGGCCTGGGCAACTTCGATCTCGATTTCGAGGTCGTCGATCTTGCCTTCGCGCAGGCGCTTGCGGAAGGTCTGGCGGGCGCTGTTGTCCTCGCCGCGTTCCGGTTCGCCGGAGGCGCCGCGCGGGGGCGGCACCAGGGCGTCCAGGATGCGGTCTTCGGCGGCGTCTTCCGCTTGCGTGCGCACGCGGCGCATTTCCAGTTCGCGGGTCTGCTTGATGGAGTATTCGGTCAGGTCGCGGATGATGGTGTCGACGTCGCGGCCTACGTAGCCCACTTCGGTGAACTTGGTGGCTTCGATCTTGATGAAGGGCGCGTTGGCCAGCTTGGCCAGGCGGCGCGCGATTTCGGTCTTGCCCACGCCGGTGGGGCCGATCATGAGGATGTTCTTGGGGTGGATCTCGTGGCGCAGGGGTTCGGCGACCTGCTGGCGGCGCCAGCGGTTACGCAGCGCCACGGCCACGGCGCGCTTGGCGCGGTTCTGGCCGACGATGTACTTGTCGAGTTCGGAGACGATCTCTCCGGGCGTCATGTTGGATGCGGACATGAGGGCGGATCCTTGAAGCTAGGGCAGGCTGGGGGGGCGGCCGCGGCGCGACGGGCGCGCCGCGTGGCGGGCGTCAGTCGCCCAGCGTTTCGATGACGTGGTTCTGGTTGGTGTAGATGCAGAGGTCGCCGGCGATTTCCAGCGATTGCTTGACGACGGCTTCCGGCGAAAGCTCGGTGTTGCGCAGCAGCGCCAGGGCGGCCGACTGGGCGTAGGCGCCGCCGGAGCCGATGGCGGCCAGGCCGTGTTCCGGTTCGAGCACGTCGCCGTTGCCGGTCAGCACCAGCGTGTGCTCGGCGTCGGCCACGATCAGCATGGCTTCCAGGCGGCGCAGGACGCGGTCGGTGCGCCAGTCGCGGGTCAGTTCGACCGCGGCGCGCATCAGGTTGCCCTGGTGTTTTTCCAGCTTGGCCTCGAAGCGTTCCTGCAGGGTGAACGCGTCGGCGGTGGCGCCGGCAAAGCCGGCCAGAATCTTGTCGTGGTACAGGCGGCGGATCTTGCGGGCGGTGCCCTTGATGACGATGTTGCCCAGGGTGACCTGGCCATCGCCGCCCAGTGCGACGCGGTTGCCGCGGCGCACGCACACGATGGTGGTGGCGTGAAATTGTTCCATGCGTTCCTTCCTATGAAGGGATTAGCTGGGGGCGGTTGCGGGGAAATCAAGGCAGGACGCTTGCGTCCCCTTTGCGTGCCGGCCAAAGAAAAAGGCCATGCTGGAAACCAGCATAGCCTTTCAGCGTAGGGCCTGAATACGGGACGGATCAGTCGCCGTAGAGCTTCTGGCGCATCTCGCGGCGTTCCTGCGCTTCGAGCGACAGGGTGGCCGTGGGGCGGGCCAAGAGGCGCGGGATGCCGATGGGTTCGCCGGTTTCCTCACACCAGCCGTATTCGCCGCTGTCGATGCGGGCGATGGACTGTTGCACCTTCTTCAGCAGCTTGCGCTCGCGGTCGCGGGTGCGCAGCTCCAGGGCGTGTTCTTCCTCGATCGTGGCGCGGTCGGCGGGATCGGGCACGAACTGCGTTTCGCGCAGGTGCTCGGTGGTTTCGCCGGCGTTGGCCAGGATGTCCTGCTCGAGTTGTTTGAGCCGTTCCTTGAAGAACGCCAGTTGGCGTTCGTTCATATAGTCGGACTCGGGCATGGCCAGCAATTCCTTCTCGCTGGGCAGATCAATCGCCGTATCGCTCGTCGACTTGCTTGATTTCTTGGTTGCTGCCTTGGTAGCCATGAAAACACTCCACTATGAATCGATCCTGGCGCGGGCGTTCATTCCCGGTCCGTATTACTTGTTGCCTACGCTATTCGTACCTCACAGTACTGCCTTCGTCGCATCACGTCACGTCAGGAAGGGGGATTACCCCGCCAGGCACTGCTCCAAGCCCCGGGTGAAAATCTCCTGGGGCAGCTTACGGCCGATGAAAACCATCTTGGTGGACGGTTTTTCGGCTGCGGTCCACGGCTTGCCGGGTTCGGCGCCCATCATCATGTGCACACCCTGGAACAACATGCGGCGGTTGATGCCCTTCATGTACAGGATGCCCTTGTAGCGCATCAGGTCGGGGCCATAGACCTGCACCACGCCGCCCAGGAATTCCTCAAGGCGCGCGGGATCGAACGGCTTGTTGGAACGGAACACGAACGCGCCGATTTCGTCGTCGTGCTGGTGGTGGTGATGATGGTGGGCATGATTGCAATGCGCCCCGCAGTCGCCTTCGTGATCATGGTCATGATCGTGGCCATGGTCATGTCCATGGTCGTGATCGTGGCCGTGGTCATGGGCGGCGTCGGGGTGCTCATCGGCCAGGAAATCCGGGTCGATGTCCAGAATGGAATTCAGGTTGAAGCCGCTGATGTCGATGATGGACTTCAGGTCGACTTCGCCGAAGTTGACCGGGGTGATCGGCGCACGCGGGTTCATGTGAACCAGGCGGTGGCGCAGCGCTTCGTAGTCGACTTCGTTGACCAGGTCGCGCTTGGAGATCAGGATGCGGTCGGCGAAACCGACCTGCTTCTGGGCTTCGGGTTGGGCGTCGAGGGTGGCCATGCCGTGCTTGGCGTCGACCACCGTAACCACCGCGTCCAGGCGGTAGTACTCGGCAATGTCGTCATCCATGAAGAACGTCTGGCACACGGGGCCGGGGTTGGCCATGCCGGTCGTTTCGATGATGACGCGTTCGAAAGACAGTTCGCCGGCTTCGCGCTTGGCGCGCAGTTCGCCCAGCGTGCGCATCAGGTCGCCGCGCACGGTGCAGCAGACGCAGCCGTTGGACAGCTCGATGATTTCTTCGTCGCGGTCCTGCACCAGCAGGTCGTTGTCGATGCTTTCAGGCCCGAACTCGTTTTCGATGACCGCCACGCGGCGGCCATGGTATTCGGTCAGGATGCGTTTGAGCAGGGTGGTCTTGCCCGCACCGAGAAAGCCGGTGAGGATGGTGACGGGAACCATTTTGTCCAAACTGCGCGGGGTGTTCATGGCGAAGCTGCTAGCGTGAAGTCAAGGCGTTAAACAGGAACTCTCGGCGGGGATCGCAACCCTGTCTTGCAACGCCGTCTTGCGACGTTTGGACGGGGTTTCCCAGTCTTTGCCGGAGGATGTTTGCCGCAGGCTGCGTGGGCCGCCTGCAGCGGCCGGACGCAGGATTACAGCACAGTCGGGGGCAGGGGGCAAACCCAGGGTCAACCCTGGGGCCGTAGCCATCCAGATGGCGTCCGTACGCCGTCAAGTATCGGGCGATACCACTATTTGGGGGCGGTTTGCCCGATTTCAAGAGCGCGATGCGCGCATCCGGATGAAACGTTCTGCGCGGGCTTGCGTCCGATGGCGGAGAAGTGGCGGGCGGGCTGCCTGCCGGCACTAGTTCTTAATGATGGTGGTGGCCGTGGCCGGCGTCCGCGGCGGGCTGCTTCTGCTGGCACTGGGGGCACAGCGCGCGGATTTCGGTTTCGTGCGTGGCCAGGGCATAGCCGGTCTGGGCGACTCGTTCGGCCAGTTGGCGGCTCATGGCGGGGTCGGACACTTCCGCGACCGCGCCGCAGCCCGTACAGACGACCAGCAGGTCGTGGGGCGCGCCGCCCGCGTCGTGGCAGGCGCTCCAGGCATTGACGGCGTCCAGGCGGTGGATCAGGCCCTCGTCCATCAGGAAGTCCAGGGCGCGGTACACGGTGGGGGGCGCGGCGCCCGGATGCACGGCGCGCATCGCATCCAGCAATTCATAGGCCTTCAGGCTGCGGCCGTGGCGCAGCAGCAGTTCCAGCACCTTGCGGCGGATGGGGGTAAGGCGGCGCCCGCGCTGCTCGCACAGCGCTTCGGCGACGCTGAGCTGGGCGCCGACGGTATCGCTGCGAGGGGGGCGGGACGGTGCGGACATGGCTGGCTTTATCTCTATGGAAAACGCGCGCGATGCGCGCGAGATGCCTGGAAGGTAGCAGAAAACATCCAGATGCGGGCGAACGCCGTGGAATCAAGCCGTTTGGTTATGATATAACATAATAAAACTGACTGTAGCCGCTATTCGCCTCCGCATTCTTTCCATGTCCCATTTCACGCTTTTGCCCCGGCGGCCCGAAGCCGCACCGCGGCAAGCTCCCCCGCCGCGTTCCGCCTTCCTGGTCTCCGCCTGGCGCCGCATGGCCGCCGCCCTAGCTGCCGCGGCCGCCTTGTGGGCCTTGACCGGGTGGGCGCTGGATTGGTGGGCGCGATGAACGCGCCGGTCACCATCGAACTGGCCGACGCGTCCTTTGGCTGGCATGGGCACGCCGCGCTCAAGTCGGTATCGGGGTGTTTCGCCGCGGGCGGCATGACCGCCGTGGTCGGTCCCAACGGCGCGGGCAAGTCCACCCTGATCAAGGGCATCATGGGCGTGCTGCGTCCCATGGCCGGCAGCGTGCGCATCGGCGGCGCGGGCCGTTCGGAGTTGGCCTGGCTGCCCCAGGCCGCCGAACTCGACCGTTCGTTCCCGGTGTCGGTGCTGGATCTGGTGGCCATGGGCGCCTGGCGCCGAGTGGGGGGATGGCGCCGGTATGCGAACCAGGAGCTCGAGCGCTGCATGGACGCGCTGGAGACCGTGGGCATGGCCGACGCGGCCGGACGCGGCGTGGACGCGCTGTCGGGCGGGCAGATGCAGCGCGCGCTGTTCGCGCGGATGCTGGTGCAGGATGCGCCCGTACTGTTGCTGGACGAACCCTTTGCCGCCGTGGACAGCCACACGGCCGACGACCTGATGGCCCTGCTTTGCGGCCTGCACGGCCAGGGCCGCACCGTGATCGCGGTGCTGCATGACCTGGATCTGGTGCGCGACCATTTCCCCGAATGCCTGCTCCTGTCCGGTTCGGTGGTGGCGTGGGGGGACACCGAACACACGCTGAACGACGCGCATCTGAAGCGGGCGCGGCAGTGGTTGGCGGAGGCCCGCGCATGAGCCTGGCGCAATGGGTCGTGTCGCCCTTCCTGGACTATGGCTTCATGCGGCGCGCGCTGGCCGGCGCCTGCGCCCTGTCGTTGGGCGCCGCGCCGCTGGGCGTGTTCCTGGTGCTGCGGCGCATGAGCCTGATGGGCGATGCCATGTCGCACGCCATCCTGCCCGGCGTGGCGGCGGGCTTTCTGCTGGCCGGTCTGTCGCTGGGCGCGATGATGCTGGGCGGCATCGTCACCGGGCTGGCCGTGGCGCTGCTGGCAGGACTGGTGGCACGCATGACGCCGCTGCGCGAGGACGCCAGTTTTGCCGCCTTCTATCTGATATCGCTGGGGCTGGGCGTGCTGCTGGTGTCGCTGCGCGGCTCCAATATGGATCTGCTGCATGTGCTGTTCGGCACGGTGCTGGGGCTGGACGACGCGGCATTGCTGCTGGTGACGGCGACGGCCAGCGTGACTCTCTTGGCGCTGGCGGCGATCTACCGGCTGCTGGTGGCCGAATGCCTGGATCCGGGTTTCCTGCGCGCCAGCGGCGGCGGTGGGGGCTGGGTCCACATGGCTTTCCTGGTGCTGGTGGTGGTGAACCTGGTGGCGGGCTTTCAGGTGCTGGGCACGTTGATGGTGGTCGGCATCATGATGTTGCCAGCCGCCGCCGCGCGCTTCTGGGTCCGCTCCGCCGCCCGCCAGGTTCCGCTGGCCGCGGGCCTGGGCGTGGCGGCGTCCACGGCCGGTCTGCTTATTTCGTACCACTTCAACGTGCCGGCCTCGCCCGCCATCATCCTGGCGGCCGGCGCCTGCTATCTGTTTTCCATCGTAGGCGGCCCGCAAGGCGGGCTGCTGCCGGCGCGGCGCCGCATGCGCCGCGCCTGACTCATCCAAAGGAGATACGCCATGCGTTTCCATTCCCTGGCGCGCCGCCGCGCGCTGCTCGCCACGGCCGGCCTGTGCCTGTCGGCGCTGTTCGGAACCGCGCAGGCCGCCGAGCCGTTGAAGGCCGTGGCCAGCTTTTCGATCCTGGGCGATATCGTGCGGGAAGTGGGCGGCGCCGACGTCAGCGTGGCCACGCTGGTGGGGCCTGATGGGGACGCGCACGAATATGAGCCGACGCCGGGCGACGCGAAGAAGCTCGCAGCGGCGCGCGTGCTGTTCGTCAACGGCCTGGATTTCGAGACCTGGATGCCGCGCCTGGCGAAGGCGTCGGGCTTTGCCGGCGCCACCGTGGTCGCGTCCCAGGGCGTGAAGACGCGCACGTTCGCGGGCGGCGGGCATGATGATGGCCACGACCACGACCACGACCACGACCACGACCATGGTCATGGCCATCATCACAGCGGCGCCGATCCGCACGCATGGCAGAACCTGGCCAATGGCGTCATCTACGCTCGCAATGTGGCCGAAGGCCTGGCCGCTGCCGATCCCGCGCATGCCGACGCCTACCGCCAGCGCGCGCAAGCCTATATCGCGCGCCTGCAGGCGCTGGACGCGCAGGTCCGCAAGACCTTCGCCGCGATTCCGGCCGAGCGCCGCAAGATCGTGACCTCTCACGATGCCTTCGGCTATTTCGGCGATGCCTACGGCGTGGCGTTCATTCCCGCGATGGGCGTGTCCACGGATGCGGAACCCGCCGCGGGCCAGGTGGCGCGCATCATCGAACAGGTCAAGCGCGAGCGCGTGCCGGCGGTATTCGTGGAGAACATCAGCAGCCCCAAGCTGGTCCAGCAGATCTCGCGCGAAACCGGCGCCAAGGTGGGTGGTACGCTGTATTCCGACGCCCTGTCCAAGCCCGGACAGCCCGGCGCCACCTACCTGGAAATGTTTGAATGGAACGCACGTCAGCTCGCCGCGGCCATGCAGCCTTGACCGCGGCGGCGATGCTGCTGGCGGCGGGCGCCGCCAGCGCACACCCGCATATGTGGATCGATGCCCGCGCGGCGATCGATATCGATGGACAGCAGCGCATCACGGCGCTGAGGCAGGTCTGGCTGTTTGACGAGATGTTCGGCGCCTACGCCACGCAGGGATTGAAGAAGGGCAAGGACGGTTCGCTGTCGTCCGAGATCCTGCAGGGCATGGCGCGCGATTGGATGCAGGCGCTGGGCGAGCCGATCTCGCACTACTTCACCCGCGTCACCGTGGACGGCAAGACCTCGGCTTTCGCAGCCCCGCAAGATGCGCGCGTCGACTGGAATCCGAAGACCACGCGGCTGACGCTGTCCTTCACCTTGCCGCTGGCCACGCCCGTGGCACCGGGTGCAGGCGGCGCGCAGGTGGACATCTACGATCCCACCTATTTCGTGGCCTACGCCTTCGATCAAAGCGGCGCGGTATCGCTGGGCGGGCAAGGCGCCAAGACCTGTACGTCCGCCTACCGCAAGCCCAAGGAACTGGATTGGAAAACCATGCAGCAATTGGCCGCGATCCCGGCCGACCCGGACGCCTTGCCGGACGAGTTATTCGCGATCACCAAGGGGTTGACGCACCGCATCGAGGTGCGATGCGAGTAGTGCTCGCGCTGCTGGCCGTGCTGCTGCTGGGCGGCGCGGCTGCGGCCGCGGCCCAGGGCGCGCATCCCTTCGGCGTGCCGGAGGGCGGAGCGAGCGTGGGCGGGCCGGGCTGGCTGGCCGGCTTCTTTGGCAAGGTGTCGGTCTGGCAAAGCTATTTCTACCGGCAGCTGACGGGCGCCGTTCGCGCCTGGCAGGCCGAGGGCGGCGCGGCCTGGGCCTTGATCGGGCTGTCTTTCGCCTACGGCGTATTCCATGCGCTGGGGCCGGGGCATGGCAAGGCGGTGATCTCTTCCTATGTGCTGGCCAACCGCCAGACCGCACGCAACGGCGCGCTGCTGGCGCTGGCGTCCGCGCTGATCCAGGCGTTGGTGGCGATCGCGCTGGTGGCGGTGCTGGCGCTGATCTTCAACGCCACCGCGGCCACGATGAACAACGCGACGCGCTGGCTGGAACTTGGCTCGTATGCGCTGGTGACCTTGTTGGGCATGTGGCTGGTGTGGGTCAAGGCGATCCGTCCGCTGTTGCGGACCCGCGCAGGGCCAGCGCCCGCGGAATCGATGCTTGATCACGGCCATGGGCATGAGCACTCTCACCATCAGCACCACGATCACGATTGCGGCTGTGGCCACGCACATGTGCCTGCGCCCGCGCAGGTGTCGGGTCCGCTGAATTGGCGCCGTGCGGCTACGGCCATCCTGGCCGTGGGCTTGCGCCCGTGCAGCGGCGCGTTGATCGTGCTGGTGTTCGCCCTGGCACAGGGTTTCTTCCTGGCCGGCGTGGCCTCGGCCTTGGCGATGGGCTTGGGTACCGGGCTGACGGTGGCGGCGCTGGCGTGCCTCGCGGTCGCGGCGGGCGGCGCGGCCACGCGCATCGGCAGCCGCCTGTCCAGCGCCGGCGCGGCGCGCCTGCGCTACGGCGTGGAAGCGCTGGCGGCACTGGCGGTGCTGTTGCTGGGCGTGATGCTGCTGGGCGGCGTGATCGCGGGTGGCGGTTAGGAAGCGGCCGTGCGAATTCGCGCAGCCGTTCCCGCGGAACGCGCGGGGCCCGGGGCGTTCAGGATTTGCGTCCGGCCCGAGGATGCGCCTGATCGTAGGCGCGGGCCAGATGCTGGAAATCCAGCCGGGTGTAGATCTGCGTGGTCGAGATGTTGGCGTGGCCCAGCATTTCCTGCACGGCGCGCAGGTCCTGCGCGGATTGCAGCACGTGGCTGGCGAAGCTGTGGCGCAGCACGTGCGGGTGCACATGCGTGGGCACGCCGGCCTGCTGCGCGATGCGCGCCAGTTGCAGCTGCACCACGCGCGGCGAAATCCGGCGGCCGCGCGCGCCCAGGAACAGTGCGGCCGCGTCCTCGGGCTGCGCCGTGAAGGGCGCGAGCTGCGGGCGCGCCGCGATCCATTTGCGCAGGGCCGCCAGCGCGGCCTGGCCCACGGGCACCGAGCGGCGCTTGCCGCCCTTGCCCAGGACGATGACTTCGGCCTCTTCCAGGTTCAGCCAGCCGCGCGATTCGTAATTGCCGGAACGTTCATAGCGCAGGTCCAGCCCGACCAGCTCCGACAGCCGCAGGCCGCTGGAATAGAGCAGTTCGAACATGGCCTGGTCGCGCAACGCGGCCGGTTCGTTCGCCACTTGTGCGGGCGCGCGGTCCAGCAGGGCCTGGGTCTGTTCCACGGACAGGGCCTTGGGCAGGCCGCGCGGCGCCTTGGGGGCGCGCACGCCGGCCACGGGATTGCCAGCCAGTTCGATGGCCGGCGCCCACCATTGATAGAAGCCGCGCCACGCCGCCAGGGTGCGCGCCAGGCTGCGTGGCCCGCGGCCCTGGGCGTGCAGGCGCGCCACGAACTGGCGGATGTGGCCGTTGCCGATCTTGTCCAGCGGCAGCTTGGCCTGGTCGGCAAGCTCGCGCAGGAAATGCAGTTCGCGGCGATAACCGTCCAGCGTGTGGGGCGAGTAGCGCCGGTTGGTTTCCAGATGGCGCAGCCAGGCGCTCATGGCGTCCGGCAGGGGAGTTTCGGGCGGGGCCGCGTCTTGCGCTTGCGTGGTTTTCGCCATGGCGTCCGCCCGCGTCGGTGCTAGGCCTTGGGCGAGGCCGGATTCAGGCGATGCAGCGCCGCCGAAGCCAGCTGGCCGATGGATTCCAGGAAGGTCGTGCCCATTTCAGGCGTGAAGCGCTCGGCGTCGTCCGAACCCAGCACCAGCAGGCCGACGGCGGGACCGTCGGCTTCCAGGCGCAGCGGCACCAGCGCCAGGGACTTGGGCTTGGCATCCAGCCAGCCGGCCGCTTCGAATTCGGTGTCGGCGCCGCAGTACGGCGTCTTCAGGCTGTCGGTAAAGGTGCGTACGTCTTGCGTGACGGGTTCGCCGTAGCCGGTCGCCGGCAGTTCCGACAGATCCCACAGGCGCAGCGCCACGTGGTTCAGCTCGAACTGTTCGGCCAGTCCCAGGGCGATCTCGCCCGGCACATGCTGCGGATCGCATTCGGACAGCAGACGGCAGCACCATTTGGCCACATGCGTGCCGATGCTTTCATTGGCGGTGGCGTTGCGCACGAGTTCGTTCAGGCGCCATTCGAGTTCGCGGTTGCGCTCGCGCAGCGTCAGGATCTGGCGTTCGCCCAGCGAAATGGCGCGCGAACCGTGCGGATGCGGCACCTGCAACGTGGCGAAGACGTCTGCGTGATCGTCGAAGAAGCCAGGGTTCTCTTGCAGGAAATCAGCGACGTCCTGAGCGGTAATAGCGGTATCAGTCATGGCTTATCGGTTCAGCCCCATGGAGAAGACGAGCTTGTCGATATCGACCTGCCCCGTGAAGACGGACTCGGCTGGGCCGGTCATGCGTAATTGCTCGCCGTTCCAGGCGACGGTCAGAACGCCGCCGCGCGCTTGCACGCGCACCGGCGAGTCCAGCAGGCCGCGGCGAATGCCTGCCGCGACGGCGGCGCAGGCGCCCGTGCCGCAAGCCAGGGTTTCGCCGGCGCCGCGTTCGAACACGCGCAGGCGGATGTTGTTGCGGTCCACGATTTGCATGAAGCCGGCGTTGACGCGGCGCGGGAAGCGCGGATGGGTTTCGATCAGCGGGCCGAGCACGGCTACCGGCGCGGTGTCGACGTCGTCCACCACCTGCACGGCGTGCGGATTGGAAATCGCCACGGCGGATAGCGCGACCGTGCGCGGCAGGCCGGCGGGCGCGTCCAGTTCCAGTTCCCACAGCGTGTCCTGGCCTTCGATGCGCGAGGAGAGGCCGGCGGTGTCGAACGGAAGCGCGGCGGGCTCGAAACGCGTGCTGCCCATGTCGACGGTGACTTGTTCGTCGTCGCCTTGGTCCAGCACCAGGATGCCGGTGGCGATTTCGGCGCGCAACGGATTGCGGTCGGACAGGCCCTGCTCATGCACGAAGCGCACGAAGCAGCGCGCGCCGTTGCCGCAGTGCTCGACCTCGCTGCCGTCGGAATTGAAAATGCGGTAGCGGAAATCGGCGTCGGGCCGGGTCGCGGGCTCGACCAGGAGGATCTGGTCGGCGCCTATGCCGAAATGGCGGTCGCCCAAGGCGCGGGCACGCTCGGGCGTCATTTCGATGGTCTGGCGGACCCCGTCGAGCACGACGAAATCGTTGCCCGCGCCATGCATTTTGGTGAAGTTCCAGTTCATCACTGGATTATCGCCCATATTGGGGCGCGAGCGGCGCGGGCCGCGGACTCAGTAGAGTTTGGGTTCGCCCGGCGGACGGGTCTTGAAGCGGCGATGGACCCAGTAGTACTGGCTGGGGCAGCGGCGCACCCAGGATTCCAGCTCGCGGTTCAGACGCGCGGTGGCGTCTTCCAGCGAGTCGGTTCCGGGGAAGTCGGCCAGCGGCGGCAGCACTTCGACGTGGTAGCGGCCGGTATCCGGGTTCCAGAAGTCCAGGATGGGCAGCACGGCGGCATCCCATTTCTTGGCCAGTTGGGCGGTGGCGAGCAATGTCGCCGCCGGCACGCCGAAGAACGGCGCGAAGGTGGCGCCCTGGCGGCCGAAGTCCATGTCCGGCAGGTAGTAGACGGGCCGGCGCTCGCGCAGGTGGCGGATCAGGTCGCGCACGCCGTCCTTGCGGCTGACCAGGAACACTTCGTTGAAGCGCTTGCGGCCGGCGGCGACGATGGCGTCGACCTGAGGATCGCTTTGCGGCGTGTACATGGTGGCGCCGCTGGGCACCTCCATGGTGAGCCGCGTCGCGGCAGCGTCCAGCCCGATGAAATGGGGCGCCAGCAGGATCACCGGGCGGCCCTGGGCAGTCAGTTCGTTGATGCGGTCAGCGCCAGTTTGCGTGACCATCTCCTTGATGGCCTCGGGCGTGCCGTACCAGAGCACGCCGCGGTCGACGATGGACTGCGCCAGTGCGCGGAAGTGGTCCGCGACCCACTGTTCGCGCACGTGTTCGGGCTGGTCGGGAAAGCACAGTTCCAGATTGCGGCGCACGATGCGCGTGCGCGACTTGGCCAGCCGCGGCGCCAGCCAGCCCAGGGTTGCGCCGATGCGCTGCCGGGTCGACGGCTTGATGCGGCCGAACCATTTCAACAGGGATACCAGCGCGCGCGTTTTGAAATCAGTCATGGTGGGAAATAGGGAGCGGACGGGGCGCGGCGGTTCAGCTGGCCGAAGCAGGAGTGTCGGCGGCGGGGGCCGGCGGGGCGCCACGCGGCGTCTTGTAGCGGTTGTAGCTCCAGAGGTATTGCTCCGGACAGCGGCGGATCAGCGTTTCCATGGCGGCGTTGAGCAACGCGGCCTGCTCGGCGGCATCGGCGGGCAGCGGTTCGGGCACGCGGACATAGTGGATGCGCCAGCCCCGGCCTCCCGGCAGCCGTTCGCCAGCGGTCAGGATGATGGGCACGCCCGTTTGCGTGGCCAGCTTGCCGGGCAGCGTCATGGTGTAGGCCATGCGCCCGAAGAACGGCGCCCAGACGCCGTCGCCCACGCTGGGCGCCTGGTCGGGCAGCATGCCGACGGATTCGCCGCGGCGCAGGGCGCGCACGAATTCGCGCACCCCTTGCATGGTGGCCGGCACGGCATTGACGGCCGAGGTATTGCGCGCGGTTTCCAGCAGCGGGGCCAGGATGTCCTTGCGCGGCGGCCGGAACATGACGGTCATGGGCATCTGGCGGGCCAGGTAGCGCGCGGTGATCTCGAAGCAGCCCAGGTGCGGCGTCAGGAACAGGATGCCGCGGTTCTCGGCGCGGGCCGCGCTGACCACGTCGTTGTCGTCCGAGATCACCTGAGCCAGGCTTTGTTCATTGCGGAACCAGACGCGCGGGCTCTCCAGGATCATGGCGCCGATTTCGCCCGCCGCGCGCCGCGCGAAAGCCGGATCGGGGTAACCGGCCTGGGCCGCGTTGGCCTGCAGCCGCCGGCGGTACTTGCCCGGCCAGGCGTAGATCGCGCGCCCGGCCAGCCGCCCCACGGCGTGCGCGACGGAAAGGGGCAGGGCGGCGAATGATCTGAACAGGAAGAGCAGCATGCGGCAGAAAAATGGGACGGACAGAAAGTGCGCCTGGGGCCGGGATATATGCATACGTCCCCCAGCTTTGGCGGCAGAACCGCATTTTCGCTTAAAATAGCGCAGTCGCCGAGTTAACCGACAACTTGCGGGGCGACGGCAAGGGTACAGCGCTTTGCGCGCCTCTTGCCAAATCCGCTAAAGCGTCGCGCCCAGATTTGCGTATGTCATGCGGTCAGGGGTGCAACGCGCCTCGTGAACCTATGCGCCGGCAATGCCGGTCACCAAGGACGCATCTGTGGCCAACAACGACTTTCTCTTTACTTCCGAATCCGTCTCCGAAGGGCACCCCGACAAGGTTGCCGACCAGATCTCCGACTCGATCCTGGACGCGATCTTCACGCAGGACCCGAATGCGCGCGTCGCAGCCGAGACCCTCTGCAACACCGGTCTGGTAGTGCTGGCTGGCGAAATCACCACCACCGCCAACGTCGACTACATCCAGGTCGCGCGCGACACGATCCGCCGCATCGGTTACGACAACACCGAATACGGCATCGACTACAAAGGCTGCGCGGTGCTGGTCGCCTACGACAAGCAGTCGCCGGACATTGCCCAGGGCGTGGACCGCAGCTCTGAAGACTATCTGAACCAGGGCGCGGGCGACCAAGGCCTGATGTTCGGCTATGCCTGCGACGAAACTCCCGATCTGATGCCTGCTCCGATCTGGTACGCGCACCGCCTGGTGCAGCGCCAGAGCGAGCTGCGCAAGGACGGCCGCCTGCCGTGGCTGCGTCCCGACGCCAAGTCGCAAGTGACGTTCCGCTATATCGACGGCCGCCCGGCGGAAGTCGACACGGTGGTGCTGTCGACCCAGCACGCACCCGAGGTTTCGCAAGAAACCATCCGCGAAGCGGTGATCGAAGACATCATCAAGCCCAGCTTCCCCGAAGGCCTGATCACGCCGCAAACGAAGTTCCTGGTCAACCCGACCGGCCGCTTCGTCATCGGCGGCCCGCAAGGCGATTGCGGCCTGACCGGCCGCAAGATCATCGTCGATACCTACGGCGGCGCTTGCCCGCACGGCGGCGGCGCGTTCTCGGGCAAAGATCCGTCCAAGGTCGACCGTTCGGCCGCCTACGCGGCCCGCTACGTGGCCAAGAACATCGTGGCCGCCGGCCTGGCGCGCCAGTGCCAGGTGCAGGTCAGCTACGCCATTGGCGTGGCCGAGCCCATCAACATCACCGTCTACACGGAAGGCACGGGCGTCATCCCCGACGACCAGATCGCCAAGCTGGTGCGCGAGCACTTCGACCTGCGTCCGAAGGGCATCGTCAACATGCTGGACCTGCTGCGTCCGATCTACGCCAAGACCGCCGCCTATGGCCACTTCGGCCGTTCCGAGCCGGAATTCTCGTGGGAAGCCACGGACAAGGTCCAGGCGCTGAAGAAGGGCGCGTAAGCCTTCCCGGCGCTTGAACAAGAAAGCCCCCGCAGTGCGGGGGCTTTTTCATTGCGGCAGCGACCTTACAGCCCCCAGCCTGACAAATCCGGCCGGCGCAGCGCCGGCGCCAACACCGGCTCCAGCGCCGCGGCGCAATCCAGCATTGCGGCGTCGCCGCCTGCCGGCGCCAGCAACTGCACCGCCATGGGCATGCCTTCGGCATCGAAGCCCACAGGCAGCGAGATGGCGGCCGCGCCCAGGAAGTTGGCGGGGCGCAGCAGCTTGCCCAACCCGGCGTGGCGCGTATCGTCGGCGTCCAGCGCTTGCGCGGCCTGGTCGCAGGCGGGCATCAGCAGGGCGTCCAGGCCTTGCATGGCTTGCGCGAATGCGGCCATGTCGGCGGCGCGGCGTTGCAGCGCGGCTTCATAGTCGGCCTGCGCGATGCGGCCGCCGGCCGCGATGCGCTTGCGCACCACGTCCCACAGCGGCGTGGCCGGGTCTTCGGCCAACGCGCCGTAGTAGCGGTAGGCCTCGTAGGCCAGCACCACGGAGTTGTCGTCGGCCATGCGGGCAAAGGACAGCGCCGCGGGCGGATGCCAGGACGTGGGCGTGTAGCCGGCGCGCGCCAGGTTTTCCTCGGCCTCGCGCCAGGCGCGCAGGCCGGCCTCGGCCAAGGGGGCGGGCCAGGCCTCGGGCGCCAGCACGGCCACCGGACCCGGGCCGCGCGCGGCGGGCTGGCGCAAGGCGGCGATGGCGCTTGCGGGAAAGCCCAGCGTGGCCGCGTCGCCGAGGTTGGGGCCGGCCAGCAGTTGGGTCAGCAGGCGGGCGTCGGCCACCGTGCGCGTGATCGGACCCAGCACGTCCAGCGTGTCCGACAGGGGCAGGCAGCCGCCGCGGCTGATGACGCCGGTGGACGGCTTGTAGCCGACCAGGCCGTTCAACGCCGCCGGCGCGCGCACCGAGCCGCCGGTGTCGCCGCCCAGCGCCAGCGGCGCCAGGCCGGCGGCCACGGCCACGCCCGCGCCGCTGGACGAGCCGCCCGGCGCGCGGGCGGTCTGCGCGTCCCAGGGGTTGCGCGCGGTGCCTTGGGTGGGGTTCTGGCCTGACAGGCCGAAGGCGAATTCGGTCATGCGGGTCTTGCCCAGCACCACCATGCCTTGCGCAGCCAGCTGTTGCAGCGGGACCGCCGTGACGTCGCTGATCCGGCCCTGCAGGGCGAGCGAACCCAGACAGACGCTGACGCCCTCCCATTGCACGCTGTCCTTCACCGCCACGGGCACGCCGTGCAGCGGACCCAGCAGAATGCCCGCGGCCAGCAGGCGGTCGGCGGCGTCGGCCTGGGCCAGCGCGCGCTCGGCCGTGACTTCGCTGTAGGCGGCCAGCGCGGGGGCGCGCTCGATACGGTCCAGGAAGTGGGTGGTGACCTGGCGCGAACTCAGTTCGCGCCGGCGGATGGCGCCGGCCAGGGCCTGGGCGTCTTGGAAGTGCAGGGCGGTGTCTAGTGCTGGCATGGGTCTCATCGGAAAAGAAAAAGCTTTCCGGTCCTGCGGGAACCGGAAAGCGCTGGTGCGTGACGTTCGTTCTCTCTGCTTACTTCAGGCTCTGGCCCTTGGTTTCTGGCATGCGGATGAAGGTGATCAGGGTGATCACGGCGCCCGCCAGCACGTAGTAGAAGAACCAGCGCTCCATGCCCTTGCTCTGCAGCCAGGTCAGCAGATAGGGCGTGGTGCCGCCCAGCAAGGCGACGACCAGGTTGTACGGCGTACCGATGCCGACGGCGCGCACGCTGGTGGGGAACTGTTCCGACATGATGGCCGGCGCAATCGAGGTGTACATGGCATACAGCACCAGGCCGAACAGCTCCACCGCCAGGATCGAACCGAACGACGGGCCCAGCGTGGTCATCAGCGGGTAGAAGAACACCAGGTAGCCGGCGGCGAAGAAGATCAGCTGCGGCTTGCGGCCGATGCGGTCGGACAGGATGCCGAACAGCGGCTGCACCAGCATGAATACGATCAGCGCGACGGTGTTTGCGGCGAACGCGGTCTTCGGGTCGGCATGCACCTGGCGGATGGCGTAGGTGGGTACGTAGGCCACGAAGATGTAGAACGCGAACGTGGTCAGGATGGAAAAGCCCACGATGCGCAGCACTTCACGCGGGTGGTCGCGCAGCAGGGTGCGCAGCGGCTGCTTTTCGACGCCGGCCTTCTTGGCGTGCGAGAACGCTTCGGTTTCCGGGATGGAGCGCCGGATCCACATGCCGGCCAGGCCGCCCAAGGCGCCCAGGAAGAACGGGATGCGCCAACCCCATGCGGCCATCTCGGCCTTGGTCAAGGTCGAGGTCAGCACCCAGCCGATGGCCGAGGCGGCCAGGATGCCCACGGCGGCGCTGAAGAACACGAAGCTGGAGTAAAAGCCGCGTTTGTTGGGCGGCGCCATTTCCGCCAGGAAGGTCGTGGCCGAGGCATACTCTCCGCCCAGCGACAGGCCTTGCAAGAGGCGCGCAGCGGTCAGCAGCAGCGGAGCGGCCAGGCCGATGGAGGCGTAGGTGGGGGTGACGGCGATGATCAGCGAGCCGCCGGCCATCATCAGGATGGTCAGGCCCAGCGCGGCCTTGCGGCCGTAGCGGTCGGAGAAGATGCCCAGCAGCCAGCCGCCCACCGGGCGCATGAAGAAGCCCACGGCGAAAATGCCGAAGGTCGCCAGCAGGGCCGTGGTTTCGTTGCCTTCGGGGAAGAACTGGCTGGAGAAGAAGATGGCGAAGGACGCGTAGATGGTCCAGTCGAACCATTCGACGGCATTGCCTACACTACCGGCCAGAATGGTGCGCGAGCGGGAGACGGGCGCGGTGCCGGCCGAGGCGGCTGCCCCCTGCGGCTTGCGCAGGGGCGCTGAAGTGCTGCTCATGAAAACCTCAAATAAGAATTTATTTTTGGTCAAAAAGACCGTTTAATTTTGTGTTTTTATCAATGCGCGAACGTTAATTTAATGAATATGGACACGTCAAGTAAGGGTAAGCCCCTAGCTCCGGGGCTGGACGACACCGATCTCGCCTGCCTCATCGCGCTGCAGGCGGACCCGCGCGCGTCCTGGCGCGAGCTGGGCGCCGCCACCGGCATTCCCGAGCGCACCGTCGCGCGCCGCATCAAGCGCCTGATGGATGCCGACGCCCTGCGTGTCATCGCGGAACCCGATCCCTTGGCTACCGGACGCGGCGTGGTGCTGCACGCCTGGGTGCGCTGCCGGTCGGGCCGCGTGCCGGAGGTGGCGGACCAGCTGGCGCGGCTGGACCTGAGCCAGCTGGTGGTCACGCTGGCCGGTTCGGCCGATCTGATGGCCGAGCTGACGCTGGCGGACGCCGCCGACATGCCGGACGTGGTGACGCGCGTGCTGCCGTCCATCGACGGGGTGGAGCACGTGGAGGCGCGGCTGGTGCTGCGGCCGTTCCGCCGCGCCGGCCAGTGGCGTATCCAGGCCCAGCCCGATGGGGCGGCGGCCGAGCCCGCCGCGGCGCAGCCGCCCGCGGCATTGACGGACGCTGAACAGCGCATGGTGGCCTACCTGATGCGCGACGGCCGCGCCAGCCTGGCGGAACTGGCCGAGCATGCCGGCGTCAGCGAGCCCACCGCGCAGCGTCTCTTGCACAACATGGTGGAGCGCCGTGCGCTGAGTTTCCGCGTTGAAGTGGAGCCGGCGCTGGTCGGCTTTCCGGTGGAGGCGGTGATTTCGGTGCAGGTGCGCCCGCAAGCCGTGGACGCGCTGGCCGTGCATCTGGCGCTGGACCCCAACACCCGCTGCCTGTTCGGCACCAGCGGCGCGTCGCAGCTGTTCTGGCACGTGCTGTGCCGCGACAGCCTGCATTTGTGGGATGTCGTGACGCGCCGCCTGGGCGAGCTGGACGGCGTGTTGAACAGCGAAGTCGGCGTGGTGATGCGGGCGCACAAGCGTTGCGGCATCGTGCGCGCCGGCGGGCGGCTGGGGGCGGACGCGTAGCGTCGCGGCCGCGCCGGAGCGGGACGCGACCGGTTCACCAGACCGCGTCGTCCGAACCTGGTGCGCGCAGATGCCGGGCAAAGCGCTGCGACAGGAACTCCACGAAGGCGATCGTCTTGGCCGGCAGGTTCAGGCGTTCGGGATACAGCGCATGGATGTCCGCGGGCGGCGTGCGCCAGTCGGCCAGCACCGCGCGCAGACGGCCGGCGCGCAGGTGCTCGGCCGTTTCCCATTCTGAACGCATGACGATGCCGTGGCCGTCCAGCGCCCATTCCAGGGCGCTTTGCCCATCGTTGGAGCTGAGCGGGCCGCGCACTTTCACGGTCTCCGCGCGTTGGCCCGATTCCAGCCGCCAGGTGCCATAGGCCACGTCGTTCTCGCGCACCACGATGCAGCGGTGGCGTTGCAGGTCGCCCGGCGCGCGCGGCTCGCCATGGATTTCCAGGTAGCGCGGCGACGCGCACAGCAGCCGCCGGTTGGACGCGATCTTGCGCGCGGTCAGGCGCGCATCGGGCAGGTCGCCAAAGCGCACCGCCACGTCGAAGCCTTCTTCGATCAGGTTCAGCGGCCTGTCGGTCAGGCGCATCTGGACTTCCACTTCCGGGTACTGGCGGGCGAAGTCCGACACCGCGGGCACGATGTGGGCGCGGCCAAAGCCGAATGTGGCATTCAGCCGCAGCAGCCCCTGGGGACGGGCGCGGGCGCTCGATACGGAACGTTCCAGCGCTTCCAGGTCCGTCAGGATGCGTGCGCCTTCTGCCAGATAAAGCTCGCCTTCCTGCGTGACGCTGACCCGGCGGGTGGTGCGGTTCAGCAGCCGCACGCCCAGGCGCTGCTCCAGCTTGGCCAGGCGCGTACTGACCGCGGGCGGGGTCAGGCCCAGTTCGCGGGCGGCGGCGGACAGGTTGCCGTGCTTGACCACCAGCGAGAAGAAGGCGAGATCGGAAAGGGCGTCCATGCGCTTATTTATAAACTTAATTTAATAAAGCTTTATCTGGATAAGTAATTATAAGAACCGGACCGGCTTATACACTGGGCTCACCACTACAGAGCCGCCTGGCGCGGCCAACCGAGGAGACCAGGAATGAAGATCAACAAAGCTGCCGGCGTTCTATGCGCGGCCATCGCCGCATCCTGTTGGACCCAGCCGGCCGCCGCCGACGCCTTTCCCCAGCGCGCCGTGACGCTCATCGTGCCGTTCGCGCCCGGCGGCAGCGTGGACATCGCCGCACGCCTGATTTCGGATGCCTGGGGCCGCGCCCTGGGGCAGAGTGTGGTGGTGGAGAACCGCGCCGGCGCTTCCGGCAACATCGGCATGGCCGCGGTGGCGCGCGCCGAGCCCAACGGCTACACGCTGGCCGTCAACACCATGTCGCTGGCGATCAACCCGGCGTTGTTCCAGAACATGCCGTTCGACACGACCAAGGACCTGCGTTCGGTCGGCACGATAGGGACGTCGCAGCACGTGCTGACGGTGACCAACCAGTTGCCCGTGGCCAATGTGAGCGAGTTGCTGGCCTATGTGCGCGCGAGGCCCGCCAACGACCTGAGCTTCGGTTCGGCAGGCACGGGCAGCACCTTCCACATGGCCGCGGAACTGTTCAAGTCGGTGTCCAAGACACAGATCCTGCACGTGCCTTACAAGGGCGGCGGCCCCGCCATGGTGGACACCATCAGCGGCCAGGTGCAGATGAGCTTTCCGGTGCTGTCCGCCGCCAAGCCGCAGGTTGACGGCAAGAAGCTCAAGGCGCTGGGCGTGACCGGCACCACGCGTTCGCCGCTCTTGCCCGACGTGCCCACCATCGCCGAGTCCGGGCTGCCCGGCTACGAGTTCAACACCTGGTTCGTCATCAGCGCGCCCGCGGGCACGCCGCAAGCCGTGATCGACACGCTGAACGCCAAGCTCGAACAGGCCTTGCGTTCGCCCGAGCTGGAGCAGCGCATGGGCCGCGAAGGCTTCGATCCGCTGATTTCCACGCCCGCCAAGACCGACGCGATGGTGGCCGCCGAGATGACGCGCTGGGCCGGCATCGTCAAGGACGCCGGCATCCAGGCCAACTGATCGGGCCGCAAGACCCAACTACGAAGGACGCAAGACATGCCCGGCAAGACGCTGTACGACAAACTGGTGGCCAGCCATGAGGTGGCCCGGATCGACGACGAGCACATCCTGCTTTACGTCGACCTGCACATCATGAACGAATACACCAGCCCGCAGGCCTTCAGCGGCCTGGCCGCGCGCGGGCGCGGCGTGCTGCGTCCCGGGCAGCAGATGGCGGTGGTGGACCACATCATCCCCACGCATCCGGTGCCGGCGGCGCTGCGCGTGATCGCCGACGACGCTTCGTCGCGCCAGGCGCTCAACCTCAAGCGCAACTGCGACGCGCAGGGCATCGCGTTGTTCGACACCACCGATCCGCTGCAAGGGATCGAGCACGTGATCGCGCCTGAGCATGGCATGGTGCTGCCGGGCATGGTGGTGCTGTGCGGCGACAGCCACACCACCACCTACGGCGCGCTGGGCGCGCTGGGCTTCGGCATCGGCACGTCCGAGGTCGAACACATATTGGCCACGCAGACGCTGGCGTACCGGGTGGCGCGCAACATGCGCATCCGCGTCGACGGCGCGCTGCCGGCCGGTGTCACCGCCAAGGACCTGGTGATCTGCGTTGTGCACCGCATCGGCGCGCAAGGCGCGCGCGGGCATGCGGTGGAGTTCTGCGGCGAGGCCATCGCCGCGCTGTCCGCCGAGGCCCGCATGACCTTGTGCAACATGACGGTGGAAGCCGGCGCCCGCGCCGCGCTGATCGCGCCGGACGCCACCACCGAGGCCTACATCGCCGCGCATGCGCCCGAACTGCAAGGCGAGGCGCTGGCGCAGGCGCGCGCCCATTGGGCCACGCTGCGCTCGGACGAGGACGCCGCGTTCGACGCCGAGCACGTGCTGGATGCCGCCGCGATCGCGCCCTTCGTCACCTGGGGCACCAGCCCGGACCAGGCCATGCCGGTGGACGGCGTGGTGCCGGACCCGCAGGCCGAGCCCGACGCGCTGGCCCGCCTGGCGCTGGAGAAGGCCATGGACTACATCGGCCTCGCGCCGGGCACGCCGATAGCCGGCGTGCCGATAGACCGCGTGTTCATCGGCTCCTGCACCAACGGACGCATCGAGGATCTGCGCGCGGCGGCAGCCGTGTTGCGCGGCCGCAAGGTGGCGGCCGGCGTGCGGGCCATGGTGGTGCCCGGATCGGGCGCGGTGCGCGCGCAGGCCGAGGCCGAGGGCATCGCGGCGCAACTGATCGAGGCCGGCTTCGAATGGCGCCAGCCCGGCTGTTCCATGTGCCTGGCCATGAATGACGACGTGCTCAGCCCGGGCGAGCGCTGCGCCTCCACCACCAACCGCAATTTCGAAGGCCGGCAGGGGCGCGCGGGCCGCACGCACCTGATGTCTCCGGCCATGGCCGCCGCCGCCGCGCTGGCCGGCCGCATCGTCGACGTCCGCGTCTGGGAGCAACACGCATGACCGCAATCATCGAGGGCGTCGCCGCGCCGCTGCCTTTTTCCAATCTGGACACCGACCAGATCATGCCCAAGCAGTTCCTGCGCATCATCGACAAGGCAGGGCTGGACCGTGGCCTGCTGCATGACCTGCGCTTTGACGCGGGCGGCGCGCCCAGGCCCGATTTCGTGTTGAACCAGCCCGCCTACGCCGGCGCGTCCATCGTGGTGGCGGGGCCGAACTTCGGCTGCGGCTCCAGCCGCGAGCATGCGGTGTGGGGTTTGCAGCAGTTCGGCATCCGCGCGGTGATCGCGCCCAGCTTCGGCGAGATCTTCTACTTCAATGCGGTGAACAACGGCCTGCTGCTGATCAGCCTGGCGCCGGCCGAGATCGACGCCTTGCTTGCCAGGGTGTCCAATACGGCCACCAACCGCGTCGGCATCGATGTGGCGGCCGGGCGCGTCACCGCCATGGACGGCTGGACGGCGGCGTTCACGCTGCCTGAACGGCACCGCCGCATGTACGCGCAGGGGCAGGACATGGTGGGCGCATCATTGCAGCGGCTGGACGAGGTGGAGCGTTTCGAGGCCGGCCATTGGGCGCGGCATCCCTGGATGAAAGATCTGGCGCGCCGTGTGCGCGACCGCCTGAACCAAGAGGCCATATGACCGCATTCTTCGACCTGCCCGTGCGCCGCATCGCGGCCAACGGCATCGACATCGCAGCCCGCGTCGACGGCGCTGGCCCGCCGCTGCTGCTGCTGCATGGCCATCCCCAGACCCACGCCATCTGGCATCGCGTCTGGCCGGAACTGACGCGCCACCGCACGTGCGTGGCGGCGGACCTGCGCGGCTACGGCGATAGCGACAAGCCGGCCGCGTCGCCGGACCACGCGGCCTATTCCAAGCGGGCGATGGCGGCCGACATGGTCGATTTGATGCGCGCCCTGGGCCACCGGCGCTTCGAGGTGCTGGCGCACGACCGCGGCGCGCGCGTGGCGCACCGGCTGGCGCTGGACCATCCCGCCGCCGTCAGCCGCATGATGCTGCTGGACATCGCGCCCACGCTGGACATGTACGAAGGCACCACGCGCGCCTTCGCCCAGGCCTATTACCACTGGTTCTGGCTGATCCAGCCGGCGCCGCTGCCCGAAACCATGATCGAGCGCGACCCGGTGTTCTACCTGCGTTCCGTGATGGGCGGGCGGCCCGGCGGACTGGCGCATTTTTCCGCTGAGGCCATGGCCGAGTACGAACGCGCGGCGCAACTGCCCGGCTGGGCCACGGGCATCTGCGAGGACTACCGCGCTTCCGCCACGCTGGACCTGGAGCACGACCGCGCCGGCCGGGAGGCCGGCGAACGCCTGCGCCTGCCATTGCGTGCGCTGTGGGGCGAGCGCGGCGCCGTGGGCCGCAACTTCGACGTGCTGACGCTATGGCGCGCGATCGCGGACGAGGTATCCGGCGGTCCGTTGCCGGGCGCGCACTATCTGGCGGAAGAATGTCCGGACGCGCTGCTGGCGCAGGCCAGGGAGTTTTTCGGCTGGCGCGAATAGAGGGCTGCCCGCGTGTAGCACCGTGCGCGCGGGCAGGTATTCAAGTCCGGGCGGGGCATAGGGCCATCCAAAAGGGGACGCACTCCGGGTGTTAACCTACGCCCGATGAATCAGCACCACGTCGACCTCTCCAAACTCCCCGACGCCGAAGACGCGCAACGCGCCTTCAAGGCTTCGGATTCGCCCTGCGTGGCCGTCTGCTCCACGTTGTTTGACGACATTTGCCGCGGCTGCGGCCGCACCGCCATGGAAGTCGCCAACTGGGTGTTCATGACAGAAGAGGAAAAGCGCGAAGTCTGGGTGCGCATCACGGCGCAAGGGTATCCCCGCCGCAACAATTAGCCGGCGGCCGCGCAGGCCGTCTTGGGCATGTCACATGGCGCGGGCTAAATCGCGCTATTGCCCACTTCCGGCTCCATCATGCGCATCGTCCTGGTCACGGATGCCTGGCATCCGCAAGTCAATGGCGTCGTCCGCACCTGGACGACCATGCAGCAGATCCTTGGAGAATGGGGCCACGAGCTGATCGTGGTGAACCCGCAGGGCAGCCGCACCGTGCCGGCGCCCTCCGAGCCCGACCTGCGGCTGTGTCTGCAGCCCGGCCGGCAATTGCGCCGCATCCTGGGCGACATCGTGCCCGACGCCCTGCACATCGCCACCGAAGGCCCGCTGGGCCTGGCCGCGCGCCGTATGGCGCTGGCGCGGGGCTGGCGCTTCACGACGTCGTTCCACACCATGTTCCCGGACTACCTGCAGGCGCGCATGGGCATCCCGGCGGCCTTGCCCTGGCGTTATCTGCGCTGGTTCCACCGGCCCTCGCAGCGGGTGCTGGTGCCTACGCCCACGGTGCGCGACGTGCTGGCGCGGCGCGGCCTGGGGAACCTGCAGATCTGGTCGCGCGGGGTGGATCCGCGCAAGTTCCAGCCGGGGGCAGGCCAGGCCTTCCCGGACCTGCCCCGTCCCGTATTCCTGAGCGTGGGCCGCGTGGCGCGCGAGAAGAATCTGGACGCCTTCCTGTCGCTGGACCTGCCGGGCAGCAAGGTGGTGGTGGGGGCGGGGCCGGATGAGGCGCGGCTGAAGAAGCGCTTTCCCGGCGCGATTTTCCTGGGCATGCGGCACGACGAAGCGCTGCCGGCGCTCTACGGGTCGGCCGACGCCTTCGTCTTCCCCAGCCTGACTGACACCTTCGGCCTGGTCATGCTGGAGGCCATGGCCTGCGGCACGCCGGTCGCCGCTTTCCGCAGCGAAGCGCCGCTGGCGGTGGTGACCCAGGGCGTCACCGGTTTCCTGGACGAAGACCTGGCCCATGCCTGCCGCTCGGCCCTGTCGCTGGACCGCCATGCGGTGCGCGAACACGCCCTGACGCGCAGCTGGGACTCGGTGGCCGCGACCCTGCTGGCTGCACTGGTGCCGCTGGACGGGAGCGCCCGCGGCGCGGAGCATGCGCAGGCGTCGTGCGTGCCCGAAGGGGCCGTGCTTGCGCGGCGGCCTGGCGGCGAAATGCCCGCCAGGGAGCCAGGGGTTTGATCCTTGGCGGACGGTTCCCGGGTACAATGCCCGGCAATCCTGAGGAGCGTTGCGACGACCCTGCGGTTCCCGCCAGCCGGCACGGCAAGCGGGGCCAGGCTCGCCAGGCTCAGGAATCCTTGTTCAAGCGGCGCGCCTTGCGCGGCGCTACAGCAACGGCGCTCACCTTTGTCGCATATGGCGGGAAAGGCGAGCACTCGACCTTCGTGGTGCCTTCGCGTTGTCCGGCCATATCCTGCGCCGTTCGTATTTCACGTGGAGCCTACACACCATGAACGCTGTGACCGATAAATCCTTTTCCGACTACCTCGTCGCCGACATGTCGCTGGCCGGCTGGGGCCGCCGCGAACTCGCCATCGCCGAAACCGAAATGCCCGGCCTGATGGCCATCCGCGAGGAATTCGCCGCCAAGCAGCCGCTCAAGGGCGCGCGCATCGCCGGCAGCCTGCACATGACCATCCAGACCGGCGTGCTGATCGAAACGCTGGTGGCGCTGGGCGCCGAAGTGCGCTGGGCCTCGTGCAACATCTTCTCGACGCAGGACCACGCCGCCGCCGCCATCGCCGCGTCGGGCACCCCGGTCTTCGCCGTCAAGGGCGAAACGCTGGAAGAGTACTGGCAGTACACCCACAAGATCTTCGAATGGCCCAATGGCGAAAACGCCAACATGATCCTCGACGATGGCGGCGACGCCACCTTGATGCTGCACCTGGGCACCAAGGCCGAGAAGGACATCTCGGTGCTGGCCAACCCGGGCAGCGACGAAGAGCGCATCCTGTTCGCCGCCATCAAGGAAACCCTCAAGCGCGATCCCAAGTGGTATTCGACCCGCCTGGCCCTGATCAAGGGCGTGACGGAAGAAACCACCACCGGCGTGCATCGCCTGTACCAGATGTCGCAAAAGGGCGAGCTGGCCTTTGCCGCCATCAACGTCAACGACTCGGTCACCAAGTCCAAGTTCGACAACCTGTATGGCTGCCGTGAATCGCTGGTCGACGGCATCAAGCGCGCCACCGACGTGATGGTCGCTGGCAAGGTTGCCGTCGTGGCCGGCTACGGCGACGTCGGCAAGGGCTGCGCCCAGGCGCTGGTCGCGCTGCGCGCCCAGGTCTGGGTCACCGAAGTCGATCCGATCTGCGCCCTGCAGGCCGCCATGGAAGGCTTCAAGGTCGTGACCATGGAAGAAGCCGCCGCCCACGGCGACATCTTCGTCACCGCCACCGGCAACTACCACGTCATCACGCGTGAGCACATGAACGCCATGAAGGACCAGGCCATCGTGTGCAACATCGGCCACTTCGACAACGAAATCGACGTCGCCAGCCTGGCTGACTGCAAGTGGGAAGAGATCAAGCCGCAAGTCGACCACGTCATCTTCCCGGACGGCAAGCGCATCATCCTGCTGGCCCAGGGCCGCCTGGTGAACCTGGGTTGCGCCACCGGCCACCCCTCGTTCGTGATGTCGTCCTCGTTCGCCAACCAGACCATCGCCCAGATCGAGCTGTTCACGCGCAACGAAGCCTACACCTCGGGCCAGGTCTACGTGCTGCCCAAGCACCTGGACGAGAAGGTCGCCCGCCTGCACCTGAAGAAGCTGGGCGTGAAGCTCACGACCCTGCGCCAGGATCAGGCAGACTACATCAACGTGCCGGTGCAAGGCCCGTACAAGCCCGAGCACTACCGCTATTGATGGTTGTAGCAAAATAGGCAAGTGCCGCGCCATGTCGGCGCGGGCTTTCCGGTCTGCGGGACCCCTGTCGCGAACGTATCGCCGCGACAGGGCCGGCGGGCTCACAACAGGAGATCGAACATGGCATTGATACTCGTCTGGATCCTGAACGCGGTGGCCTTGCTGGCCGTGGCCTACCTGCTGCCCGGCATCACCGTGGCCAGCTTCGGATCGGCGCTCATCGCCGCGCTGGTGCTGGGTCTGGTGAACATGCTGGTCAAGCCGGTGCTGGTGCTGCTGACGCTGCCGATCACGATCGTCACTCTCGGTCTCTTCCTCATCGTCATCAACGCCTTGTTGTTCTGGTTCGTCGGCTCCGTGCTGAAGGGCTTCCAGGTCAACGGGTTCTGGTGGGCCGTGGGCGGTGCGATCCTGTACAGCATCATCTCTGGCCTGCTCACGAAGCTGATCCCCTAATGTCTGATTCGACTACTCCCGCTTTCAGTCTGGAATTCTTCCCGCCGCGCGACCTGGCCGGCCAGGAACGGATGGTGCGCGCGGCCAAGCAGATGCTGGCCATCCAGCCCAAGTACGTCAGCGTGACCTTCGGCGCGGGCGGTTCCACCCGCGCCGGCACGGCGGACGCCGTGCGCACGCTGCGCAACCTGGGTTGCGAGGCGGCGCCGCACCTTTCGTGCGTCGGCGCCACGCGCCAGGATCTGCGGGACATCCTCCAGGCCTACAAGAACGACGGTGTGCGGCGCGTGGTGGCCCTGCGCGGCGACCTGCCCTCGGGCATGGGCGGCGATGCGGGCGAACTGCGTTACGCCAACGAGCTGGTGTCGTTCATCCGCGAGGAAACGGGCGACTGGTTCCACATCGAAGTCGCGGCCTATCCCGAAATGCACCCCCAGGCAGCCAATCCCTCGGCCGACCTGGACCATTTCGTGAACAAGGTCAAAGCTGGCGCCGACGCAGCCATCACGCAATACTTCTTCAACGCCGACGCTTACTTCGACTTCGTCGACCGGGCCCAGGCCAAGGGCGTGAACGTGCCTATCGTGCCGGGCATCATGCCCATCACGAACCACACGCAGCTGCTGCGCTTCTCGGAAATGTGCGGCGCGGAAGTGCCGCGCTGGATCCGTCTGCGCCTGGCCGAGTTCGGCGACGACAAGGCCTCCATCCGCGCCTTCGGCGTGGACGTGGTCACCGAGCTGTGCCAGACGCTGCTGGACAACGGCGCGCCGGGCCTGCATTTCTACACCTTGAACCACGCGGAAGCGCCGCTGGCGGTGTGGAAGGAACTAGCGGTGCAGGCGTAACAGGCTGCCCCGCCATAAAGGCCAAGCCCACCCGAGAGGGTGGGCTTTTCTTTGGCCGCGCGCCCGGTGTGCGCCGTCAGTCGGCGTACACCCCCGCCTTGCGGATGATGCCGCCCCATTTGTCGACCTCGGATTGCAGCCAGGTCTGCAGGCCCTGCGGGGTCTGCTTGGATTCCGGCACGATCTCGGCGCCCAGTTCCGCCATCTTCTGCGTGAAGGCGGGGTCCTTCAGCGCGGCGCGCAACGCTTCGTTGAACTTGGCGACGGCTTCCGGCGGCGTGCCCTTGGGCGCGTAGACGCCATGCCACACCTTGACCTCGAAGCCCTTCAGGCCATTCTCCTGCAGGGTCGGCGCATCGGGCAGCGTCTTGATGCGGTCCAGCGTGGTGACGCCGTACAGCTTCACGCGGTCGGCCTTGATCTGCGGAATGGTTTGGGTGGTCTGATCGCACAGCACGTCCACCTGCCCGCCCAGCAGGGCGGTCATCGCCGGCGCCGTGCCGGCATAGGGCACGGTGGTGAACTGCACGCCCAGCGATTCCTGCAGCAGCATGCCGCAGAGCTGCGACACCGCGCCCAGTCCGGCGTTGGCCAGGTTGATCTTGTTACCGTTCTCCTTGGCGTACTTGATGAAGTCCTTCATGCCGTCCGCGGGCAGGTCCTTGCGGCCCAGCAGCGTCATGGGAACGTCGGCCACCTGGCCGACATAGGCGAAGTCCGTCAGCGGGTTGAACGACAGCTTGCGGTACAGCGCTGGCGCGGTGGCCATGCCGTTATGGTGTATCAGGAAGGTGTAGCCATCGGGCGCGGCGCGCGCCACGTGCTGCGACGCCAGCGTGCCGCCGGCGCCCGTGCGGTTCTCGATGATGATGCTTTGGCCCAGCGTCTTGGACATGGACGCGCCCAGGCTGCGCGCCACCACATCGGTCGGCCCGCCCGCCGCGAACGGCACGACCAGTGAAATGGGATGGTTGGGATAGGCGCCTTGCGCGCCGGCGGTGCCAGAGACCAGGCAGGACAGGGCCAGCACGGGCCAGGCCGCGCGCTTGAGCGCGCGCGCGTAGATAGGGGGCATGTCTCGCTCCTTGTGGTGTTGTCGGGGCCCCCAAGGCAAAGCATGACGGCCGGACACCAGTGTGGCGCGACAGCGCCCGGATGAGAATTCGCGGTTCCGCAAGCCGGGTTTCGGTTGCTGGAAAGGAGGGTTTACGCGGAAGGCGATATGAGCGGGGGATTTTCCTGCTCGTCCTGCGAACCGAGTCCGCTGCACGGGAGGGCTGCGGCTTGCAGGCGGTCATGAAAGTAACGGTGAAAAATCTCCCAGTCTCGGTACTGCGCGGACGCCACCTGGAAGGCGCACAGCCGGCCCACCAGGCTGCAGATCCAGTCAGCGCATTGAAGGGTCTGGAACAGGTGGCTTTCACCTTGAATCAGCGGCTCGACCAGCGTTCTGCATTGGTCGGTGGCATCTTCGAACATCGCCAGCGTGCAGGCTTCGACATTCATTTCGCGCCACCGGCTGCCCGCCTGTTGTTCGTCGATCAAAAGCATGAAGGTGGCCTGTCTTGCCGAGAAAAACCGATCCGCGCGTCGGACTATGCGTAGCAATTGCTGCTTGAAGATCTCTGCGGGTTGATGCGATGTCGCGTCTGTTGTCTTTTGCTCACCGCTGTAGATCACGTGTCCGCCGATTTGTCTGATCCGGTTCAGCAAACGCCCCGTTTCGGTCCGCAACTGCTGGTACTTTTCAACATTCCGGACGGTATAGAGTTGTGCGCCTTTCTTTTCCCAGCGGTACGCAGGTTGGTCTTGCCGTTCCAGTTCGAACTTCAATAGATGGCATTTCAGTTTGTAGAAGTAGATGGCGAATTCGCGCACGGTTTCCACAGGCAAAACCAACCCGCCGAATCCGAACACCGGGCTCGTCCGGTGTTTGCCATGATCACGGGAGACGAAGGGTCCGATGTGGCCGAACTCGTCCAGGTACATGACGTAATGCATGACGTAACCCTTTGCCCGACACATGGCTTGTATGCGAATCGAAGCAGTGTAGGGCGCGGGAGACGGTCGATTTTCCTTCAGTGAATGGAAAGATCGCACTCAAATTCATCGTGGCAACGATCATGCCGCACAAGAACACGAAAGCCCGCAGCAGTGAATTGCGCGGGCCTCGGAAGGTGGGCATATGGCGTGCATATACGTTGAAGAAACTCTATGCCGATTCCGGTCGTGCCACAAGGGATCAAGGCGTCCGGAACACGCAAATGTGCGCGGGAACTTGCGGTATCAGACGGAATCCCGGGTTTCAGCCTGGGAGACTCGGCGTGTTCCTGTCGGCAACGGTCCCTAGTTCGCCTGATCCTTCCCCGGATCTTCCGCCAGCACCTGCGGCGCCGAATAGTTCGACACGGGCGCATCCACCGGCTCCGCACGCAGGGGCTGGTGCACGCGGCTGGGAGGGACCAGCGAATCGGGCGAGTCGGGATTGGTCCAGAGCGGGTCCGGGATCTCGGCGAAGACCTGGCGCAGGCGTTCGCCCCAGGTGCCGCGGATCATGCGGAAGTATTCGTTGTGCTCGTCGATGCTGGCGAAGTGCGTGACGCGCAGCGAGTGCGTGTCGTAGACCAGCAGGTCCAGCGGCAGGCCCACCGAGATGTTCGACCGCAGCGTGGAATCCATGGAGATCAGGGCGCACTTGGCGGCTTCGTCCAGCGAGGTGTCGGGGCGCAGCACGCGGTCCAGGATGGGCTTGCCGTACTTGGCCTCGCCGATCTGGAAGTACGGGCATTCCTGGCCGGCTTCGATGAAGTTGCCCGCCGAATACACCTGGAATAAGCGGCAGCGCTCGGTGCCGATCTGGCCGCCGAAGATCAGGTTGACGTTGAAGTCCACACCCTGCTCGCGCAGGGCCGGGGCTTCGTGGTGGTAGACGCTGCGCACCGCCGCGCCGACGCGGCGGGTGGCCTCGAACATGTCGGGGGCGTTCCAGACGGTTTCGCCGTCTTCGTCGTGTTGACGCGCCAGGGCGTTCAGCACCGCCTGGCTGACCGCCAGGTTGCCGGAACTCATCAGCACCATGACGCGGTCGCCCGGGCGTTCGAACACGGTCATTTTGCGGAAGACGCTGATCTGGTCGACTCCGGCATTGGTGCGGGAGTCGGCCAGGAACACCAGGCCGGAATCAAGGCGGGCTGCGACGCAGTAGGTCATGATCAGAAATTGGGAAAACCACGCCGCATTGTATTGCGGCGAGGCCGGCGGGATGTTACTGCTGGGCGCTGGACTGGACCTGCACGCTGACCTCCATGGATTCCTGGCCGCCGCCGTTGCGCACGCCGCGCACCGGCGAGGCCGAGTCATAGTCCCGCGCCACCGCCAGCCGGCAGTGGCAGTCCGAGGCGAACTGGCGGTTGGTGATGTCGACGCTGGTCCAGCCCACGTCGGGCAGCCAGACGTCGGCCCAGGCGTGGCTGGCCGCGTGTTCGGCGGTGGTGTACAGGTAGCCGCTGACGTAGCGCGCGGGCACGCCCAGGCCGCGCACGCAGGCCAGAAAGAGGTGGGCGTGGTCCTGGCAGACGCCGTGGCCCATGGCCAGCACCTGGTTGGCCGCGGTGGTGACGTCGGTGGTGCCGGGCTCGTAGGCGACGCGATCGCTGACCGCCGTGGCCAGGGCCAGGATGTCGTCCGGCGTATGCAGGCCGCCAGGCAGCGCCTCGCGCACGAAGGCCATGACGGTGTCGTCGGCCTGGGTCAGCGGCGTCTGCACGCAATAGGCGTGCACCGGCAGGCGGCTGTCCTCGCTGCCCAGCAGGCCGCGTTCCAGCGGCGCCACCAGCACCTGTCCGACCACGCGCAGCTCGATGTCGGTATGGGGCTGGTTGAGCGTCAGCGTGTGCGTGATGTTGCCGTAGGCGTCCACCTGCTTGTCCAGGTCGCCGGGCGCTTCGATGTGCCAGCGCAGCACGCGCTGGTGTTCGTCGTCGCGCGGGGTCAGGCGCAAGGTCTGGATGCTGTAGGTGACCGGGGCGGTATAGCGATAGTGAGTGACGTGGGTGATGATCTGTTTCATTCTGCTCTCCTGCCTAGGCCGACAGCGGTACCAGGAAGTCCTGGCTGATCCGGTTGCCCAGATCGTTGATGCGGTCGAGGAAGTGCTCCAGGTACTGGTGCAGGCCGCTGGCCAGGATGTCCTCGACGCGGCCGTATTGCAGTTCCGCGCACAGCATGCCGGCGCGCCTTTCGGTTTCGGTCGAGCGCTGGTTGGAAACGCGCGCCAGGTCGTCGGCCACCGCGCGCATCGAGGCCAGCAGCGAGCGCGGCATGTCGCCGTGCAGGATCAGCAGCTCGGCCACGCGGTCGGGGGTGATGACGTCGCGGTACACCTTGCGGTAGATCTCCAGGCCCGACACCGAGCTGAGCAACGCCGACCAGCGGTAGAACTCGCTCTGCAGCGCGGCCGCGCCGGCGGGCTCAGTTCGGCCGTCATGGCCGTTGGCGCCGCGTTCATGGAACTTCACGTCCAGCATGCGGGCGGTGTTGTCGGCGCGTTCCAGGTGCATGCCGATACGCAGGAAGTACAGGGCCTCGTCCTCCAGCATGGTGCCGATGGTGACGCCGCGCGCCAGGTGCGAACGGAACTTGACCCATTCGAAGAACTCGCCCGGATTGCGCTCCAGCAAGCCCGTATGCAGGTGCTTGAGCAGTTCCAGCCAGGTGGTGTTGTAGGTTTCCCAGACCTCGGTGGTGAGGCTGCCGCGCACCGCGCGCGCGTTCTCGCGGGCGGCGCGCATGCAGGAATAGATGGACGAGGGGTTCTCGGGATCGCGCACCATGTACTGCAGCACGTCGTGCGGCGAGATGGCGGCGTACTTGCTCTGGTACAGGCCTTGCAGCTCGGAGATGCGCAGCACGGCCAGCCACGAGCCTTCGCGCCGCTGCGCGTCCTGCGGCAGCAGCGACATCTGCAGGTTCACGTCCAGCATGCGGGCGGTGTTCTCGGCGCGCTCGGTGTAGCGGCACATCCAGAACAGATTGTCTGCGGTTCGGCTCAGCATGTTCAGTCCTCCTCCAGCACCCAGGTGTCCTTGGTGCCGCCGCCCTGGCTGCTGTTGACCACCAGCGAGCCCTCGGTCAGCGCCACCCGGCACAGGCCGCCCGGCACGGTGCGGATGTCCTTGCCGCATAGCACGTAGGGCCGCAGGTCCACGTGGCGCGGCGCCACGCCCGATTCCACGTAGGTCGGCACGGTGGACAGCGCCAGCGTGGGCTGCGCGATGTAGTTGGCGGGGTTGGCGCGCACGCGGTCCTTGAAGGCCTCGACCTCGGCGCGCGAGGCCGACGGCCCCACCAGCATGCCGTAGCCGCCGGAGCCGTGGACTTCCTTCACCACCAGTTCGTGCATGTGGGCCAGCACATGTGACAGCTCGTCCGGCCGGTTGCAGCGCCAGGTGGGGACGTTGGACAGTATCGGCTCCTCGCCCAGATAGAAGCGGATCATGTCCGGCACGTACAGATAGGTGGACTTGTCGTCGGCGATGCCGGTGCCGATGGCGTTGGCCAGCGTGACGCGGCCGGCGCGGTACACCGACAGCAGGCCCGGTACGCCCAGTGCGGAGTCGGCGCGAAACGACAGCGGATCGAGGAAGTCGTCGTCCAGGCGGCGGTAGATCACGTCCACCTTGCGGGGTCCCTGCGTGGTGCGCATGTAGACGGTGTTCTGTTCGACGAACAGGTCCTGGCCTTCCACCAGCTCCACGCCCATCTGCTGCGCCAGGAAGGCGTGTTCGAAGTAGGCCGAGTTGTACATGCCGGGCGTCAGCACCACCACGGTGGGATCGTCGCCGCCGTGCGGCGCGACTTCGCGCAGGTTGTCCAGCAGCAGGTCAGGGTAGTGCGCCACCGGCTCCACCTTGATGCGGCTGAAGGCGTCGGGCATCAGCCGCATCGACATCTTGCGGTTCTCCAGCATGTAGGACACGCCGGATGGCACCCGCAGATTATCTTCCAGCACGTAGAACTCGCCCGCGCCGGCGCGCACGATGTCCACACCGGCGATGTGGCAGTAGATGTCCTCCGCCACGTCCACGTCCTGCATCTCGGGGCGGTACTGGGCGTTCAGGAACACCTGCTCGGCGGGCACCACGTCCGCGCGCGCGATGTCGTGCCCGTGATAGATGTCGTGGATGAACATGTTGAGCGCGCGTACCCGCTGCTTCAGGCCGGCTTCCAGCAGACGCCATTCGGCGGCGGGAATGACGCGCGGGATCAGGTCGAAGGGGATCAGGCGTTCGGTGCCGGCCGCGTCGCCCGCCACCGAGAACGTGATGCCGACCCGGCGGAAACTCAGGTCCGCTTCCAGGCGGCGCGCGGCCATGGCCTGCGCGGACTGCTCGTCATGCCAGCGCTCGAAAGCCTGGTAGTGGGAGCGTATGCCGCCGGCGCTGTCGCGCATTTCGTCATAGGCGGCGGGACGGGGTGATCTGTCCTTCATGGCTCCTCCGGTACAGTGCCGGCGGCCGGTCTGCGCGCGGCCGCCGTCCGGCCGATATCCGGCCGGTTGCTAGGGATTAAGCAACCCGCATGCCAGCCTGGCCGGCACGCGCGGGGGCGCCCCTGAGGACCAATATCCTCCGAAGGGCGTTGCGGCGCCATCGCCGCGGCGGCTGAGGCCAGGGGATGGCGTGGGCGCCGGGCGCGGATTGGCCGGGCCTGGCGGGTGGAACGGGGTCAGCGGGGCTGGCGCGGAAATGCTTGGCCAGGGGAACGGGCGGGGCGGCGCTGCCGAAGAAAGCGCGCGGAAGTGCGCGGGCGCCGCGTGCTGCGGCCGGGGTCTGGGCTAGGCCCGGCGGCAGTCTCTATGATAGGCCGTGCACCGTTTTGGTGCAAACCGGTGGGGCAAAGCTGGTGCGTCAGTTCATGCGGAAGCTGTGCAGCGTGGTGCCGCCGGTGCCGCCTTGTTCCAGCGGCGCCTGGGGCACCCAGCCGTCCTGGGTCAGCACCGCGTCCAGCGGGAAGTCGTGGCTGGCGGGTTCATAGCCGGCGTCCAGTTCGCCGCAGCTCCAGGCGATGCCGATGGCGATGAACGGATGGCCGCGGTCGCGCAGCGCGGCCAGGGTGCGGTCGTAGTAGCCGCCGCCGTAGCCCAGGCGATCGCCCTGTTCGGTGTAGCCCAGGGTGGGCACCAGCACCACGTCGGGCAGCAGTTCAGCGCCGGCGACGGGTTCCTGGATGCCATAGGGGCCGGCGCGCAATTCGGCGTCCGGCGTCCAGGGCAGGAAGGCCAGCGGGGCGTTGCGTTCGCGCACCACGGGCAGCGCCACGGCCACGCCGTTTTCGACCCATTGCTCGAGCAGCGGGCGCAGGTCGGGCTCGTCGGCCATGGGCCAGAAAGCGGCCACGGTGGCGGGCGCGGGACGGCCCGCGCGCACGGCTTCGTCGCGCGCCACATTCAGCCAGGTGAACAGCCGCGCGCGCATGAGCAGGCCGCCGCGGCTACGCTGGTCTTCCGGCAGTTCGGCGCGCAGTTTCCGCAATCGCGCGCGTAGCGGTACTGCGGTATCCTCTGGAGTATTTTGCGTAGTCATGCGGTGGCTGTAAGAGGGATGGACAAATGATGGCGAATGTGCGGACGCATGCGGACGAACATGTGGATTTCCGGCATGCTGGCGTACGGCAAGGCCAGTGTATGAGGGACAGGGCATGACACAGACTCTGCAACCCGGACGGTATCAGAAAACCGCGCGGAAATCCGGGTCCGCCGCCGCCGCCGAAGCCGCTCCCGGCCTGCGCCGCTGGTTGCCGCTGCTGGCGCTGTTTACCGCGGCCTGTGCGCCCGTGGATGCGCAGCAGCGCAGCGCATCGGTCAACACCCAGCCCCAACCTCAGCCAGCCGTCCAGGCTGCGCAACCCGCCATTTCCGTGCCGCCCGCGGTGCTGGCCGGCCTGCCGCCGACGTCCCAGACCCCCGCGCTGGCCGCCGTGGTCGCCGCGCGCGAAGCCATGAACCGCAAGCAGTGGTCCGTGCTGGGCGCGCTGGTGCCGCAGGCCAAGCCGGATCCGCTGGGCATGTATCCCGAATACTGGCTGCTGCGCTACCAGTTGTGGACCCCGCCCGCCACCGGCCGGCCCACCGCCGACCTGCAGAAGTTCATCAGCGGCAATTCCGACGCCTACCTGGCCGACCGCCTGCGCGGCGACTGGCTGCTGGCCGCGGCCCGCAGCGGGGACTTCGAAACCGTGCGCAAGCTGGCGCCCGTGAAGAACAGCAATGCGCAGATCGAGTGCGCCATCCTCGATGCCAAGCACATGACCGGGCAGCGCGCCACGGCGGCGCAGGCCGCGGCCGTGTTCGCGCCCGGCGGCGCCTGCTGGGCGCTGTACGACCAATTGGTTGCCGACGGCATCATGGGCTGGGAGCAATTGGAGCCCCAGTTGCGCGACGCCATCGAAGCCAACAAGACGGCCGATGCGCGCAAGTTCGCGCAGTACATGTTCGAGCCGGGCGACCTGAAAACCTATGACCTGCTCATGAAGGATCCCATGAAGTGGCTGACGCGCCAGAGCCGTCAGCCAGTGGGCCGCAACGAGAAGGAACTGGTGACCATCGCCTTGGCGCGCCTGGCGCGTTCGGACGTCAGCGTGGCCGACTCCTACTTGCGCCGCGAATGGGGCAAGTCCGGGGACTGGTCCAAGTCCATGGCCAAGTCGAACCTGGCCTGGGTGCGCGGCCAGTACGCGCTGGTCGCCGCGCTGAATCTCGACAGCCGTGCGGACGACTGGTACCACGAGGCCGGCCACATCCGCATGACGGAGTACAACGCCGCCTGGAAGGTGCGGGCCGCCTTGCGCCAGCCCAAGATCGACTGGAAATGGGTCATCGAATCCATCGACCAGATGCCCGCCTCGCAGCAGGCCGACTCGTCCTGGATCTACTGGAAGGCCCGTGGCCAGGCCGCGCGCGGCAACAAGGAACAGGCCGCCACCGCCTACGCCAGCATTGCCGACCGCTTCGACTTCTACGGCCAACTGGCCGCCGAGGAACTGGGCCGCCGCATCACCGTGCCGCCGCGCCCCGCGCCCCTCAGCGACCAGGAAATCACCGAGGCCCGCGCCAATCCCGGCCTGCGCCGTGCGATCCAGCTGTTCCGCCTGGGCTGGCGCGCCGAAGCCGTGCCGGAATGGAATTTCACGCTGCGCGGCATGAGCGACCGCCAACTGATGGCCGCCGCCGAACTGGCGCGTGCCGAGAACATCTACGACCGCGTGGTCAACACCTCCGACCGCACGGAAAAAGAGTTCGACTTCAGCCAGCGCTTCATCGCGCCCTTCGAGGGCCGCGTCACCGCCAAGGCCAACGCCATCGCGCTGGATCCGGCCTGGGTCTATGGCCTGATCCGCCAGGAATCGCGTTTCATCATGGATGCGCGCTCGCACGTCGGCGCCTCCGGCCTGATGCAGCTGATGCCGGCCACGGCCAAGTGGGTCGCGGGCAAGATCGGCATGAGCAATTTCACGCCCGACAGTGTCAACGACTTCGACACCAACACCGAACTCGGCACCAACTACCTCAACATGGTGCTGCGCGACCTGAATGGTTCGCAGATGCTGGCCAGCGCAGGCTATAACGCCGGCCCGCGCCGTCCGCATAACTGGCGCTCGACCTTTACGCATCCGGTGGAAGGCGCGATCTTCGCCGAAACCATCCCGTTCAACGAGACGCGTACCTACGTGAAGAACGTGATGTCCAACTCGGTGTATTACGCGGCCATGTTCACCGGCCAGTCCCAGTCTCTGAAGGAACGCCTGGGCAACATCGTGCCGCTGGGCGCGGAAAGCACCTCGATCCCATGACGCGGGATCCGGCCACGGACGGCCTGCAGGTCTATATCGTGGGCGGAGCGGTGCGCGATGCACTGCTCGGCCTGCCGCCCGGCGACCACGACTGGGTCGTGGTCGGCGCCACGCCCGAGGACATGGCGCGCCGCGGCTTCGTGCCGGTCGGCGGCGACTTCCCCGTGTTTCTGCATCCGCGCAGCAAAGAGGAATACGCGCTGGCGCGCACCGAACGCAAGTCGGGGCGTGGCTACAAGGGCTTCACGTTCTATACCGGCGCCGACGTCACGCTGGAAGAGGATCTGCGCCGCCGCGACCTCACCGTCAACGCCATCGCGCAGAGGCAGGATGGCGAGCTGGTCGATCCCCTGGGCGGCGCCGCCGACGTGCGCGACCGCATCTTCCGTCATGTTGGCGAGGCCTTCGAAGAGGATCCGGTACGCATCCTGCGGCTGGCCCGCTTCGCGGCGCGCTTTGCCGATTTTTCCGTGGCGCCCGAGACCCTGGCGCTGTGCCGCAGCATGGTCGAGGCCGGCGAGGCTGACGCGCTGGTGGCCGAACGGGTCTGGAAGGAATTGTCGCGCGGCCTGATGGCGGCGGCGCCGTCGCGCATGCTGGGCATATTGCAGCAATGCGGCGCGCTGGCCCGCGTGATGCCCGAGCTGCAAGGCGTGGAACAGACCGCGGCCGATGTGGATCGCGCGGCCTCGCAGGGCCTGTCGCTGCCGGGGCGCTATGCCTTGCTGTGCCGGCTGACGCCCGAACGCGATGCCATGGGCCGTCGTCTGCGCGTGCCTACCGAATGCAACGATTACGCACGGCTGTTGCCGGAGGTGCTGGCGGGCCTCGATGCCGTGGAACAGGGTGGCGATGCTGCCGATGCGCAACTGGCGCTGATGGAGCGCGCCGATGCGCTGCGCAAGCCGGAACGTTTTCTGGATTTGCTGGACACGGCTGCCGTGCTGCGTTCCGTGGACCGCGCGGCCTGGCAGTCGCGCGTGGCGATCGTACGCGGCGTGGATGCCGGGGCCATCGCCAAAGCTTGCGCCGGAGAGCCGGCGCGCATCAAGGAGCAGGTGCGCGCCGCGCGCCTGGAGCGCCTGCGGGCGCAGTGATTCCGCTATCGATTTGAAACGTGGCGGCCATGCATGCGGGCCGCCACGCGTTCTTACAGCTTGCCTAGCCGGTCGCCGCGCGAGAACCCTGCCAGCGGTTCAGTAATGCCGCGTCCCACCGCCAATACCTTGAACAGTTCGCCCATCTCCGATTCAGACAGGAGTTTCTGCACGGGCGCCACGGCCTGCGCGTATTGCTGCACGTCGCTCGGGTCCAGTTGCGCCAACAGATCCATCAGCCCCGCGTTCATCAGGAAGCGGGCCTGCGAGGTATAGCCCAGGACCTGCAGGCCGGCCTCGAGCGCGGCATCCGCCATGGCGGTGAAATCGACATGGGCGGTGATGTCCTGCAAGCCCGGCGCGGTGAATGGATCCCCGTGGGCGTGGTGGCGCAGGTGGCACATGAGCGTGCCGCCGGCGCGCTGCGGATGGTAGTACTCGCTGCGCGGAAAGCCATAGTCCACCAACAGCGCCGCGCCGCGCTCCAGCCAGCCGCCCATGGCGGCGATCCAGGCTTCGCCTTGCAGGTTGATCTCGGACACGTAGCCGGGCAGGGCTGGCATGCGGGCGGCGACGGCGGCGGCCAGCGCCGGCGGTGCGGGTCGGTCTTCCCAGACGAAGCCTTGCGCGGCGTCCACCGCCACGCCGCGTTCCAGCACTTCGCCGGTCTCGCTCCAGCGGAAGATCGACACCGGCATCGCGTCCAGCACTTCGTTGGCCAGCACGCAGCCGGCAAAGCGCTGGGGCAGCGCGTCCAGCCATTGCACGCGCTCGCCGAATGCCGCCAGCCGTTCAGCCTGGCGGGCGCGCAGGTCGGCCGACACTTCCAGGATCAGGTAGCGGGTCTGATCCAGGCCCATCGCGTCCAATTCGCGTAGCACGCCTTCGGCCAGGGCGCCGGTTCCGGCGCCGAATTCCAGCACGGCGTCGGTCTGGGTCTGGCGCAGCACCTGGGCCGCCTGGCGGGCCAGTGTGCGGGCGAACAGCGGGGTCAGCTGGGGCGCCGTGACGAAGTCGCCGGCGGGCGCGCGGACGTCACCGTCGGCGTCGGCCAGCTTGACGTTGCCGGCCGCGTAATAGCCCAGCCCGGGCGCGTACAGCGCTTGCGCCATCCAGTGGTCGAACGACAGCCAGCCGCCGTGGGCGGCGATGGTGGCGCGCAGGTGCGCCGCTGCGGCAGCGCTGTGTTCCTGGGCGGCGGGAGAGAGGGCGGGCAGGTTGGCGGGGGCGGATCGTTGCATGGTCGGGCGGTGCGTGGACAAGCGGACATTTTCCCAAAAAACAAACCCCGCGACAGGCGCGGGGTTTGTGTTGGGCTCAAGCGGGCGGATTAGCCGCGGCGGTCAGCCGACTTGCCGAAGCGCTTGGCGGGGCCGCCGGGGCGCTTGTCGAACGAGGGCTTGCCACGGAAACCGCCTTCCGGACGGTCGCCGCCGCGGAAGCCGCCTTCACGTTGCGGACGGTCGCCAAAGCTGGGACGGTCGCCAAAGCTCGGGCGGTCGCCGAAGCTGGCGCGGTCGTTGTAGCTGGGGCGCGAATCGCGGTCGCCGCCACGGAAACCGCCTTCACGCGGGCCGCGCTCGCTGAACGGGCGGGCATCGCGCTGGGGGCGGTCGCCATAGCTGGGACGGTCGTTGTAGCTGGGGCGCGAATCGCGGTCGCCGCCGCGGAAGCCGCCTTCGCGCTGGGGACGGTCACCGAACGGGCGGTTGCCCTGGTAGCCGCCTTCACGCTGCGGACGGTCGCCGAAGCTCGGACGATCGCTGAAGGAACGGGCCGGGCGGTCGCCGAACGGGCGATTGCCTTGGTAGCCGCCTTCGCGCGGACCGCCCTCGCGGTTGCCTTGATAGCCGCCTTCACGCGGCTTGAACTCGCCACGCGGGCCGCCGAAGGAACGACCCTCGCGGTTGCCCTGGTAGCCGCCGCCGGGACGCTTGCCGAACGGCTTGCCGCCGCGCGGGCCGGCGCCGCCAGCCGAGGGACGCGGGGTGCGCTTGGGTTCCAGGCCGGCGATCACTTCAGGGGTGATCGATTGGCCGATGTAGTGCTCGATGCGGCGGACCTTGTGGCGCTCGGAATGCGTGGCCAGCGTAAAGGCCAGGCCGCTGCGGCCGGCGCGGCCGGTACGGCCGATACGGTGCACGTAGTCTTCGGCTTGCATCGGCAGGTCGAAGTTGACGGCGTGGCTGATGCCTTGCACGTCGATGCCGCGGGCAGCCACGTCGGTGGCGACCAGGATGCGCAGCTGGCCGCGCTGCAGTTGCGACAGCGTGCGGGTGCGTTGGCGCTGGTTCATGTCGCCGTGCAGGGCGGCGGCGGCAAAGCCCTGGTCGGCCAGGCGGTCGGCCAGATCGTCGGCGCCGCGCTTGGTCGACGTGAAGACGATGGCCTGGTCCAGCGAGGCGTCGCGCAGCACGTGGTCCAGCAGCTGCATCTTGTGGCTGGCGTCGTCCGCGTACAGCAGGCTTTGCGTGATGTTGGTGTGCTTTTCCTTGGCGCCGGCGATCTCGATGCGCTGCGGCTCGCGCATCATGCGCGAGGCCAGCTTGGCGACGGTGCCGTCCAGCGTGGCCGAGAACAGCAGCGTCTGGCGGCCTTCCGGCAGGCGGCTGACGATGGTCTCGATATCTTCGATGAAGCCCATGTCCAGCATGCGGTCGGCTTCGTCCAGCACCAGCGTGTGCACGGTGTTCAGCTTGACGCGGCCCGAGTTCAGGTGGTCGATCAGGCGGCCCGGGGTGGCGACCAGCACGTCCACGCGGCGCGACAGCGCCTTCAGCTGCGCGCCGTAAGGCATGCCGCCCACGACGGTGGCGGTGCGCAGGTCGGCCAGCTTGCGGCCGTAGGTGGCGGTGGCGTCCGTGACTTGCAGGGCCAGTTCGCGGGTCGGGGTCAGCACCAGCACTTGCACGCCGACGCCCTTGTTGGCGGGCATCTGGGCGATGCGGTGCAGGGCCGGCAGCATGAAGGCCGCGGTCTTGCCGCTACCCGTCTGCGAGGACACCATCAGGTCGTGGCCAGCCAGCGCTTGCGGAATGGCCGAAGCTTGGACAGGAGTGGGGGAGGTGAAGCCAGCGTCTTGAATGGCCGACAACAGAGCGGGCGCAAGACCCAGGTTTTCGAAAGACATTACTTTCCCTTGCCGCAATCAATGCGACGCAGTGCTTGGTCGGGCCAGGGGATTAGGCGGCCGGATCCAGGCGACGGTTGATGGAGCATCGTGCCGACCGAATCAACCGTGCGCGTGGCGCGTTCTCGTGTACTGAGTGGAACGCAGGGCGAAAGGAAAGGAGGTCAGGAATCGATGATAGTTCGGCATGGGGCCGGGACTGTGTCACCCGGCAGACTGCGAAAACTTCCGCTAAATCAAGGCGGTAAATGCCGAACTCGTTTTGTGCAGTGCGGCGATCATAACCCGAATTCGCCCTGCATGGGAATTATTTTTTTGTCCAGCGCCCAATCAATAGGGTTTTTCCCTTGGTTGGTCAGCCACTGATTGGTGGCCAGGAAATGGCCACAGCCCAGGAAGGGCACCGGGGGCCTTCTGGCAGACAGAGGGGAGGGGTGGTTGGACATCAGGACCAGGTGGCCGCTGTTGTCCGGCAGCAACGCCCGCTTGGCCTGGGCATGGGCGCCCCACAGCATGAAAACCTTGGGCGACGGGTCGCGCGCGACCAGCGCGATCAACGCGTCCGTCACCGTTTCCCAACCGCGCTTGGCATGCGAAGCGGGCTGGCCGTCTTCCACGGTCAGCGCGGTGTTCAGCAGCAACACGCCCTGATCCGCCCAATCGCTCAGATCGTTGCCGGCCGGTACGCGGGTGCCCGGAAACTCCTGGACGATCTCATTGAAGATGTTGCGCAGGCTGGGCGGCCGCTTGCAGTCGTCGGGTACTGAGAAGGCCAGGCCTTGGGCCTGGCCCGGGCCGTGATAGGGATCCTGCCCCAGGATCACCACGCGCACGTCCGACGGCTCCAGGCCGTGCAGGGCGCGGAAAGGCGTCGCGGGGTAAATGGTCGCACCTTCGCTCAGGCGCCTTTCCACATGTGCGGTCACGGCGGCCAGGGCATCGGCCACAGGCTTGGCGGCAAAAGCCTCCTGCCAGGCGGCTGGCAGTTGCGCCGTCTGGGCGGAGAGGGCTAGGGGAGTCAGTCGGTTGTCGGTCGGCATGGGCGGGATTTTGGCATAGCGCGGACCGCGGGCCGGGGTGAGCCGGCCCGTCTTGCTTCAAACCGGCCACCCATCCTGCCGATAAGCCGAATCCCAGAACATCCATTCCAGCTGCGCGGCACGCGTATACGCGGCGTGCATCTGCGCCAGCGTTTCGGCGGACGCCTTTTCGGCGACGCGGTCGACCGTGGTGATGACCCGGCGCACCAGGGCGTGGAAGTCCTCGCAGGCATAGGCCTCGATCCAGGCCGAATAGGGATTGGGTTGGGCCGCGCGCGCATGGATTTCGCGGCCGATCTCGGCGTAGATCCAGAAGCACGGCAGCAGGGCCGCCAGCGCTACCGGGTACGGCGCGCTCCAGGCGGTGGCGATCAGGTAGCTGGTGTAGTGGTGGCAGGCCGGGGTCAGTGGCGTCGCTTCGAAGGTGGCGTCATCGATGCCGAACTGCTTCAGGAAGCCCGCGTGCAGCGTGCGTTCGGCCACCACCGCGCCCTTGGCGGCGTCGGCGAACTGCACCACGCCGTCGGCGTCGTCGGCCTTGGCAGAGGCGATGGCCAGCGCGCGTCCGAAGGCCACCAGGTAGTGCGCGTCCTGGATCATGTAGTGCTTGAATGCGTTCTCGTCGAGCTGGCCGCTGGCCAGTTCGCGGTTGAACGGCATGTCGCGCGTGGTTTCGTAGAGTGCGGCGTTGCGCGCCCAGGCGTCGGAGCTGAAAGACATGGGGTTCCTCAAGACAGACTGTCGGCGTGCGGCTGCGCGCCGGTCGATAAAAGCGGGCTAGGGTAGCAAAACGTGGGGGGCGTCAGGCCTTGCGCTTGCGGTGATGCCGGACATAGTCCTGCAGGACCTCGCGCAGCACCACGGCCTGGTTGTGTTCAGTATTGCGGGCGCCGTAGAGCAGGGTCAGCGGACGGTCGCCGGCCGCGTCCAGCAGGGCAGCCATGCGGGCCTGCTGTTCGGGTTCCGCCAGTTCGGCCTGGTAGCGCTGGCGGAATTCTTCCCAGCGGTCTTCGATGTGGCTGAACCATTTGCATAGTTCCAGGGTGGGCGCGATGTCGCGGGCCCATTCGTCCAGGTGCAGGTCCGCCTTGCGCAGTCCGCGCGGCCACATGCGGTCCACCAACGCCCGGTAGCTGCCTTCCGGGCCCAAGCCCTCGTAGACGCGTTGCACAGCGATGGCGGACGGTTTCATGGCGGCTCCAGGGAAGGGTGGCGGACCTCGCTACTTTAGCGCCCGCCGTCCCTACTCAACCGGCGTTCAAGGATTTTCCGCGGCGCCGGCGCGCGTGCCGCAGGTGCGCAGCACCAGGAAGCCGACCACGGCGGACGCCAGCGAGCCCGTCAGCACGCCGATCTTGGTGGCGTCGATGGCGGCCGGGTCGCTGAACGCCAGGGCGCCGATGAACAGGCTCATGGTGAAGCCGATGCCGCACAGCAGCGACACACCGTACAGCTGCATGTAGCTGGCGTGGCGCGGCAGGGTGGCAATGCCGCTCTTGATGGCCAGCCAGGCAAAGCCGAACACGCCCAGCTGCTTGCCCAGGAACAGGCCCAGCGCCACGCCCATGGGCACGGGCGCCGCCAGGCTGCCCAGGCCCATGCCGGCGAACGACACGCCGGCATTGGCGAAGCCGAAAATCGGCACGATCAGCAGGGCGACCGGCTTATGCAGCGCATGTTCCAGCGCATGCAGGGGCGAATGCGCGCCCGGATGGCCCTGGTTCTGCGGGCGCAGCGGAATGGTCAGCGCCAGCGCCACCCCGGCCAGCGTGGCATGCACGCCGGACTTCAGGACGAAGTACCAGAGCACGGCGCCGATCAGCAGGTACGGCGTCAGGCGCAGCACGCCGGAGCGGTTCAGGCAGAACAGGCAGACCAGCAGGGCGCCCGCCATGCTCAGCGCGAACACGTTGAGTTCGGCGGTATAGAACAAGGCGATGATGACGATGGCGCCCAGGTCGTCCAGGATGGCCAGCGCCGTCAGGAAGATCTTCAGCGAGGTCGGCACGCGGCTGCCCAATAGCGCCAGGATGCCCAGCGCAAAGGCGATGTCGGTCGCGGCCGGAATGGCCCAGCCGCGCAAAGTGCCGGGGCTGCCAAAGTTGATCAGCACGTAGATCAGCGCGGGCAGCGCCATGCCGCCCAGGGCGGCGATGCCGGGCAGCACGATGCGGGCGGCGCCGCGCAGCTGGCCGTCCAGGACTTCGCGCTTGATCTCAAGCCCGACCAACAGGAAGAACACCGCCATCAGGCCGTCGTTGATCCAGTGCAGCACGGTTTCCTTGAGCACGACCGGACCCGCCTGGAAGCCAAGCTTGGTCTCCAGCACGCTGAAATAGGCCGGCGCGGCCGGGCTGTTGGCCACCACCAGGGCGACCAGCGCGGCCAGCATCAGGACATAACCGCCCAGCGCTTCGGAGCGGAGAAACGATTGGAGGAACGAGACCGGCTTGTGGGGAGGGACGGTAGGGGCGCTCATGCAGTACCGCCCTTGCTTACGTTTTGATAAGATGCGCGTTTCATTCCTGAATTTTACCTGAATTCAATTTTCGGGATTCCTCTACTTCGTCGAACATCTTTCAATTATTCGAAAAAATAGCTCATCAGCGTCGAATATTTGGCGTTGCTTGTCCGGCGGCCAAACCCCTTTCCCTCGAATCCCGACCAGTCCGTGGCTCGCAACGCCGCCTGGCGACTCATGCTAGCCAAATGCCATTACGCCCTCTTACGGTATTGACCTACACGCCTGGCAAACCCGGCGCCGCGAGCCGTCTGGTGGATGTCGGCGACGCACTGGTCGTGCCTGCGGCGCCGACGCCGCACGGTGTCTATCAAACCCGTCAACTGATTCCCAGCGCGCGTCTGTTGGGCTGGGCCCGCTCGGGTGCGCGCTTTGAACTGTCCCGCACGGGCGCGGCCCGCGTCTGGTCCGAAGGCCGGATGCAGGCTTCGGAGTGCCCACGCGATCGCGCCAGCGCGGGCGCGGCCGAGTTGAACCAGGAAGACATCGCCTACCTGGAGGCCTACCTGTTGTCGCAGGGCCGCCGCTGGAGCGACGCGCACGCCACCCATAGCGGTCATCCCTGATCATGCGCGATCCCATCGAATCGTTCCAGCGCGTGGCCGCCACGGATACGCGCCTGCGCATCCTGCATACCGAAGCCGCCACCTCGTTCGGCGGCCAGGAGTTCTGCATCTACAAGGAAATGATCGCCATGCGCGAGCGCGGCCATCATCTGGAAGCGGTTTGCCAGCCGGATGCGGAGCTGGGCAGGCGTCTGCGCGAGGCCGGTTTCACGGTGCATCTCGTCCCCATGGACGGTCCGCTCAATTTCGTGCGCTGCGTCGCCTTCGTGCGCCGGCTATTGCACAGCGGCCGTTTCGACGTGGTCAATACGCACAGCCGGCGCGACACCGTCCTGGGCGCCATCGCGGCGCGGCTGGCCGGCACGCCGCTCATCGTGCGTACCCGCCATCTGGCCAAGCCCATCAATTCCCTCTACGCCTACACCTGGCTGGCGCACCGCGTCATCGCCGTCAGCCGCTACGTGCGCGGGCAATTGCTGGACGGCGGCGCGCGCCCGGACGCTGTCGCCACCATCCATTCGCCGGTGGTGCTGCCGCAGGTGCACCCTGGCGTCTGCGTCAGGCGCGAACTCGGCTTGCCGGAGGACGCGCTGGTGGTCGGTTGCGTGGCCGTCATGCGACCGGACAAGGGCCATTGTGACCTGATCGACGCCTTCCATCGCATCGCCGCCACGTTTCCGAATGCCCATCTGGTGCTGGTGGGCGAAGGCCAGCCCATGGCTGGGCAGCTGCAGGCGCAGGCGGCGCAACTGGGCCTGGCGCCGCGGGTGCATTTCACCGGCCGCCGCGACGATATCGGCAATGTGCTGACGGCCTTCGATGTGTTCGCGTTGCCGACGCGGCGCGAGGCCTTGGGCACCGTTTTCATCGAGGCCGCGGCCATGGGGGTACCGGTGGTGGGCGCCAACGTGGGCGGGGTGCCGGAAACCATGGAGGCCGGCGTGACCGGATTGCTGGTGCCGCCCAGCGATCCGGCGGCATTGGCCAGCGCGCTGGAAAGTTTGCTGGCCGATCCGGCGCTGCGCCGCCGCATGGGCGATGCGGGCCGTGAGCTGATCCGGGGCCAGGGCCGGTTTTCCGCCGAACGCGCGGCTGCGCTGGTGGAACAGGCTTACGCCGGCTGGCTGGCGGAACTGCGGGGGGGCGCGCGCGCCGCCTGAGGCGGGCGGCGGCTCAGTGCCAGAGCAGGGCGTTCATGGCCTCGACCAGCCGGTCCCGGTAGCGCGGCAGCAGCGCCTGCACGCGCGCCTGGCGCTCTTTCCATTCCGACGATTCGGCGCCGGCGGCGATGCGCGGCGGCGCCCAGATCGGGTCGGGAAAATGGCGGTCGCCGCGCCAGCGCGGGATCACGTGCCAGTGCAGGTGCGGCACCATGTTGCCCAGCGAGGCCAGGTTGATCTTGTCCGGTCCCAGGACCGATTGCTGGGCTTCTTCCACCACGTACACGGCCCGCATCAGCAGGTCGCGGCCGTGGGTGGACAGGCTGGTCATTTCGGCCAGATGGCCGTTCCAGATTACCCGCGTGAAGCCCGGATAATCGGCGTCGGCGACCTCGATGATGCGCAGGTGCGGACCGCGCCACAGCAGCGTGCCGCCGTCTTCCTGGCACAGCGGACAGTTGGGGTCGCGTGCGCTCACGGCATCACCTTGCGGTACTGGATGAAGCCCGAGCGGTCGGCGATGCGGTCGTAGAGCTGAATCGCGGTGGCGTTGGTTTCATGGGTCAGCCAGTAAACGCGCGCGCAATTGGCGGCGGCCGCCTGCGCGTACACGTGCTCGATCAGCTTGCGGCCGGCGCCGGTGCCGCGCACGTCCGGGTCCACGTACAGGTCCTGCAGATAGCAATAGTCGCCCGCGGTCCAGGTGGAGCGGTGGAAGATCCAGTGCACCATGCCGACGGCCCGGCCGCTTTCGTACGCCAGCGCCGCGTGCATGGGTTCGGCGGGGTCCAGGAAGCGCGCCCAGGTGTTGCGCGTGACCGCGTCGTCGATGTTGACGCGATAGAACTCCTGGTAGCCCTTCCATAGCGGCAGCCAGGCTTCGAAGTCGGCGGCGACGATGGGACGGATTTCTGCGGTACTCATGGCTTGCGGCCTCCAGGCGGGATTCAGAGTTGATCTTCCATGGCTTCGACGATGTGTCGCAGCACTTGCAATCGAGCGTAGCGCTTGTCGTTGGCCGAAACCAGATGCCACGGCGCGTGCGCGACGTCGGTGCGCGTCAGCATTTCGTTGGTGGCGGCCGCGTAGTCCTTCCATTTGTCGCGGTTGCGCCAGTCGTCGGGCGTGATCTTGAAGTTCTTGAAGGGCGAATTCTCGCGCTCCTTGAAGCGCTCCAGCTGCACGTCGGGCGTGACCGCCAGCCAGAACTTCAGCACCAGCGCGCCGCTGGCGGCCAGTTGGCCCTCGAAGTCGTTGATCTCGGCATAGGCGCGGCGCCAGTTGGCCGGCGCGGTCAGCTTCTCGACGCGCTCGACCAGCACGCGGCCATACCAGGAGCGGTCGAAGATGGCGATGCGTCCATGGCGCGGCACGTGGCGCCAGAAGCGCCACAGATAGGGCCGGGCCAGTTCCTCGGTGGTGGGCGCGGCGATCGGCGTGATGTCGAACTGGCGCGCATCCAGCGCATGCGTCACGCGCCGGATCGCGCCTCCCTTGCCGGCCGCGTCCTGGCCCTCGAACACCAGCACCAGCGAGCGTTCCTGGAATTTCCTGGAACGGGCCGCGCGCGCCAGCCGCCCTTGCAGCAGGCCCAGTTCGGATTCGTAGTCGTCCTTTTCGGTCTTGGCGTTGTAGTCCAGGTCGCCCAGGCGGTCGACGATGCGCGTGGGGCTGGCATGCGCCACGAAGGCGGGCGGGATGCGCGGCACGCCGCGCTGGCGCATGGCAGCCAGCACCGCTTCGGCCGTACGCGCCGCGCGCATGTCCTCGTCGGCGCTGGGGATCACGACCCAGGGGGCGTGGCCGCTGTCCGTATGGTTCAGCACCACCTGGCCGGCGTTGCGGATGCGGTCGTATTTCTTGTAGACCTTGAGATCGACCGGGCTGACCTGCCAGGAGGTTTCAGGGCTGGCCAATAATCGCTCGGCACGCGCTTTCTGGGCCTGGGCCGACAGATGGAACCAGAGCTTGACGATCTGGACGCCCTCGGCCGCAAGCATGGCCTCGAAGCGGCGGATCGCGGCGGCCTGGGCTTCTATGCTGTTCTGGTCAGGCTTCTTGCGCGTGGCTTCGAGCACCAGCGGCGTATACCAGGAACCGAAGACGATGCCGGTGCTGCCCTTGGGCGGCAGATCGTGCCAGTAGCGCCAGAAGGGCGGACGCTCCAGCGCGGGGCCTTCGCGCGGTCCGTAGGCCAGCGTCTTGATATGGCGCGGATCCATCCATTCGTTCAGCAGGTTGACGGTGGCGCCCTTGCCGGCGCCGTCGATGCCGGCGATGACCACCAGCAGCGTCTTGTCCGCGTTCTGCAGGCGCTGGTATTGCGCGTTCAGCAAGGCGACGCGCAGCTTCGCTTCCAGCGGCTTGAATTCTTCCTTGGACAGGCTGGGGTCGGCTTCGGCTTCTGCAAACATGGGGGGATCCGTCTGATCGGCAATTCTGCGATCAGCCGATCTTGCGGGATAAGCCCCAGGCGCGCAAGCCCGGATCGCGGCGCGGTCAGAGCGCGTCGACGGGGATCTTCAGGTAGCGCACGCCGTTGTCCTCGGCCGGCGGGAAGTGGCCGGCGCGGATGTTGACCTGGATGGCGGGCAGGATGAGGGTGGGCATGGAGAGCGTGGCGTCGCGCCGGGTGCGCATGTCCACGAATGCGTCTTCGCCTATGCCGTCGCGCACGTGGATGTTGGCGCGGCGCTGTTCGGCCACCGTGGTCTGCCAGGAGGCTTCGCGCCCGGCGGGCGGGTAGTCGTGGCACATGTACAGCCGGGTTTCGGCGGGCAGGCTCAGCAGGCGCTGGATGGAACGGTAGAGCTGATGGGCGTCGCCGCCGGGGAAGTCGCAGCGCGCCGTGCCCACGTCCGGCATGAACAGCGTGTCGCCGACGAAGGCGGCATCGCCGATCAGATAGGCCATGTCGGCCGGCGTGTGGCCGGGCACGTGGATGGCCTGCGCCGTCAGCGCGCCGATGCGGAAGGTCTCGCCGTCCTTGAACAGATGGCCGAACTGCGAGCCGTCCAGCTGGAACTCCGGCTCCAGGTTGAAGATCTTCTTGAAGACGCCCTGCACGGTCTGGATGCTTTGGCCGATAGCGATGACTCCGCCAAGCTGGCGCTGCAGGTAGGGCGCGGCCGACAGGTGGTCGGCATGGGCATGGGTTTCCAGCAGCCATTCCGTCTTCAGGCCGTGCTGGCGCACGTAGTCGGCCACGCGGTCGGCGCTGGCGGTGCTGCTGCGGCCGGACTTGGGATCGTAGTCGAGCACCGAGTCGATGATGGCGCAGGCGCCGCCTGGCGCGGGCTCATGCACCACATAGGTGACGGTGGCGGTGACGGTGTCGAAGAAGGCCTGGATCTGGGGAGACATGGACGCTCGCGTCGCAGCGAGTGGCTGCATCAGGAAACAATATATGTATTTCAATAATATTGTTGAATATTATATTAGTCAATATAATGATCAAATCCTACCCAGCAGATTGATGCGCATCAAATGAATCATGTCCTGACCGAGTGCGAAGCCGCCGCCCTGCGCGAATCCGCCTCCCAAGCTTGCGCCTTGCTCAAGGCGCTGGCCAATGAAGACCGCCTGCTGCTGCTGTGCCAACTGGTCCAGAACGAGCGCAATGTGAGCGAGCTCGAATCGCTGACCGGCATCCGCCAGCCCACCTTGTCCCAGCAGCTGGGCGTACTGCGCGACGAAGGGCTGGTCGCGACCCGGCGCGAGGGCAAGTACGTCTATTACCAGATGGCCAGCTTCGAGGTCAGCCAGGTGATGAAGACCTTATCCAGTTTGTACTGCGGCCGGACCATGGAGTCACTGGAGTCACTGAAATGAGCATTGCCTGGACCTCCTTCACTCCTGTATCCGCCGGCGCGGGCGGCTTGCTCATCGGCGCCGCGGCCGTGCTGCTGATGGCGGGTGCGGGCCGCATTGCCGGCATCAGCGGCATCCTGGGCGGGCTGCTGCCTCCCGAGCGCGGCGGCATGTGGCGCGTGGCCTTCCTGATCGGCCTGTTCGCCGCGCCATGGCTGTACCGCCTGGGCAGCGCCTTGCCGCCCATCGTGGTCGAAGCCAGCACGACGCGCCTGATCGTGGCGGGCCTGCTGGTGGGCATCGGCACCCGTTACGCCTCGGGCTGCACCAGCGGCCATGGGGTCTGCGGCGTGTCGCGCGGATCGCGCCGCTCGCTGACCGCCACCGCCCTGTTCATGGCTGCCGGCTTTGTCGTGGTCTATGCCACGCGCCATCTGGGAGGACTCTGACATGGTTGCGCTGATCGCTTTCGCGTCAGGCCTGGTATTCGGGCTGGGCCTGATCATTTCCGGCATGGCCAACCCGGCCAAGGTGCTGGGCTTTCTGGATATCGGCGGCGCCTGGGACCCGTCGCTGGCCTTCGTCATGGGCGGCGGCGTGCTGGTCACGGCGGTGGGCTTCGCTTTCCTGCGCCGCCGCCGCGCCAGCCTGTCGGGCGAACCCCTGCGCTGGCCCACGGCCACGCGCGTGGACCTGCGCCTGGCCGCGGGCAGCCTGGCGTTTGGCGCGGGCTGGGGGCTGGCCGGCTTCTGCCCGGGGCCGGCGCTGGTGGCGGCATCCGCCGGCGTGTCCGAGGCCCTGATCTTCGTGGCCGCCATGGTTGCCGGCATGGCAATATTTTCAGTCCTGGAAAAATTCAAAAGCCGGTAGACCGGCAAGGAGACAAGCATGCCGATAGCAGAGGCGCAGCGCGATTTCGATGTGGTGGTGGTGGGCGGCGGATCGGCGGGCATAGGCGTCACCGCCAGCCTGCTGCGCCGCCGCCCGGACCTGCGCATCGGCGTGATCGAACCCAGCGACAAGCACTACTACCAGCCGGCCTGGACGCTGGTGGGCGGAGGCGCCTTCGACGTCGCCAAGACCGTGCGCCCGACCCGCGAAGTCATGCCCAGGCGCGCCACCTGGCTGCAGGCGGCCGCGGCTGGCTTCGAACCCGAGGCCAACCGCGTGCTGCTGTCCGACGGCCGGGCGGTGAGCTACCAGCAGCTGATCGTCTGCCCCGGCCTGCGCCTGGCCTGGGACAAGATCGAGGGCCTGACCGACACGCTGGGCAAGAATGGCGTCAGTTCCAACTACCGCTACGACCTGGCGCCCTATACCTGGGAACTGGTGCGCGGGTTGAAGGGCGGGCAGGCGCTGTTCACGCAGCCGGCCATGCCCATCAAATGCGCCGGCGCGCCGCAAAAGGCCATGTACCTGGCCTGCGACCACTGGAAGCGCACCGGCGTGCTGGACCGCATCGACGTGGAGTTCGACCTGGCGGGCGCGGCGCTGTTCGGCGTCCCCACGTTTGTTCCGCCGCTGATGCGCTATGTCGAAAGCTACGGCATCGCGCTGGCCTTCAACTCGGCGCTGGTGGCGGTGGACGGCGCGGCACGCAAGGCCTGGTTCGATCTCAAGGACGCCGACGGCGCGGTGACGCGCGTGGAAAAGTCCTTCGACATGCTGCACGCGGTGCCGCCGCAGGTGCCGCATGACTTCCTGAAGAACAGCCCGCTGGCTGACGCCGCCGGCTGGTGCGAAGTGGATCCGTCCACGCTGCTGCACGTGCGCCACGGCAACGTATTCGGACTGGGTGACGGCATCTGCACCAGCAATGCCAAGACCGCCGCGGCCGCGCGCAAGCAGATCGTCACGGTGGCCGAAAACTTGCTGGCGCTGCGCGAGGGCTACGCCATGCCGGTCAAGTACGACGGCTACGGCTCCTGCCCGCTGACGGTGGAGCGCGGCCGCATCGTGCTGGCCGAGTTCGGCTACGGCGGTAAGCTGCTGCCCACCTTCCCGCTGGACCCGACCGTGCCGCGCAAGAGCGCCTGGTTCCTCAAGGCCACGATGCTGCCCTGGATCTACTGGAACGGCATGCTCAAGGGCCGCGAATGGCTGGCCCGCCCGCTGGGTAACTGAGCGTCTCCATGATCGATACGGTGTTGGCCGCCAGCGCGGCGCTGGGGGCGTGCGTGGGCCTGATACTCGGGCTGACCGGCGCGGGCGGCGCCATCATGGCGGTGCCTCTGCTGGTCTTCGGCCTGCACTTGCAGGTGTCGCAGGCCGCGCCCATCGCCCTGTTGGCGGTGGGGCTGTCGGCCGCCCTGGGCGCGGTGCTTGGCCTGCGCAAAGGGCAGGTGCGCTATCGCGCGGCGGGCTTCATGGCCGTTACCGGCATCCTGGTGTCGCCGCTGGGTCTGTGGGCGGCGCGGCGTTTGCCCAATGCGCCGCTGGCCATCATCTTCGCCGGCGTGCTGGGCATGGTGGCTTGGCGCATGTGGAACCAAGGCAACAAGCCGGCGGCGCAGGCCGCGCCGCGCACGCCGCCCTGCCAGCTCAACGCCAGCACCGGCCGGCTGCGCTGGACCGCGCCCTGCGCGCGCGCCTTGACGGGTGCGGGGCTGATCGCGGGATTCCTGTCCGGCCTCTTGGGCGTGGGGGGCGGCTTCGTCATCGTGCCCGCGCTGCGGCGCGCTACCGACCTGACCATGCAGGCCATCGTCGGCACGTCGCTGGCCGTGATCGCGCTGGTGTCCGCCAGTGGCGTCGTGGCCGCGGCGGCGGGCGGGCATCTGGACTGGCGTATCGCCGCGCCTTTCACGGCGGCGGCGGTGCTGGGCATGCTGGGCGGGCGCAAGGTGGCCGACCGGTTTCCCCCGCGCCGCCTGCAGCAGAGCTTTGCGCTGTTCGCGGGCCTGGTGGCCGTGGCGATGCTGGTGAAGGGCGTGCTGGCGCTGCTCGCGGCCGCATGAGGCCGCGAGCCCGCGTCGCTTACTCGTAGGTGCGGATATCGTCGATGACCTTGCCGTCGTTCGGCAGGCCATCCGCATCCACCCATTCCACGTCGCTGCGCAGCTTGGTCACGTCGCGCACCGATTCGGCGATGCGCTTGCCCAGCTCTTCGCTGCGTACCCGCGATTCCACTTTGAGCACCATGCGGTCGGACCCCGTGCTGCCGCTGATCACCAGCCGCGCGCGCAGGATCTCGGGATGGCGGCGCGCCACGTCGGCCACCTGCGACGGATGCACGAACATGCCGCGCACCTTGGTGGTCTGGTCCGCGCGCCCCATCCAGCCCTTGATGCGGGTGTTGGTGCGCCCGCAGGGCGAAATACCGGGCATGACGGCGGACAGGTCGCCGGTGCCGAAGCGCACCAGCGGATAGTCCGGATTCAAGGTGGTGACCACGACCTCGCCGACTTCGCCGTCCGGCACGGGTTCGCCGGTGCCGGGGCGCACGATTTCGACAATGATGTCCTCGCCCAGAACCAGGCCTTCACGGGCCGGGGTTTCAAACGCGACCATGCCCAGGTCGGCACTGCCGTAGGCCTGGTAGCCGTCGATGCCACGCGCGGCCAGCCAGTCGCGCAGCGACGGCGGAAAGGCTTCGCCGGACACCAGCGCGCGGCGCAGCGAATCCAGCTTCACGCCCAGCTCGTCGGCTTTTTCAAGGATGATCTTGAGGAAGCTGGGCGTGCCGGTATAGCCGGTGGGCGCCAGGTCCTGGATCGCGCGCACTTGCTGTTCTGTCTGGCCGGTGCCGCCGGGAAACACGGTGCAGCCGACGGCATGCGCCGCGGTTTCCATCATGGAGCCGGCGGGGGTGAAGTGATACGAAAAGCAGTTGTAGGCCAGCTCGCCGGCGCGGAATCCCGCGGCGTGCAGGGCCCGGGCGAAACGCCAGTAATCGCTGCGCGCGCTTTCCGGCTCGTAGATGGGACCGGGGGACGCGAACACCCGCATCGCCTCGCCCCAGCCGATGGCGGAGAAGCCGCCGAAGGCTTTCTGCGGTCCGGCAGGCGCGGCCGCGTCGGCGCGGCTGTGCTGCTGGCGTTCCAGCAGTTCGTGCTTGCGCAGCACCGGCAGGCCCGCGAGGGCCGCGCGCGACGTGATGGCGGCGGGGTCGATGCCGCGCAGCTGCTCGGCGATGGCGGGCGCGCGCGCAATGGCCCGCGCGATCGCGCCGGGCAGGGCGGCCATCAGCTCGCGCTCGCGTTGCTCGGGCGCTCTGGTTTCGAGAACATCAAAAAACTGGGACATGGGATCACACCCTCTCGTATGCCAGGGATCACGCCAGCCAGCGCTTGCGCCGGCGGTAGAACTTGTTGTCGCGGAAACTCTTGCGTTCGCCGCTGGAGATGCCCAGATAGAACTCCTTCACGTCCTCGTTCTGGGCCAGGTCGGCCGCCGCGCCGTCCATCATCACGCGACCGTTTTCCAGGATGTAGCCGTAGTCGGCGTAGCGCAGCGCAATGTTGGTGTTCTGCTCGGCGAGCAAAAAGCTGACACGCTCGCGCTGGTTCAGGTCGCGCACGATCTCGAAGATTTCCTCGACGATCTGCGGCGCCAGGCCCATGGAGGGCTCGTCCAGCAAGATCATGTTCGGGTTGGCCATCAGTGCGCGGCCGATCGCGGTCATCTGCTGTTCGCCGCCCGAGGTGTAGCCGGATTGGCTGGCGCGGCGCTGCTTCAGGCGCGGAAAATACTGGTAGACGCGGTCCAGCGCCGCCGCGGTGTCGGCGCGGCTCATGCTGCGCGTGTAGGCGCCGGTCAGCAGATTTTCCTCGATGGTCAGGTGGGCAAAACAATGCCGGCCCTCCATCACCTGCACCACACCGCGCTTGACCAATTCCGCCGGCGACAGCTTCTCGATGCGCTGGTCGCGGTATTGGATGTGGCCCTTGGTGACGTCGCCGCGCTCGCCCTTGAGCAAGTTTGAGATGGCGCGCAACGTGGTGGTCTTGCCCGCGCCGTTGGCGCCCAGCAAGGCCACGATCTTGCCTTCCGGCACTTGCAGGGAAACGCCCTTGAGCACCAGGATCACGTGGTTGTAGATCACCTCGATGCCGTTCACGTCGAGCAGCACCTTGGGGGTGTCTGCGGGTACTGCGGAAGTCGTTGCAGCGGTCATGGCTGTTCCTGCGGCTTGGTGGCCGCCGGCCCCTTATGCAGGACCGGCGGCCGGTTCACATCAGTTCTCGCAAGTGCGGGGCGTGATGTTCTTTTCTTTCGCGTACTTCGCTGCGCTTTCCTTGACCATCGGGTCCAGGATGGTCTTGTCGGCCTGGTACCAGTCGGAGGCGACCTTGAACTTCGCGCCGTCCCACTGCACGATGCGGGCCCAGTCGTCGCCCTTGTGGTTGCTGCAAGAGGTCTTGACCGGACGCATGATCTGGCCGAAGCCCAGCTTGTCCAGCTTCTCCTGCGTCAGGTCCAGGTTCTCGAAGCCCCAGCGCACCTGGTCCGGCGTCAGCGCCTTGCCCTTGCCGAACTTTTCCTGCGCGGTGCGGATCGCTTCCACCTGCAGCATCGAGATCATCATGCCGCGGGTATGGGCGATGGTGCCCAGCGTGGTCTTGCCGGTCTTGTCCGAACCCTGGCCCTTGTCGTAGACGAACTTCTTCAGGTCGTCGTAGACCTTGTCGTGTTCGGCGCCGCTGTTGTGGATGGTGATGGCGTTGTAGCCCTTGGCGACATCGCCCAGGTCCTTCACGTCGCCTTCAGAGCCGGCCCACCAGATGGCGTACATCTTGTCGCGCGGATAGCCGCTGGCCTGGGCTTCGCGGATGGCGGTCGGCGTCATGATGCCGGCGCTCCACAGCAGCACGTAGTTGGGGCGCGCCTGGCGGATCTGCAGCCAGGTGGACTTCTGTTCCACGCCGGGGGCGGTCACGGGATAGAGCACCAGCTCGAAGCCTTCCTTGGCCGCGCGCTTCTGCAACAGGGGGATCGGCTCCTTGCCGTACGGCGAGTCGTGGTAGACCAGGGCGATCTTCTTGCCCTTGAGCTTGTCCATGCCGCCTTCTTTCTTGGCGATGTCCTGGATCATCACGTCGGCCGCGGTCCAGTAGGTGCCCAGCAGCGGGAAGTTCCACTCGAACACGCTGCCGTCGACCGACTGCGACAGGCCGTAGCCCATCGTTTCGACCGGCACCTTGTCGACCATGGCCTTGTCGCTGACGGCGAAGGTGATGCCGGTGGACTGGGTGTCGAAGCCCGATGCGCCGGTTCCCTTGCCCTTCAGGCGCTCGTAGCATTCCACGCCGCGGTCGGTGGCGTAGGCGGTTTCGCACTCTTCGTACGTGATCTTGACGCCGTTGACGCCGCCATCGCGTTCGTTGACCAGCTTCAGGTAGTCCAGCTTGCCGTCGGCCCAGGGAATGCCCAGGGGCGCGAAGGACCCGGTGCGATACACCAGCAACGGAACGAACTGCTCTTCCGCCGCCATTGCCGGCGTGGCCACGGCGCCTGCGGCGCCGGCTGCGGCCATCAAAGCTGCCGCCAACTTCAGGTTAAGACGCTTCATCTCCATTTACCTCCTGCGTGGTGTTTGGGTCAGTAAACCCTGGGACACCGGGATTGGCCCGGTCTTGAGCCGGGTATTCAGGGCGGGTCCGCCGCGCTTGTGCCGCCGCGGACCGCGGAAATCAATGCGAAATCAATGCGGGAACGGCCAGATGCGCAGCTTCTCCTTGCCGATGCTCCATAGTCTGGCCAGTCCGTGCGGTTCGGCGATCAGGAAGAACACGATCAGCGCGCCGAACACCATGTGTTCGATGTGCGCCGCCGTGTCCACCGACAGCGGGATGCCCAGCGCGTGCGGGATGTTGGACAGCGCCACCGGCACCAGCACGATGAACGCCGCGCCGAAGAAGCTGCCGATGATCGAACCCAGCCCGCCGATGATGACCATGAACAGCAGCTGGAACGAACGCGTCAGGTCGAACGCCAGCGGTTCCCATGAACCCAGGTGGATGTAGCCCCACAAGGCCCCGGCCACGCCGACGATGAACGAGCTGACCGCGAAGGCCGTGAGCTTGGCGTACATGGGGCGGATGCCGATGACGGAGGCCGCCACGTCCATGTCGCGGATCGCCATCCATTGGCGGCCGATGGCGCCGCGCACCAGGTTCTTGGCCAACAGGCTGAAGATGACGACCAGGATCAGCACGAACAGGTACTTTTCCAGCGCGCTCTGCACCGGCAGGCCGAAGGCCGTCAGCGGCGGCACCGAGACGTTGCCGGACGACGAGTAGTTGGTGAAGAAGGGAATGCGCAGGAACGCCCAGTCCACGAAGAACTGCGCGGCCAGCGTCGCCACCGCCAGGTACAGGCCGCGGATGCGCAGGCTGGGTATGCCGAAGATCACGCCCACAATGGTGGCGAAGAAGCCGCCCAGCAGGATCTGGACGACCAGCGGCATGCCGGGAAAGCGCACGCCGAAGTTCCAGGCCGCATAGGCGCCCACCGCCATGAAGGCGCCGGTGCCTAGCGAGATCTGGCCGCAATAGCCCACCAGGATGTTCAGGCCCACGGCGGCGAGCGCCAGGATCAGGAACGGGATCAGGATGGCGCGCAGCAGGTAGTCGCTGGCCATGGCCGGGATGGCGACGAACGCCACCGCCAGCAGCAGCCAGATGAAGATGCGGTCCTGGCGGATCGGGAAGATCTGCTGGTCAGCGCGATAGCTGGTCTTGAACTGGCCGTTTTCGCGATAGAACATGTTTTTATCCTAGAGGGCCTTTGGGCTCAGACACGGTCGATGATCTTCTCGCCGAACAGCCCTTGCGGACGGAACAGCAGGAACACCAGCGCCAGCACATAGGCGAACCAGATTTCGATACCGCCGCCCACCAGCGACCCCAAATAGACCTCGGACAGCTTTTCGCCCACGCCGATGATCAGGCCGCCCAGGATGGCGCCCGGCACCGAGGTCAGGCCGCCCAGGATCACCACCGGCAGGGCCCGCAGCGCCGCGGTGGACAGCGTGAACTGCACGCCGAACTTCGAGCCCCAGATGATCCCGGCCACCAGCGCGACCAGCCCGGCCACGCTCCAGACGATCACCCAGATGCGGTTCAACGGAATGCCGATGGACTGCGCGGCCTGGTGATCGTCGGCGACCGCGCGCAGGGCGCGGCCGGTCGAGGTGTACTGGAAGAACAGCGCCAGCGCGGCCACCAGCAGGGCGGCAATCACCGCTGCGGTAAGGTCTTCCAGGTTGATCAGCAATCCGCCCTCGAAGACCGAGTCCAGGATCATCAGCGGATCCTTGGGCATGCCGACGTTGATGGAATACACCGAGCTGCCGAAAGTGATCTGGCCCAGGCCATCCAGGAAGTAGCTGATGCCCAGCGTGGCCATCAGCAGGGTGGTGGCTTCCTGGTTGACCAGGTGGCGCAGCACGAAGCGTTCGATGGCGACCGCCAGCAGGAACATCACGATGGCGCTGACGATGAATGCCAGCACGTTGGCCAGGATCATGTTGTCAAAGCCGAACCAGCGCGGCAGCCACTCCGAGAAGCGGGCCATGGACAGCGCGGCGACCAGCACCATCGCGCCCTGCGCGAAGTTGAAGACGCCCGAAGCCTTGAAGATCAGCACGAAGCCCAGGCCGATCAGGGCATACAGCATGCCGCTCATCAGGCCGCCGAGTAAGGTCTCTAGAAAAAATCCCATGTCCGCTTCCTAGTTCAGCGTTGCCGGCTTGCTTTCTCCCTCCCCCTTGGGGGGAGGGTTAGGGGAGGGGGCTCCCTCCTGCGCAGGCGCGTCCTTGGCGACGGCGGCTTCGCCGCCGACGCCAAGGTAAGCTCGGATGACGTCTTCGTTGGCACGGACCTCGTCCGGCTTGCCGTCGCCGATCTTCTTGCCGTAGTCCAGCACCACGACGCGGTCCGAGATATCCATGACCACGCCCATGTCGTGCTCGATCAGCACGATGGTGGTGCCGAACTCGTCGTTCACATCCAGGATGAAGCGGCTCATGTCCTGCTTCTCTTCGATGTTCATGCCGGCCATGGGCTCGTCCAGCAACAGCAGGCGCGGCTCCATCGCCAGCGCGCGGCCCAGGTCCACGCGCTTTTGCAGGCCGTAGGGCAGGCGGCCCACGGGCGTCTTGCGGTAGGCCTGGATTTCCAGGAAGTCGACGATGTTCTCGACGAATTCGCGGTGCTTGATCTCTTCGCGCTCGGCCGGCCCCAGGCGGAAGGCCTGGGCCAGCAGCCCGCACTTCATGCGCAGGTTGCGGCCGGTCATGATGTTGTCCAGCACGCTCATGCCCTTGAACAGGGCCAGGTTCTGGAACGTGCGCGCGATGCCCATTTCAGCGGCGCGGCGCGGATTCATGCGCGAGAAGCGTTCGCCGCGGAATTCGATGCCGCCCTGCTGCGGCGTGTAGACGCCGTTGATGACGTTGAGCATCGAGCTCTTGCCGGCGCCGTTGGGGCCGATGATGGCGCGGATCTCGTGTTCGCGCACGTTGAAGGATATGTCCGTCAGCGCCTTCACGCCGCCGAAGGACAGCGAGATGTTCTGCATGTCCAGCATGACGTCGCCGATACGCTGGTCGCGGTCGTTGTTGCTCATGATCTCTACGCGGCCTTGGCAGTAATGGCGGGAAACGTCTTGACCGGGCGGATCTTCAGATCCGCCGAGATCTTGCCGGTGCGTCCGTCTTCGAATTTCACTTCGGTCTCGATGAACTGCGACTGCTTGCCGCCAAAGAGCGCGTCGATCAGCACGCCGTACTTCTGCGCGATGAAGGCGCGGCGCACCTTGCGCGTGCGGGTCAATTCGTCGTCGTCCGGATCCAGTTCCTTGTGCAGGATCAGGAAGCGGCTGATCTGCGAGGCCGACAGCTTGGGATCGGTGGCCAGGTCGGCGTTGACCTGTTCCACGCATTCGGCGATCAGCTGGTAGACCTCGTCCTTGGACGCCAGGTCGGTGTAGCCGGCATAGGGCATGCCGCGGCGTTCGGCCCAGTTGCCCACGGCTTCCAGGTCGATGTTGATGAAGGCGCACACGTCGTCGCGGTTGGCGCCGAAGGCGACCGCTTCCTTGATGTGCTGGAAGAACTTGAGCTTGTTTTCGATGTACTTGGGCGCGAACAGGGCGCCGTTGGCGAGCTTGCCCACGTCCTTGGCGCGGTCGATGATCTTCAACTGGCCGTCGGTGTCCAGATAGCCCGCGTCGCCCGTATGGAACCAGCCGTCGGCGCTGCGCGCTTCGGCGGTGGCTTCGGGGTTGCGGTAGTACTCCTTGAAGAGCCCGGGGCTCTTGACCAGGATCTCGCCGTTGTCGGCCACGCGGATCTCCACGCCTTCGACGGGCGGGCCCACGGTGTCGTCGCGTACCTGGCCGTCGGGCTGCACGCAGACGAAGACCGAGGTTTCGGTGGAGCCGTAGAGCTGCTTGAGGTTGATGCCGATGGAGCGGTAGAACACGAACAGGTCGGGGCCGATGGCCTCGCCCGCGGTATAGGCCACGCGCACCCGGCTCATGCCCAGCGCGTTGCGCAGCGGACCGTAGATCATCATGTTGCCCAGCGCGTAGCGCAGACGGTCCCAGGCGCCGACCTGCTCGCCGTCCAGGATCTTGGCGCCCACGCGGCGCGCGAGCTTCATGCAGGCCGCGAACAGCTTGCGCTTGATCAGTCCCGCGTCTTCCATGCGGATCATCACGTGTGTCAGCAGGCCTTCCAGCACGCGCGGCGGCGCGAAGTAATAGGTGGGGCCGATGTCGCGCATGTCGATCGACACGGTGTCGGGCGATTCAGGATGGTTCACGGTAAAGCCCGTTACCAGCAGCTGCGTGTACGAGAACATGTTCTGGCCGATCCAGGCGGGCGGCAGATAGGCCAGCACGTCTTCCTGGTCGGTCAGCTTTTCCATATCGGACACGGCGCGCGCGCGGTCGATCAGCGCATGGTGCGTGAGCACCACGCCCTTGGGCTTGCCGGTGGTGCCGGAGGTGTAGAACATGGCGGCCGGATCATGCGGCTGCACGGCTGCGACGGCCTGGTCGAAGAAGCCGGGATGCTGTTTGGCGTACTCGCGGCCCAGCTCTTCCAGCTGTTCATACGAGCGCAGCATCGGGTCGGTGTAATGGCGCAGGCCGCGCGGATCGTCATACACCACGTGCTTGAGCGCGGGACATTGCTCGTGGACTTCGAGCATCTTGTCGACCTGTTCCTGGTCTTCGACGATGGCCACGCTGATCTCGGCGTCCTGCAGCACGTAGACCATTTCCTGCGCCACGGCATCCTGGTAGAGCGGAACCGGTATCGCACCGAGCGACTGCGCAGCCATCATGGCCATGTACAGGCGCGGGCGGTTTTCGCCGATCACGGCCACGTGCATGCCGGGTTTGATGCCCAATGCGGCCAAGCCATGGGCGACGTGCCGGACATGCTCCGCCACTTCGGACCACGTGAGGGTTTGCCAGATCCCCAGATCTTTTTCGCGTATGGCGGGCCGCGACCCACGAACGCTGGCATGCGTGAACAGCAGCGCCGGAAAGGTATCCAGCGCCGCCGGCATCTGTGCAGATGCGGGCGGTGTATGTGCCACGATGTCTCCTCCGGTTTGGGCGCATCGGGCCGGGAGTCCGCGAGAGCGGCGGCGGCGATGAGGCGCTTGACCAGTTGGTTTTAGATTTACGGCAGGAGTTAAGGTATAAGGTTGGGTTGCTACCAACTGTCACCATCGCGACATTCAAGGAACTTTTAGGGTATTCCCGATGCAGCTATCCGACTCCCTGCAACTCGCCGCCGCCTGGTTTCGCGTGCTCAGCCGCGATCAGCAAGAGCGCGTCGAGCGGGACCTTACCGTGCAGCAGGTGGTTGCCGGGTCGATCATAGAGCGCAAAGGTGAACTCGCCCAGGCTTGGATAGGAGTGCTGGCAGGGTTGGTCAAGGTTTCGGTGGGCAATGCGGAAGGCAAGGTGGCTTCGCTGACCGGCGTGCCTGCGGGCGGCTGGATCGGCGAGGGTTCGCTGCTCAAGCGCGAAATCCGCAAGTACGACATCGTTGCGCTGCGGGATTCGGTGGTGGCGCGTTTGCCGGCCACCACGTTCGACTGGCTGCTGGACAGCAGCATCCCATTCAACCGCTATCTGCTCCACCAATTGAACGAGCGCGTGGCGCAGTTCATCGGCAAGGCGGAGTACGACCGTTTGCTGGACCCGGATGCGCGCGTGGCCCGCTGCCTGGCCGAACTCTTCAACCCTTTGCTGTATCCCGGCATGGGCATGCGCCTGGCGATTACGCAGGAAGAAGTCGGCTATCTGGCCCGAGTGTCGCGCCAGCGCGCCAACCAGGCGCTGCGCAAGCTGGAAGAGGCGGGCCTGCTGAACGTGGAATACGGCGCTGTCCGGGTGCTGGACCTGGACGGTCTGAAACAATACGGGTCGGACCGTGCCGCGGCCGAGGGCGAGCCGGCATAGGCGCCGGCGGTTTTGCTCAAAATAGTTGTTGACGATAAATCGCGCGCTATTTAATATTGCGCAATGAAATCTCGATCCAAAGCCAAGGCTGCATTCAATCCGCTGCTGCTGGACAGCCAGCTGTGCTTCGCCCTGTACTCGACTTCGCTGGCGATGAACAAGGTGTACCGCAAGCTGCTGCGCGGGCTGGATCTGACCTATCCGCAGTACCTGGTGATGCTCGTGCTGTGGGAAGGCGACGAGATTACGGTGACGGATATCGGCGAGCGCCTGTTCCTGGATTCGGCCACGCTGACGCCGCTGCTCAAGCGCCTGGAAGCGGCGGGCCTGGTGACGCGCAAGCGCGCCGTGGAAGACGAGCGCCAGGTGATCGTCGGGCTGACCCGCCAGGGCCGCGAACTGCGCGCGCAGGCCGAGGCCGTGCCGCACTCGATCGCGGGCGCCGCGCAGTGTTCGCTGGAAGAGGCGCAAGGTATGATGAAAACGCTGCATGCGCTGCGGGAGAAGCTGAGCGCAAGTCTTTGAAGTAGCGGGCCAGGCCCGCTACTGTTAGGTTAAATAAATAGTGCGCTATTTAATATTGCGCTATTTAAATAGTAAGGGTCGCAGCGGGATGTTCCCGCCAGGCCTGGCAGTTCAACCCCCACTTCCCTACAAGGAAACGCATCATGTCTATCGAAAAAGTGCTGTACCGCGCCCATGCGCACGTTACCGGCGGCCGTGAAGGAACGGGCGCGACGGACGACGGCAACCTGAACGTCAAGCTGACCACGCCGAAGGAACTGGGCGGCGCGGGCGCGGCCGGCACCAATCCGGAACAGCTGTTCGCCGTGGGCTATTCGGCCTGCTTCATGGGCGCCATGAAATTCGTCGCCGGCCGCGACAAGATCGCCATGCCGTCGAATGCGACGATCGACGGCGCTGTTGGCATCGGTCCTATTCCTACGGGGTTCGGGATCGAAGTCGAATTGAAGATTTCGTTGCCGGGGATGGAGCGGGCCGAGGCAGAGAAGCTGGTCGCTGCGGCGCATATCGTTTGCCCTTATTCGAATGCTACGCGGGGCAATATTGATGTGACGTTGACGATTGTTTGATCGTTGATTTGTGTTCTATTGGCGGGCGGTCTTGTTCGTAGGCCGCCCGTCGTCGCGTGCGGCGTGGCGGCTCGCGCCCACGATTGCGGTCCGGAGCGTTCGCTCCGGACTGCCCCTTCGTCATCCTCGTCCAGGCCTTCGGCCTTCCCTTCGGATTCCCTCGGGCGCATCGAGGTTGCGAGCCGCCACGCCGCCCGCGCCGACGGGCTACTGTCGTCTTGGGTCGCTGCGCTGTTAGATCCGTGGCCAGTGTCGAGTCTTGTGCTGCCCGTCATTTATGGCCGCGCGGGCGGCCATAAATGACATACGTGATTTTTGAAATTTCGATAGTGCTCGCTGTCGCGAATGTGGACAGCTGTTTTCTGATGGCATCGCCGTCCTGGGGGTGGGGCGGTGATGGGCGGCGCGCGATGGGCCGTGGCTTGCGCATGCAGAGTGTCTCGCGCGCGCCGCCCATCCGGCATCGGAGTTGAAATGTAGATGCTGGGCTGGGCTGAATAGACGTGATGCCGCAGCCACTGCGCGCAGCGCCATCACGCGACGCAAGACACCGCGTAGGCCCCAAAAGGCCGCCCGCGCGGCCGGCCTGGGGCGGGCCCCGCAAGACCCGCCACCACACCCCGATGCGGAAAAAAACGCCAAGCACACCACTCGCCCCAGCGCCCGTGAAGATTCAGACAATGCAGCCTGCCGCGTTGGGGACTCGCGCTGCGCGGGGCGTCGATAAGCCCGAGGGAATCGGAAGGCAGCCGCCGCAGGCGGCAACGACGATGACGAAGGGGAAGTCCGGAGCGAAGGCTCCGGACCGCAATCGTTGCCCCGCGCAGCGCGAGTCCCCAACGTGGCAGGCGTCAATAGAAAGAACGCCCGCCGCGCAGCACATCCCTAATGCGACCCACCCAAATATGCCGCAACTACAGCCGGATCATGCTTCAACTTATCCGCACTCCCATGCACCGAAATCCGCCCGTTCTCCAACACATACCCATAATCCGCCACATTCAATGCAGCAGCAGCAAACTGCTCCACCAGCAGCATCGTCACCCCTTCATCCTTGAGCCGCGCAATGATCCGGAACACTTCTTCCACCAGGATCGGCGCCAGCCCCATTGAAGGCTCGTCCAGTAGCACCAGTTCCGGATTCAGCATCACCGCGCGCGCCATGGCCAGCATCTGCTGCTCGCCTCCAGACAGCGTGCCGGCCAACTGATCGCGTCGCTCCTTCAGGCGCGGAAACAGATCCATGGCCCGGCCCAGGTCGGACTGCACGTCGCCCTTGGGACGGCTGCCCGTCAGGCGCGGGAAAGCGCCCAGCAGCAGGTTGTCGGTGACCGACAGCGTTGGGAACACGCGCCGGCCCTCGGGTGAGTGCGCCAGGCCCAGCCGCGCGATGCGGTGGGACTCCAGGCCGTCGATGCGCTTGCCGCTCAGCGTGACCTCGCCCGCGGTGGGGCGGATCATGCCGGACAGCGCCCGCATCGTGGTGGTCTTGCCGGCGCCGTTGGAGCCGATCAGCGTCACCACCTTGGCCTTCGGCACTTCCATGCTGATGCCGTGCAGCACCTTCACCTTGCCGTAGCCCGCTTCCAGATTCTTGATCGATAGCATCTTGTTGTCCCCTTGGCGTCAGGCGGGCGCGCCGCCCAGATACGCCTCGATGACCTTGGCGTTGCTTTGCACTTCGTTGGGCAGGCCCTCGGCGATCTTCTGGCCGAAGTCCAGCACCGACACGGTGTCGCAGACTCCCATCACCACGTCCATGTGGTGTTCGATGAGAATCAGCGTGATGCCGTGGTCGCGCACCTTGCGGATGATGGCCAGCAGTTCGACGATGTCGGGCGCGGTCAGGCCGGCCGCGGGTTCGTCCAGCAACAGCAGTTGCGGGTCCAGCGCCAGCGCGCGGGCGATTTCCAGGAGGCGCTGTTTGCCGTAGGGCAGGTTGCGCGCCTCTTCGCTGGCCAGGGATTCCAGGCCCACGAATTCCAGCAGCGCCATGGCGCGGGCGCGGGCGCCCTGTTCCTCGCCTTTCCACTTGGACGTGCGCAGCGCGATGCCGGCCAGGCCCGTGGTGAAGGTGTGGTGCAGGCCGACCAGTACGTTTTCCAGCGCCGTCATTTCGCCGAACAGCTGCACGTTCTGGAAGGTGCGCGCGATGCCGGTTTCGGCAATGTCGGCCGGTGTCATGCCGACCAGCGACTTGCCCGAGAACTCCACCGCGCCGGCGGTCGGCACGTAGATGCCCGTCAGCACGTTCATCATGGTGCTCTTGCCGGAGCCGTTGGGGCCGATCAGGCCATGGATGGTGCCGCGCTTGACGGTCAGGTCAACCTGGTTCAGCGCCTTCAGGCCGCCGAACTGCATCAGCACGCCCTTGGCCGCGAGCAGCGTGTCGCCCTTGCCCTTGGCCGCATCGGGCACGGCTTCCTGCGCCTTCACCAGATCCGATTTGACCGAGAGCGCGGCGCGGCGGTTGGAGAAGAACAGGTTGCGCACGAAGCCCACGATGCCGTCGGGCAGGTAGTACACGACGAACAGGATCATGGCGCCGAAGATCGTCAGGCGCCAGTCGGTGACCGCTTCCAGCCAGTATGAGAACACCGCCAGCAGGATGGTGCCGATCACCGGCACGGCGACGCGGCGGGGTTCGGTGCGGCCCTTGGAGATCGCGATGGCGCTGCCGACAGTGACCAGGATGGCCACGGCCAGCGCGATCAGCCGGAAGGTTGCGATGTCATCCAGCATCTTGGGAAGAAGCACGATGATGGACGCGCCCAGCAGCGCGCCCGTGCGGCTCTTGCGTCCGCCCATGATGATGGCCAGCAGGAACAGGATGGTCAGTTCGAAGTTGTAGGTGTTGGGCGAGATGTACTGTTCCGAATACGAGTACAGCGCGCCGGCCAGGCCGGCGAAGCCGGCGCTGATGACGAAGGCGAACACCTTGTGCCGGTAGACCGACACGCCCATGCAGTCGGAAGCGATGGGGCTGTCGCGCAGGGCCTCGAACGAGCGGCCCAGGTGCGACTTCAGGATGCGGTGCACCACGATCAGCGACAGCACCAGCAGCGCCGCGACCAGCCAGAAGTATTCGCTCTTGGTCAGCACGTGTCCGGCGATGGCGGGCTTGGAGATCTTGATGCCCAAGGGCCCTTCGGTCATGAAGGTCATCTCGTTGATCAGGATCTGGATGATGGTGCCGAACGCCAGCGTCACCATCGCCAGGTACGGCCCTGTGACCCGCAGCGCCGGCAGCGCCAGCACCGCGCCGAAGGCCGCCGCGATCAGGATGGCGGCGGGCAGGATCACCCAGATGGGCATCTGCAGATGGAAGAACAGCACGCCGGCGACGTACGAGCCGATGCCGAACAGGCCGGCGTGGCCCAGCGACACCTGGCCGGTGTAGCCCACCACGATATCGAGCCCGAACAGCAGGATCGAATAGATCATGATGGTTTCGATCAGGTGCAGGTAGTACGTGTTGGTCACGCCCAGCGGCACGGCGGCCAGGCAGGCCACGGCCACGATGGATAGCAAAAGGTGCAAGGGTTTCATCGCTTACACCTTCTTGATCGCGGTCTTGCCGAACAGGCCGGCGGGCTTGAAGGTCAGTACGAGCAGCAGCAACACCAATCCCGGCACGTCTTTGTACCCCGTTGAAAGATAGAAACCGGTGGTCGTTTCGGCGATCCCCAGGATCAGTCCGCCCACCACCACGCCCATGCCGCTGGACAGGCCGCCGATGATGGCGACCGCGAAGGCCTTGAGCCCCAGCACCGCGCCCATGGTGGCGCCGGTCAGGGTCAGCGGCGCGACCAGCACGCCGGCGAACGCGGCCGTCAGCGAGGACAGCGCGTAGGAAAACGTGATCACCATGCCGGTGTTGATGCCCATCAGGCCGGCGGCGTCGCGGTCGTTGGACGTTGCGACGAAGGCCTTGCCGTAGATGGACTTGCGATTGAAGATTTCCACCAGCAGCATCATCGCCAGCGCGCCGAACACCACCAGCAGCTCCATGGGCAGCACGTTGGCGCCCAGCACCTGGATCGGCGCTTCCGGCAGCGGCGAAGGGAAGCGCAGGTCGTCGCGGCCCCAGATGTTCTCGGCGACGTTCTTGAAGATGATGCCCAGCGCGATGGTGGCCATGATCCAGCCGAACTCCGAGCGGGTCTTGATGGCGGGCCTGACGCCCACGCGTTCGACCAGCGCGCCTTGCGCGAATCCGAAGATGCAGACGATGGGTATCATCACCCAGTAGTTCACGCCCAGGCCGACCAGCGTCAGGCCGACCAGCGCGCCCAGCATCAGGGCTTCGCCCTGGCCGAAGTTCAGGGTGCCCGACGTGGCGAACGTGAGCTGGTATCCGAACGCGATGACGGCATAGATCATGCCCAGCGCGATACCGCTATAGATGAGCTGTAGAAGAATCATGGTGTGTGTCGTGTGGCGCTGTGGTTCCGTCCCAACCCCCTTGGGCAGAACGCGGTTTTCAGGCGGCGGCAAGCCCGCGCCCTGGGCGACAGGGCGCGGCTGGCGGCGGCCGGGCAGCCGCCGCCGTGATGCGCTGCGGGACCTTAGTTGGCCTTGATGACGCGGCCGCCCTTGACCTCGCCGATGACCACTTCCTTCGCGGTGATCGCGTCGTGGTTGTCTGCGCTGAAGGGCTTGTTGTAGGTCATCACCACGCCCTCGACGGGCGTCTGCAGGTTTTCGAGGGCCTCGCGGACCTTCGGGCCGTCGGTGGAGTTGGCCTGCTTGAAGGCCGCGGCCAGCAGATAGATCGAGTCATAGCCCTGGGCGGCCGACACCGGCGAGTCGATGCGGTTGTTCTTGGGCTTGAACTTGGCCAGGTAGGCGTCGATGAAGGCCTTGCGCTTGGGCGTGTCCGGGTCCTGGATGAAGGTCTGCGGCATGCGCGCGCCTTCGCCGTTGGCGCCGGAGTTGTCGATGTAGTTGGCCATGGACAGGGTCCAGCTGCCGATGATCGGCACCTTCCAGCCCAGCTTGGTCATGCCGTTGGCAACCTGGGCCAGTTCGGGACCGATGCCGTAGGTCAGCACGGCTTCGGCGCCGGCGGCCTTGGCTTTCAGCAGCTGGGCCGTCATGTCGACGTCCTTGATGTTGAACTTCTCCACGGCCACGGGCTTGATGCCCTTGGCGTCCAGGGCCTTTTCCAGGTCTTCGCGGCCGAGCTGGCCGTAGTTGGTGGAGTCGGCCAGGATCGCGACCTTCTTGAAGCCGCGGCGGGTCACCGCTTCTTCCACGATCATCGGGGCCTGGATGCTGTCGTGCGCGGCGTTGCGGAACACGTAGTTGTTCGGGTATTCCGGCGCCTTGAACTGGTGCGTGATCACGCTGCCCGTGGCCACGTTGTTGAACACGGGAATCTTGGCGTCCTGGTAGAAGCGCTGCGAGGCCAGCGCCACGCCGGTATTGATGTAGCCGACGGTGGCCGCCACCTGTTCCTTGTTGATCAGCTCTTGCGCGATCTGCACGCCGCGCTCGTTCTTGGCTTCGTCGTCGCGTTCGACGGCGATCAATTGGCGTCCCATGACGCCGCCGTTCTTGTTGATTTCTTCAATGGCCAGGCGCACGCCGTCGCGCATGCTGACGCCCATGGAGGACGAGCCGCCTGTATAGGGGCCGGCCACGCCGATCTTGATGGGGTCGGCGGCGTGGGACGCGGCCGTTGCGGCAAGTGCAAGGGTTCCTGCAAGCAGCTTCAAACGAAAATCCATGGATGTCTCCGTTGTAATTGGTAGAACTGCGTGGAAAACCGTGTGCCGGCGCCAGGCGGCGGAAATCGTTGCTGCGGCGCTCTCCTGTGTGGCGTGTCGTGACTGTCTGCCTAATCACTTACGCGAAACTGACCCGGCAGGGTTTTTCCGCGTAAATACCTAGTACAAACGTATAGGGTGTCCTGCCATGCGCGATGGCGCGGCCTGGGATTGGGAAGGGGGCGGCTGCGTGCCGTTGAGGACATGGGCGGGACGTTGCATTGGCCGCATCCTAGCCAGCGCGGCGGCGGATTGCGCGGAATTTCATTCCGCCCCGGCCTGGAAATTTATTCCTTACCGGCCTGCGGGCCTTGCGGCCATTGGGAAACCTGTTTGCACACGCCTTCCAACCATAGGGAAAACGCTTGGACTGCCCTGCCCGGCGGGCGCGAGGTTTCGGTGCACAGGTAATACTGGCATTCGCCGGGAATTTCGATGTCCAGGACGCGCACCAGCTTGCCCTCGTCCAGCCATTCAGCCGCCAGCGCGCGTCGCGTGAGCGCCAGGCCCTGGCCGGCGCGCGCAGCCGCCAGCATGATGCCCAGGTCCACCAGCCACACGCCGCGCGCGGGCTCGGGCCAGTCCAGCCCGGCGGCGGCCAGCCAGGGCCGCCACGGCTCCATGGGGCAGCGCAGCAGTTGCGCCCGCGCCAGATCGGCGGGCCGCTCGAAGGGGCCATGCTGGTCGCGGTAGCTGGGCGCGCAGACGGCGAACACGGGATCGGCCGTCAGTTGGCGTGCGTTCAAGCCTGGATATTTGCCGCTGCCGAAGCGCACCCAGACGTCGGCATTGGGCGGCATGATGTCCAGGTAGGGAATGGACAGCATGATTTCCAGCTCCACCTCCGGATGCGCGGCGGTGAAGCCGGGCAGCGCGGGGATCAGCACCTGGCGGGCGAACGTGGGGGTAGAGACGACACGCAGGGGTTCGAGCTTGGGTTCGCCGCGCTTGTGCAGGGAGGCGTCCGACAGCAGGTCCAGCGCGGTACGGACCTGGTCCAGGTATTCGCGCCCGGCGGAGCTCAGCGTGGCGCCGCGGCTGCTGCGGATGAAGAGGGTGACGTCCAGCAAGGTCTCCAGCGCGGCGATGCGCTTGCCGATGGCGCTGGCGGTGACAAACAGCTCTTCGCTGGCGCGTTCGAAGGAACCCAGGCGGGCAGCGGCTTCGAAGGCCTGGATGGCGGCAAGGGGGGGCAGGCGCACATCTTTGGAAGGGGAGGGACCGCGCATGATCGTCTGGCGGGCCGGTGTTGCGCCCGACGAAAGAATGGCAACCGGCAGATTATAAGGACGGCGGGGCCAGCCCCTCGCCGTAGCGCCTGAGCACCTGGCAGATTTCCACGCGATAGCCGTCCAGCCAGCGCGCTTGCGCGGCCTTGGCCTGCAGGTGCGCGGGGTGGCGGATCAGTTGTTCCAGCGCCTCCAGCGATTCCCAGTAGTAGACGTTGGAGATCAGGCCGCGCGTGGCGTCAGCCCAGCTCTCTTCGCCCGCGTAGCCTGGAATGGCGCGGGCGGCGGCGGCGATGGCTTGATCCAGGCGGTGGAAATTATCGTCGAACTGCCTGGCGGCGAAGATGAAGGTGGAGCTGTACATGAGGGACTCCGGACGTGGCGGGTGCAGCAAGCAAGAAAACCGGCCGCTGGAGGATCCGGGCGGCCGTTCGGGGAACTTCTGGAGAGGTGGCTTGAATGCGCCTACACGCCCTTGAGGGCCAGGCTGACCGCCAGCGCGGCCATGACCACCGCGATGATGCCGTCCAGCACGCGCCAGGCCGATGCGCTGGCGAAGAACGGGGCGAACAGGCGCGAGCCGATGCCGAGCACGGCGAGCCACAGCAGGCTGGCGGTGAAGGCGCCGGCGGCGAATGCCATGCGTGCTTCCTCGAAGCCGTGCGCCAGCGAGCCGACCACCACCATGTCCAGCCAGAAATGCGGATTCAGCAGCGAAAAGCCCAGCGCGCCCAGCATGGCGGCGCGGCGCGAAGGCACCACGTCGCGGGCGGCGGCCAGGCCGCCGGTGGCGGTCCAGGCGCGGCGCGCCGACTGCAGCGCGTACCACGAAAGGAAAGCCACGCCGAACCACAGCACGGCGGTCGTCAGCCAGGGGAACCAGGCAGTGAGCGCCTGCAGGCCGGAGACGCTGGCGAAGATGAAGACGGCGTCGATCAGCGCGCAGATGGCGACCACGCTCAGGAGGTGGGCGCGCATCAGCCCCTGTCGCAGGATGAACGCGCTTTGCGCGCCCACGACCGCGAACAGGCCCAGCCCGGTGGCCGTGCCGCTGGCCCAGGCAGTGAAAAAGAGGGGGGATGACAACGTGGCGAACATGACCTGCACCTGTGCTGCTACGCCTGTGGCGGCGCTTGGATGACAACGCCGGGCGCTATAGGCGCTCCGGTAATAAGGCATTTTCGCTTGCGGTGAATATGAAATAAAGCTAATTTTCCTTCACTATCTTAAGCAAAACTAATTTTATGAAAATCGATCACGGCAACCTGCGGGCCCTGGCCGCGGTGGTGCGGGAAGGCAGTTTCGAGCGGGCGGCGCTATCGCTCAGCGTCACGCCATCCGCGGTGTCGCAACGGATCAAGGCGCTGGAGGACCGCATGGGCCGCTTGCTGGTCCAGCGCACCGTGCCGGCGGTGGCGACGGCGGACGGCCAGGTGCTGGTGCGGCTGGCCGAGCAGACGGCGCTGCTGGAGCATGACGCGCTCGACCGCCTGGGCGTGGCGGACGACGATGTGCCGTATGCCAGCATCCCGGTCGCGGTCAATCACGACAGCCTGGAGACCTGGTTCGTCGACGCGGCCGTACAGTTTTCGGCGCGCACCCGCGCCACGCTGGACATGCAGTCCGAAGACCAGGACCACACCGCGACGCTGCTGCGCAATGGATCGGTGCTGGGCGCGGTGACCGCGCTGGCCGAGCCGGTCCAGGGCTGCCGCATCCATGCGCTGGGCAGCATGCGCTACGTGGCCACCTGCACGCCGGAATTCCACAAGCGCTACTTCTCGCAGGGCGTCAACGCCCAGACGCTGGCGCAGGCGCCGGTGCTGGTGTTCAACCGCAAGGACGCGCTGCAGGCGCGCTTCGCGCACAAGATCGCCGATCCCGCGCCGTGGCAGCCGCCGGTCTGGTGGGTGCCCTCCACCCGCGCGTTCGTGCAGGCCACGCTGGGCGGCCTCGGCTGGACCATGAATCCGCTGCCCTTGGTGCAGGAGCACCTTGATGCAGGTCAGCTGATGCTGCTTCGAGGCCGCGCCTGGGAGGATGTGCCGCTGTATTGGCAGCATTGGCGGGTAAACTCCGAAGCGATGGAAGCCCTGACGGATTCGGTCCTGTCAGCTGCCCGCAGCCTGGTCAGGCGGCGTTAACCCACTAGGAGAACAACCCATGAACATCCGCAAGTTCGCTGTCATCGCCGCCCTGGGCCTGTGTACGGCCGGGTCGGCCTGGGCGAAGGACTACAAGGTTGGCCAGATCGAGGTCGACGACCTCTGGGTGCGCGCATCGGCGCCCGGCCAGTCCAATGGCGCGGGGTATATGGATATCGACAACGACGCCAAGACCGCGGACCGCCTGCTGTCGGTCTCGTCCGACGCGGCCGAGCGCGTCGAACTGCACACGGTCCAGACCGAGAACGGCGTCTCGAAGATGCGTCAGGTGGAAGGCGGCATTGCGTTGCCGGCCGACACGGAGGTCAAGCTCAGCCCGGGCGGCTACCACGTCATGTTCATCAAGCTGAAGGCTCCGTTCGCCGAAGGCGGCACGGTCCCGGCCACGCTGAAGTTCGAAAAGGCCGGCGAAGTCGCCGTGCAATTCACGGTCAAGCCGGCCTCGCACAACCCCGGCATGAACCACGGCAGCATGAACCACGGCACGATGAAGCATTAAGCGCTACGCGCTGCCCGCGCCTGATGGCGCGGGGGTGTAGTCGCATGAAAGACTAAGCCGGCCCAGGGGCCGGCTCAGGCAGCTCCCCGCCGTCGCGGCAGGTCCGTCCAATCAGACAAGAAGAGGCAGACCCGCTCGCATTAGGCTGGTCTCCCCCCAATCGGGGCCGCGCGGAGCCGTGCTCTGCCGGTCCGCAGCGGCGCCCCCCTGGGGGGGAAGCGCGCAGCGCTTCGGGGGGGGATTAATACAAGCCTTGCTGACGCATCGCGTCAGCCACCTTCACGAAGCCAGCGATGTTGGCGCCGTCCAGGTAGTTCACGTACTCGCGCTCGCTGTGGCCGTGGCGCACGCAATTTTCATGGATGTCGCGCATGATGGCGTGCAGGCGCGCGTCGACTTCCTCGCGCGTCCAGGACAGGCGGGCCGAATTCTGGGCCATTTCCAGGCCGGACACGGCCACGCCGCCGGCGTTGCTGGCCTTGCCCGGGGCGTACAGCACGCGCGCCGCGATGAAGGCCTTGGCGGCTTCCAGCGTGGCGGGCATGTTGGCGCCTTCGGCGACGCACAGCACACCGTTCTTGATCAGCGTTTGCGCATCGGCCAGTTCCAGTTCGTTCTGGGTGGCGCAGGGCAGGGCCACGTCCACCGGCACGTGCCAGGGACGCTTGCCGGACTCATAGGTCAGGCCGAATTGGCGGGCGTAGGTGTCCAGGCGGCCGCGCAGGTCGTTCTTGATGTGCATCAGCGCAACCAGCTTCTCGTGCGTGAAGCCGGCTTCGTCCACCACGGTGCCGTTGGAGTCGGAAACGGTCACGACCTTGGCGCCCAGCGCCATGGCTTTTTCGATCGCGTACTGGGCGACGTTGCCCGAGCCCGACACGGACACGCGCAGGCCGTCGAAGGACTTGCCCACGCGCTTGAGCATTTCTTCAGCGAAGTACACGGTGCCGTAGCCGGTGGCTTCGGGGCGGATCAGGCTGCCGCCGAAGGTCAGGCCCTTGCCGGTGAACACGCTGGCGGTCGAGTTGGACAGCTTTTTCATCATGCCGGCCATGAAGCCGACTTCGCGCGCGCCCACGCCGATGTCGCCGGCCGGCACGTCGGTGTCCGGACCCAGGTGGCGGTACAGCTCGATCATCAGGGCCTGGCAGAAGCGCATGACTTCTGCGTCGGACTTGCCCTTGGGATCGAAGTCGGAGCCGCCCTTGCCGCCGCCCATGGGCAGCGTGGTGAGCGAGTTCTTCAGGGTCTGTTCGAAGGCCAGGAACTTGAGGATGGACAGGTTCACCGAGGGGTGGAAGCGCATGCCGCCCTTGAAGGGGCCGATGGCCGAGCTGTGCTGGATGCGGAAAGCGCGGTTGACCTGGGCCTGGCCGCGGTCATCGGTCCAGCACACGCGGAACTGGATCACGCGTTCCGGCTCCACCAGGCGCTCGAGCACGGCATGCTCGGCGTAGTGGGGGTGCTTTTCGATGAAAGGCCAGAGACTCAGCATCACCTCCTGGACGGCTTGCATGAACTCAGGCTGCTGCGGGTCGCGCGCGGCGACGCCACGCAGGAAGTCGTCCAGACTCTGCACTTTCAACATGATCTCCTTGGGGGTGCTTCGAATAGGTGCGGACTGCGCCGGATTGGGGCGCGAAATTTCTTTTTTGGTGCACGGCTGCACCGGTATGGTGCGGGGATTGTAGGGGCAAAATGTTGCCCTGCGCAAAGCCGAAAAATAGTGCCATCACCTTGATATCAAAGCACTTTTTCTTTTAATTTAATAGGGACGTATTAATACTTGGAATCAAGGGAATGAGCCCTTTCTCTAAGGGTTTTGGGCGGAAATGCTTGAATTCCCTGGGGAAATATATGTGTCCCCATTTATTTCTCCCAAGAGGGGTTGCGCTCTTCCGATTTCCGGCGAGGGAAGAAAGGTCGATTTCAGGCATATTCAGGGAGGTATGAAGGCCATTGCCGCCATTATATGTCCCCATTATTTATTTGAGCGAAATCAGACCCTGCGGCAGGATTACAACTGCACGGCGGCCAGCGCCGCGCCCAAGGCCATCAGGACCGCTCCCACCACCCGATCGGCCGCAAGCTGATGATCCAGCAGCATCCGCCGCAAGAATGGCGAGGACACCGACCACGCGACCGCGCCGAACCAGACCCAATGCGCCAGCGACATGAACAGGCCATACCCGAACTGCCGCGACAGCGGCGTGCCGGGCGACACGACCTGCGTATAGGTGCTGACCACGAATAGCGTGGTCTTGGGATTGAGCGCATTGGTCAGAAAGCCGTTGTATAAGGCCTGCCAGCCGGTGATCGGCGGGCGGGCCGACAGGTCGCGGCTGACCTGGGTGCGGTTGAAGAAAGTCTTCCAGCCCATGTAGACCAGATAGCAGGCGCCCGCGAGCTTGATGCCCTGCAGCACCGGCTGCGCGTAATGCGCCAGCAGACTGACGCCGAACATCGTATAGAACACGTGCACCTGCACGCCCAGCGCGATGCCCAGCGCGCAGATCAGGCCGGTGCGCCGGCCGAACAGATAGCTGTTGCGCGTGACCATGGCGAAGTCCGGTCCGGGACTGATGACGGCAAGAATGGTGATGAGGGCGACGGCGATCAGTTCGGTCATGGCGACAGGACGGCGGGTTTCGAAACGGAGCCGGCATTTTGGGATGCTGGCGCGCGCCTGAAAAACGATTTCTAATGCCGGATATTCGTGAAAAAAACTCACCTTTCACCATGAAACTGCCACCGCTCAATACGCTGCGGGTGTTCGATGCCGCCGCCCGCAATCAGGCCTTCGGCAAGGCCGCCGAAACGCTGCACGTGACGCATGGCGCCGTCAGCCGGCAGATCCGGCTGCTCGAGGATGCGTTGGGCGTGGCGTTGTTCGAACGCCGCAACCGGGCTGTTTTTCTGACCGATGCCGGCAGGCAGCTGTTCGAGGTGACTAGCGCCCTGTTCGAGCAGCTGGCAACGGGCCTGGCCAAGCTGCGCCAGCCGGCGGCAGATGCGCCCCTGGTGCTGTCCTGCGAACCCACCATCGCCATGATGTGGTTGATCCCGCGGCTGCCGGACTTCCAGCGCGCCCATCCCGGCGTGCAGGTGCATCTGTACGCGGCGGGCGGACCGGTGGATTTCGCCGCCCAGGGCGTGGACGTGGCGCTGCGCCGCAATGACTTCGATTGGGACGCGGCCCTGCATGCCGAGCGCGTTTGCGAGGAATGGACGGGACCGGTGTGCCGGCCGGGACTGCTCGGCGCCGCGGGCGCGGACCCGGCCGCAGCGGATTGGGGCGGGGCGTCTGCGCTCAGCAGCGCGACGCGTCCGCAAGCCTGGCGGCACTGGGCGCGGGCGGCGGGCGTGAAGCCCCCGCGCCGGGCCGGGCCGGCCTACGAGCATTTCTATTTGAGTTTGCAGGCCGCCGCCGCAGGCCTGGGGGTGGCGATAGGTTCCGCCTTGATGGCGTGCGACGCCTTGCGCGACCGCCGGCTGCAGGCGCCTTGCGGCTTTGCCCGCGACGGCTCGGCCTACGTGCTGCTGTCGCCGCGGCCTTGTTCGGAAGATCCGCGGGCGGCAGCCTTTCTGGAATGGTTGCGCCGGGAAGCCGCCGCAACGCTAAGGGAGGCGGCGGGCGATCCGGTGGATGCTGCTCAGAGCGTGGCGTCGTAGTCGATCGTCAGGGGCGCGTGGTCCGAGAAGCGCTCGTCCTTGTAGATGGCCACGTTGCGGGCGCGGGCGGCGATGCCCGGCGTCGCGATCTGGTAGTCGATGCGCCACCCCACGTTCTTGGCCCAGGCCTGGCCGCGATTGCTCCACCAGGTGTATTGGTCGGGGCGATCGTCGATGGTGCGAAACACGTCGACGAAGCCGCGCTTGTCGAACACGTCGGTCAGCCAGGCGCGCTCTTCGGGCAGGAAGCCCGAGTTCTTCATGTTGCCCTTCCAGTTCTTCAGGTCGATTTCCTTGTGCGCGATGTTCCAGTCGCCGCAGATGATGAACTCGCGGCCGGTGGTCTTGTGCTCGTGCATCAGGGCGTCGATCCAGGGGCCGAAGCGGTCCAGGAAGCGGTACTTGGCCTGCTGGCGCTCGTCGCCGCTGGAGCCCGAGGGCAGGTAAGCGCTGATGACCGACAGGTTCTTCCAGTCGGCGCGGATGATGCGGCCTTCAGGATCGAATTCCTCGCATTCCAGGCCGGCGTTCACACGCTCGGCCGCGTCGCGCAAATAGATGCCCACGCCGCTATAGCCCTTCTTCACGGCATGGTGGAAGTGCCCGGTATAGCCGGGCGGGTGGCGCAGGTCGTCGGTCAGGTCTTCGTCGGATATCTTGATTTCCTGAAGGCACAGCACGTCGGCGGCGTGCTTTTCCATCCAGGGTTGCAGGCCCTTGCGGAAGGCGGACCGGATACCGTTGAGATTGATCGACGTGATGCGCAGCAAAGCGAAACTCCTGTTGAGCGGCCGCCAGGGCCGGGGCAATGGCAGCAATTTAACCGACTCCGCGCCGCCGCCCGGGAATAGCCCCGACAGCGGATAAAATGCTGGCGTTTGCCATCTACCGGACCTTTACGCATGCCCGCCGCCCAATCTTCCGCCACCGCCCTGGATTTCGTCCGCTTCGCCTTGAACGAGGGCGTGCTGCGCTTCGGCAGCTTCAAGGTCAAATCGGGTCGAATCAGTCCCTATTTCTTCAATGCGGGCCTGTTCAACAGCGGACGCTCGGTCGGCAAGCTGGCGCAGTTCTACGCCCAGGCGCTGCTGGATTCGGGCGTGGAATTCGACATGCTGTTCGGTCCGGCCTACAAGGGCATCCCCCTGTCCACGGCTACCGCCGTGGCGCTGGCCGGCCACCCGGACATGAAGGGCGGCGA